>JAZKBH010000155.1:20762-47903 GCA_040388725.1 Verrucomicrobiota bacterium
ACGTTTATTATTCAACTTCCCTTGTTGTAAAAAAATAATCGCCCCATGAATCATTCTTCCCATCACTCGAGCGGTATCCTTGATCGGTTCGCCTCGTCCGAGTTGAATATCCTGCGAACTCAGGAACATTGGAGAGCCTCCGAGTTCACGAACAGCGACTTCAAAGGAGACGCGGGTTCGGGTGGAGGATTTACTAAAGATCAATCCCCAGCTCTGTCCTTGGAGAGGAAAACGAGAAGGACTTTGACGATTTGCCTTAAATTGGGCAGCCGATTTAAAAATAAAGGAAACATCTTCTTTGGAGAGGTCTTTAATTTTTAAAAGATTTTTAGAAAGTTTCATGACAGTCTCCGTTTTAAAATCGCCAATGCTTCGTCGATCTCTTCTATTTTGACATTGTAGGGAGGAAGAAGTCGAAAGTTGTTTCCTCCGGCAGGAGCCACCATAAGGCCATCTTCCCGAAGAAGAAGGGCCATTTCCGCGCCTGTTTTGTCGGTTTCAATGCCGATCATTCCACCCATTCCTCGGATTTCTTTAAGGTGCGGTCCACTTTTAAGTGGAGCGAGGGCCGTGATTATTTTTTCTCCCATCGCTTCGATATGGGCCGGAAGATTATTGTTTTGAATGGTATCTAAAACCGCAAGAGAGACGGAACAGGCGAGAGGAGTTCCTCCGTATGTCGTTCCATGAGAGCCGGGTTGAAGCAGGTCTGCAAAAGGAGCTCGAATCCAAGCGGCACCAATGGGGAACCCACTGCCTAAAGACTTCGCCATGGAAATCGCATCAGGAAGAAAAGTTTTTCCTTCGGGATGATTTTTTAAGATCTCCTCGTAACTCATGAACTTGCCGGTGCGGAACATGCCGCATTGAACGCAATCCATGAGAAGAAGAAGTTTTTGCTCATCACAAAGCTTTCGTAGCCCCAGAAGAAACTCAGGGGAGACTGGATAAACTCCGCTTTCACCTTGGATTCCCTCAATTAAGACTGCAACTGTTTTTGGGGTGATCGCTTTTTTGACGGCCTCTAAATCATTAAAAGGAACATGAACAAACCCAGGCATCAGGGGACCGAATCCCTTTTTGATTTTATCCTGACCCGTTGCCGCGATTCCGGCTAAAGTTCGGCCATGAAAGGAGTTGTGAGCGGTGATGATCTCAAAGCGTCCGCTTTCATCTCCAAAACGTCGTGCAAGCTTATAAAGGCACTCGTTGGACTCGGCGCCGCTATTGCAAAAGAAAATCTTACCAGGCCCGGTTAAATCGACGAGACGATGGGCTAGCTCTCCTTGTTTAGCGTGATAATATAAATTTGAGGTGTGAATGAGCTCCGAAGCCTGACGACGAAGCGTCTCAGCGACCACTTGGGGGGCATGGCCCAGGCAATTGACGGCGATGCCTCCACCAAAATCAAGGTAGCGCTTTCCTGAATCATCCCAGACTTCAGTCCCTTTGCCATGAGTGATCACTAAGGATCTCGCATACGAAGGAACGACATATTTTTCGTAGTCTGTGATGACAGGGTTCATAGGGATTGGAAACAAGTAGGGTTTAACTCTATTTCAATAGGGAACTCAGGAAAAAAAGAAAAAGATATCTGAATGGTTTTGAGTTGCATGATTCCCTATTAGAGTGTTTTTCAATTGACGAAGATAAACTGAATTTTTCTCCGTTTACTTCGTTTTCTTTGTGATAAAATTCTTTTGTCTTTGGTTTGAGATTAAAGTTGAATCGTCGTTCCGTGATCGATTCCCATCCAAAGTTTTTCGATCAAAACGTGAGGATGTCTTCCATCCAGAAAGTAAATTTTTTTGGCTCCATCTCGGAGCGATTGAACGGCTGAATCTACTTTTGGAATCATTCCGCCATCGATGATCCCTTCTTTTTTCAGTGCAGAAACTTTTTCGGGATTCAAATCCGAAATCAAGGTTTCGGGATCTTTAAAGTTTCGGAGAATTCCACGGACATCTGAGAGAAAAATAAGCGAGTCAACTTTGAGGGCTGCCCCGATTTTTGCAGCGGCAATATCCGCATTAATATTGAATGATTGTCCTTGGTCTCCTAGTCCCACGGGAGAAATAACAGGAGTCTTTCCTTCGTCTAAGAGCAAAGAAAGTTGCCCGACTTCGACTTGGGAGACATCGCCAATCTGTCCGAGATCGAGTTCTTTGCCGGTCTTTTCCTGGTAGTAGAGTAGTTTTTCAGCTTTCAGGACCGATTTTCCAGAGACACTGAGAGCCTCAATGCCGCGTTGTTTTAGCTTTTGAACAATTTCGGGATTAACGTGTTGGTCTAAGGTTTTTTCCACGACTTTCATGCTGGCGTCGTCCGTTACACGAAGACCATCGACAAATTGAGGCTGTAATCCCGACTCCTGCATCGCTTTGGAAATCGCTTTTCCTCCCCCATGCACAATCACGAGGTTCCATCCCATTTTTCGAATCAGGGCGATATCATCCAAAACTTCATCGACTCTGGCTGAATCTTCCATCGCCGAACCACCATACTTAATCAGGAGAACTCGATTTTTCCCTTCAAGGATTCTTTGGCAGGCTTGAACAAATTGAGAGGAGGAGTTCATGGAAAAAGAACGGGCTTATTCGCCTTTATTAAATTCGACGTATTTTTCAGTGAAGTCGGTCGTGACCATTGAATATTCTCCGGCTCCTAAATGGAGTTGAACCGTGATGGTAAAGTTTCTTTTGGACATCACTTTCTTAAGACGTTTCACCGGAATCTTCGTGGCTCGACCATTACTGACAGCCAGGAGACCATCGAAATAAATTTCAACCAGTTCCTCTTTTACTTTGGCATCGGAATAGCCAATGGCGTCCATGATTCGACCCCAATTCGGATCGCCACCACACCAGGAACATTTAACAAGGGCGGAAGTGGAAATCGCTTGAGCAGCAGCTTTAGCATCCGCAGCAGAGGCGGCTCCTTTGACGCTGACATCGACGACCTTGCTGATTCCTTCTCCATCTTCAACGATCATTCGGGAAAGAACCTTCATCACATGCGTGAGAGCGGTTCTGAAAAGCTCTCGTGATGGGTGATGGGCTCGAATCGGGGCATTGCCTGCTTTTCCATTGGCGAGGACGATCACAGTATCGTTGGTCGAAGTATCACCATCCACAGAGATTCGATTGAAAGTCATTTCAACGGCATCTTCGGTGACGCGTTGAAGCGATTTTTTATCAATGACGGCATCTGTCGTCACAAAAGAGAGCATCGTCGCCATATTGGGGTGAATCATTCCAGCCCCTTTTGCGATTCCTCCGATACGGACCTTTTTGCCATCGATCTCAAATTCAATGGCGTATGACTTATGTTTCGAATCGCTGGTCATGATTGCATGAGCCGCATCGAGTCCTCCATCACGTTTGAGAGCCTTCACTGCTTTTTTAATTCCAGCGACGACCTTCGTCATGGGAAGATTGATTCCAATACGTCCGGTGGAACAAACTAAAAATTCTTTTGCCTTCGCATTGAGAACGGAAGCGGCCGTCTCGGTCATTTGCATGGCATTTTTTAATCCCACAACACCAGTGCAGGCATTGGCATTTCCTGAGTTAGCAATAATGCCGAGGACGCGTCCAGCCTTCGAATGCTGCATGGAGACACGGACAGGTGCTGCTTTCACTTGATTTGTCGTGTAGGTGGCAGCGACTTCGGCTGGGACCTCAGAAAGAATCAAGGCGACATCTTTAGCTTTTTCTTTTTTAATTCCGGAGATGACTCCACTCGCAAAATAGCCTTGAGGCGAGGTGACACTGCCGTTCGTGATCGGTGTAAATAGTTTTTTCATTGTTTAAGCGAAGGGATGTCTTACTACGGATTTCTCAGACAACAAATATTTTTTCGTTACAATTTACGAACAAAGTTTGGAAGCCGGTAAAATTATTCCAATCCCGTGGTTTCGGGAAAGCCGAGTCGGATGTTAAACGATTGAATGGCCTGGGTTGCGGCCCCTTTGCCAAGATTGTCGATCGTCGAAAAAATCATCAATCTTTCGGTTCTAGCATCCCATCGTAAGCCAATTTCGATTCGGTTGCTTCGCACCACATTTCTCATGTCGGGCATTTTATCGAGAGGAAGAACTCGAACGAATGGTTCGTTGGCATAAGTGGATTGATAAAGGGCGTAAATATCTTCAATCGACTTGGATTGAGAGAGCTTACACGTGATCGAGCTCCACATTCCTCGATGTAATGGAATCAAATGAGGAATAAAGGTAATCTTAACCGTGTTTCCTGCCATCAGGGAGAGTTCTTGTTCGATTTCACTTAAATGTCGATGCCGAGGAACTCCGTAAGCCTTTGCGGTTTCATTGACTTCACAGAAGAGGAGGGATTCCTCTACTTTTTTGCCTGCTCCCGAGACGCCGGACAGGGAGTTGACCACGATCGAATCGGTTTGGAGTAATTGATTTTTTAAAGCAGGAAAGAGCGCGAGAATAATGCTCGTCGGATAACACCCCGGAGAGGCAAGAAGGGATTTCGATCGGATCTCTTTCCGATGGAGTTCGGGTAATGCATAAATCGATTCCTTCAAAAGGGCAGGCGCCGGATGGGGATGTTGATAAAACTCCTGATAAACCTCAGGGCTTTTCAGTCTGAAGTCAGCAGAAAGATCGATCACAATTTTTCCCGCTTGAAAAAGAGGAACGGCATATTCGCTAGCGACCCCGTGAGGAAGCGCTAAAAAAAATACATCAGCAAGACCGGCGAGATCTTGAGGAGTCGGATTTGAAAAAAGGAGATCTGTCTTCCCATGTAATCCAGAAATTTCCTCGGATAGTTGTTTCCCTGCACGTTGACGCGAGGTAACGACTTTAAGTTGAGAGTATGGATGTTTGAGGAGAACCTTACAAAGTTCTTCACCCGTATATCCAGAAGCTCCAACAATAGAGGTTCTGACTGAATTAGGTTGAGTAGAAGTAGAGGACATAAAAGCCCTCGGAGAATCGAAGGCCGATTAACGTTTCGAGAATTGGAAACGCTTACGGGCGCCGGGTTGACCGGGTTTCTTACGTTCCTTGGCTCGGGGATCGCGGGTCAAAAGACCATTCGCGCGAAGAACACCGCGATTTTCGGAGTTCAATTTGAGCAAAGCACGAGCGATAGCGAGGCGAAGGGCGCCTGCTTGACCATTGAGTCCACCGCCACGAGCGCGAACTTCAAGGTTAAACTTTTTAGCGTTTTCAGTGACAACCAAAGGAGTGAGAGCTTGTTGCTTCATGTTTCCAGTGGTGAAATAATCGTTAAAATCTTTACCGTTGACCGAAATCGCCCCGTTTCCGGAGGTCATTTTAACAGTAGCAACCGCAGTTTTGCGGCGTCCAGTTGCAAGGATAGGTGTCTCAGTGGCCATAGGATTAATTCAATGTGAGGTTTTCGGGGTTTTGAGCCACGTGAGGGTGCTCGGCACCTTTATAAACACGGAGCTTGGTGAGGATAGTCCGTCCCAAACGATTATGGGGAACCATTCCTTTAACGGCATTCGAAATCAAAAGTTCAGGGCGACGAGTACGACGACGTTCAACAGTCTCAGATTTATGACCGCCGATATAACCGGAGTAACTCATATAAGATTTTTGAGTCTCTTTTTTGCCTGTGAAGACTGCTTTTTCAGCATTGATCACGACAACAAAGTCACCTGTATCCACGTGTGGGGTAAAAACGGGTTTATGCTTGCCGCGCAAAATATTGGCGGCTCTTTCGGCAACGCGACCCACGACTTGATTCGAGGCGTCGATGACATACCACTTACGTTGCACATTTTCTGTTTTGGCACTAAAAGTTTTCATAGCTATTTCCTTGTGAAAAGAGGGTCTTTGTTAGGCGTCTTGATCGAGATCGTCAATCTTTTTTCTTAAAATGTTTTCCTGAGGAGTCCATTTTTGTCGAAAGAGCAGTAAACGGGTCGATAAATCCGATCGTTCTCTGCCGGTGTTATCCGTGTGGCGCAAGCTCCAAGCGATTCCCCTCCGACGGTGACGATCGGCCTACCATGTGTGATTTCAGGACGGTGACAAGGATATTGAGTAGAAGTTTTTAAATTCATTCTAGTCTGGGAACTGGAATTCCTGAAAATAACGACTTTTCAGCGCGCTTCCTGAAGTTAAGCTTCGGATGGAATGAATCTCAGTCCCCTTCAAATTATGCTGATTCGTGAGTGTACACGGGATGATGTTTCTTTTGCAAAAATGTTAGATCTTTATGCGGATCTGGCTCGTCAGGCTTCAAAAAAAACATCCGAGATAATGGATGACGTAATTGTTTCGAACTTACAGAACGAGATCGTCGAGGATACCTCTCTCAGTGCTAAAAAAGGAGCTCCATTGATTGGAGTGATTGATGATAGCGCCTCGTTGAATGATATTGTAAAACGTGTCTTAGAGCATGAGGGGTTTCGAGTTTCAACCTGGTTGAATCCAATTCATTTGCTGGAAGGAGATGGAGAGATTCCCTCACTCATGCTTTTGGATATTGAAATGCCGGAGATGAATGGGGCGATTGCGATGGATCGATTTAAGGAAGATCATCGCTTTACTCAGACAAAAATTATTTTTATGACCGGCCTTGTCAGTTCTGCGGAAGCTATGGAACTCAGTCTTCCCGGGAAAACCGCTTATCTCTCGAAGCCCTTTACCAAAGAGAAGTTAATCGAAATGGTGAAAAAGGGACTAGGTCAGGGCTGAATCTGCCAAATACGATAGTCGGCATTATCAAAAAGTTTGAGCTTTTTGGTTTTAAATTTGAGGGGTCCTGTTCGTTTCGGTTGAAGAAGAAGGATTGATCTTCCTTTCCATAAAGAGGGAGTCTCTCCCGACTCAAAAAACTTTTTTTGATCCAGTAAGTTTTGAGTTCCATTGGGCGTAAACCACCAGAAGGCATACCACGTGCGGACGGAAGAGTAAGTTGGAGCTAGATAGCACATAATTTGATCCTCAGAGACTAAAAGGTCTTGAGGGGTCGAATTTTTATCAAGCCAATCAAAAACCTCTTTTTGTGCGGGAGTCTCATAAAATCCCGTTGGCTTGTTGATATGAGAAGTCATCCAACTGAAGTTATCACTGAGAAAAAGAAATGTGATCAGTACAAAAATCGGAGTTAGCGTCGACTTTTTGGAGAGCGTTTTAAAAATGGACTTCCATCCAGGCATTGCGATTAAAAATGCAAAAACCCACAAATAACCCCGATCAAAATGCAGAGGTTGAATGGGAGTCATGAACCGATCGTGAAAAACTAAGAGAAGGGTGATTGCAAAAGAAACAAGAAGAAGTCGATGCATCGGCGATTGAATCCAGGAAAGCGGATATTGTTTGTGACGGAGGCCCCACCAAAGAATAAAGAGGAGTGGAAAGAGATTGAGACAGAATGTGATACCAGACATCGAAAAATTAATCTTCCATGCTTCCATGACAGAGTGGTGTTCGGGATCTCGATTGAGATAAAAAAGGTAATAACCAATATGGCTTAAGGTGAGAAGAAAGGTCAAAAAAATGACTTCGAGAGGCGGTTCCTCTTTTTGGATTGTTTTTTCGATGATCAGCCAGACAAGTGAAATGACAAGAAATTGAATGCCGGTGAAGGGATGGCTAATCGAAAGTAAGAATCCTGCTGCAAGGGCAAGATGCCATTGCTTTCGTCCCCAAAACAAAATGCCCAGAAAAAAAAGAAGATGATACGCCGACTCTAAAGGATAAATGAAGTTTCTTCCAAGATTGAGAAACCACCATCCTCCCGAAGGATCAAACATCAACCACTCGGTTGAATTGTGAATGTGGAAGTAGCTAAAGCATAAGCCTCCAAGGGAAAGAAGGCCTCCTCCCCAGACAAAAATAAGAAGCAGAACCAGATCCCGCAGGAGCGCGATAGGATGAAAAAATTCAAAAAGAGCAATCGTGGTTCGAATCGCCAAAATCCCCATCAGAACGCCTGTCGATAAAAAAAGTAATCCTGGATTAATTCGAACGAGGCTTAAAATAACGCCAAGACCAAAAGTCATCGGCTGGAAATAATGCCTCGGCGTTTCAGCCGAAGGGCTGTAAGGGTTGCCATAAGAAAAGGGAGTATTATTGGTATCATAATACTCTCGGGCGACAGCCATATAATAAGGCATGTCATCTTGTAAAAAAAAAGTCGGAATTTTCTGGTCGGTACGATGGTGGTAATGACTCCAATACAGGAAGAAAATAGGGAGAAACAAGAGAACTGAAATCCACCAACGATTCAATTTTCTAATCGGCATGATGATTTAAGGGTTGAGCATAATCTGTTGCTCGAGATTAAAGGTCGTTAATCGGCCTCGAAGAACGCCTCCATCATCGACGATGATCTCTTCACAGAAAATGCGTTTGGCGGAAAGATTGCCTTTATGTCGAACGACAATCTTCTTGGCTCGGATCTGATCACAGAGGATCTCTCCCTCGACTTCTAAAAAGGGAGTTAAGAGTAAGCGTGCTTTCGCAGTAGACTTGGGAGCAATGGAAATTTTGGGAGCTTCCAATTTTCCATCGAGAGAGCCGTGATGAGAAAAGATAGCTTCCTCTCGAGCAATGAGGCGGGCGCTGACTTTACAACCAATTTCGATGCGAGAGGCTTGGATCTCATTTCCATCATAACGCTTTCTTCCTTGAATGGAGACCGTTCCTAGCGTGTTGATGTTCGCATCATCCCCGGCAGTAAGCTTGTAGCTTTGAAGATTGAGATGAGTCGAGCAATTGGGACAAATACTCGATAAGGCGGTCTCGACGACCCGAATCGGAGTTTGACAGTGAATGCACTCGATGGTTCGGGTGGCTTTCGGGGATTTGATGACAGGCTTTAGAATGGCATCCGAGACACGAATATAGCTTCCGCAAGCACGACAATTTGTCGAAATAACTCCCTCAGGTTCCGTTTGCTGATGCTGACACGAAGGGCAGTGGACTTGAATGGACGCGTTATTCATGAGGAGAAGGCGCTTTCTTCATCGAAAAAGGGATTTTGAGCCAAAGTGGAATTCGCGTTCCAATCTGGACGTCGGCATGAACTTTAGCTCCGTTTTCAACCTTGAGGGTAAGACTTCGAATGGACCCTTGAAGCTCTGCGTTGGAGTCGCAATGCAATTTCTTTTTGGTTTTTATTTTTCCAAAATAAGGAGTGGAGAGATGAACCGAAAGGGAGGTCGAGAGATCTCCCTTCAATTTCAATTGGTCGGTAATATGTAAGAGGGGCTCGGAGTCCACGGTATTGTTCTAACAGATCCCTGATGGAAAGTCTATTTGGAAGCCTCGCGTCCTTGGAAAGGAGTGAAAGAAGGGGCAGGAGAGGTCGGTTGTTCTGGTTTTTGGTGTGGAAAAGGAAGTCGATTATGAGGGACCAGAAAAGTCGGGACAACAAACTGCCTTTCAATAATTTTTCCGTGAGAGTTTTTAATGACAGCGGATTCAAAGGGAGGGCACGGGCTCGGCGCAGGTTTGAAAAGCGCATTCATGTTGTCTGCGAGCTGAAAGAAAATGGGAGGCATGGGCTGTTGCATGAGCCAGATGACGAACGCTCCATTCAGGAGGATGGCAATGAGGGCGCCCGCAATTAAAGAGAGGTTCCAGCGCTGATGCCAGGGAACTTGCGCTTTGAATCGAAGGGTCTTGGTGGGGGTCACGGATAAAATATGGTCCCCGAAGCCGGATCAGGCAACAGAATAAAAGGGCATTTTACGAGGATTTAGATCGAGACGTGTGTGTCGTAAATTGAATCCATTGAAAAATTAAAGTTTTTTTGTAACGAACACTTTACAAGGAGATTTTGATTATGCAGAATTCTCTCATGTCGACGACAAAATCTAATACCAAAAAAAGTTCGATTAATGAGTCATCCACAAAACTTCTCCCCCAACAGTCGCCTCAGGACCGCTTGGATTTGTTGAAGCAAATGCTTTTAATTCGACGTTTTGAAGAGAAAGCGGCTCAAGCCTTTCAATTAAAGAAAATCCTTGGATTTTGTCATCTTTATATTGGGCAAGAAGCCTTGGCGGTGGGAACGATTTCAGTTCTTAATCCTCACGACGGAGTCATTACGGCTTATCGAGACCATGGTCATGCCCTCGCTCGCGGCATGTGTCCTAAAGCATGTATGGCTGAACTTTTCGGGAAAGCCACCGGGTGTTCTCGCGGAAAGGGAGGCTCCATGCATTTCTTTGACGCTAAACGGCATTTTTACGGTGGGCATGGGATTGTCGGTGGACAAACCCCCCTGGGTCTTGGAATTGCTTTTTCTCAAAAATATAAAGGAGATGGCGGAGTTACCCTTTGCTACCTCGGAGATGGGGCAGTCAATCAAGGTCCGTTTCATGAGGCACTCAACATTGCTGCGCTTTGGAAATTGCCAATCATTTACATTGTCGAAAATAACGAATGGTCCATGGGAACAAGTTTAGCTCGCTCTTCTGCCGGCCTTCCTCTCGTCAATCGCGCTCAAGCGTATGACATGGCCGGTATCGTCGCAAATGGAATGGATGTCGATGATGTGCGGGCTAAAACAGCCGAGGCCGTTCATCTTGCTCGTACGGAGAGCCAGCCCACATTGATGGAAATCAAAACCTATCGTTATCGTGGACATTCGATGTCGGATCCTGGTACCTATCGAACCAAAGACGAAATTGAGAAATATAAGCAATACGATCCCATTCTCACCTATCGCTCCCGCTTAATGGATGAGGGGATTTTGGATAATCCGACTTTTGATCAATTGGATGCCGAAGCTCAAAAAATTTCCCAAGAAGCCCATGATTTTGCTGAACAAAGTCCAGAGCCGGCTCTCGAAGAGGTTTGGGAAGATATTTTTACTCCTGAAGATCAAGTTCCTCCTTTGGAACATCCGACCCGTTATCATCGTTAATTTTTAATTTGAACTGAGTTTTATTATGCCTGAAATGTTGTACCGCGAAGCGTTAAATCAAGCGATGTCCGAAGAAATGGAACGCGATGATCGAGTCTTTTTAATGGGAGAAGAGGTTGCCGAATATAATGGTGCCTACAAAGTCTCCCAAGGACTTTTGAAGAAATTTGGTCCGAAACGGGTCATTGATACTCCGATTAGTGAAGCAGGATTCACCGGCCTCGGAATTGGAGCTGCGATGCATGGTCTTCGTCCGATCGTGGAGTTTATGACCTGGAGTTTCTCTCTCGTGACTTTTGATCAAATCGTCAATAATGCAGGTCAAGTTCGTTACATGTCTGGAGGACAGTTTTCGGTTCCCATCGTTTTCCGCGGTTGTTCCGGCGGTGGATTGCGTGTGGGGGCGACCCATTCTCATACTCCTGAAAATTGGTACGCAGGAGTTCCGGCGTTGACCGTAATTTCTCCCGCATTTCCAGATGATGCGAAAGGCCTTCTGAAAAGCGCCATTCGAAGCAATAATCCAGTTTGCTTCATGGAAAATGAAAAACTCTATGGATTCAAAGGGGAAGTTCCTGAAGGAGATATTCTTGTTCCGATCGGGAAAGCCAAAATTCGTCGTGAAGGAAGTGATGTCACGATTGTCGCCAATAGTCTTTCGACTCACCGAGCCCTCGCGGCAGCAGAGATGCTTGCGACCGAGGGAATTCAAGCAGAAGTGATCGATCTTCGAACGATTAAGCCATTAGATTTTCCAGCGATTGCAGAGTCTGTCTCCAAGACCAATCGTCTTATCATTGTAGAAGAAAATAAACCATTCTGTGGATGGGGAGCTCAAGTCGCCTATCAAGTACAAAGAGAGCTTTTTGATGAACTCGATGCTCCTGTCATTCGTGTCACCGGATTGGATGCGCCCCAACCTTACAATAGTCTTCTGGAAGATTCGTTAATGCCCAATGAAGAGCGTATCATTGCTGCGGTTCGTGAATCCCTTGCGTAATTGGTAATTGTTAATTTAAAAAAGAGATCGATTTTATGGCCAAAGAAGTTGTGATGCCTGCATTGAGTCCCTCCATGACAGAAGGAACTGTTGTGAAGTGGCTTAAAAAAGAAGGCGATGAAGTAAAGCAAGGCGAAGTCATTGCTGAAGTGGAAACGGACAAGGCGACAATGGATCTCGAATCTTTTGATTCAGGTATTCTTAAAAAAATCATCTACGGCCCCGGAAGCAAAGTGGCCGTAAATACTTTAATTGCAGTGCTCGGGGCAAAAGATGAAGTCATTGATCCTTCGATGTTTGCTGTAAAAGCTCCAGCACCTGCTGCGAAAGCAGAAGTAAATAAACCCGCGCCTCTTGTTGCGGCTCCTGCAAAATCCGCGTTACCTTCCACGGTGAGTTCTCCTATTTCTCGTGCAAATGGTCGAGTAAAGGCTTCCCCTCTTGCGAAAAAAATTGCAGCGGAAATGGGCCTTTCTGTTTCTTATATGACAGGAACTGGTCCTGGCGGTCGAGTCGTGAAGCGCGATGTTTTTGCCTCGAAAAGCGGTGCAAATGGCTCTGGAGGATGGGGGATTTATCCTTCGGGTCCCATTGCAAAAGATGAGCGAATTGCACTGAGCAATATGCGCCAAACAATTGGGCGCCGACTTCAAGAGAGCAAGTCTCAGATCCCGCATTTTTATCTCGAAGTGGAAGTGGATGTCGAATCGATGCTCGAGATGCGAGTGAGTTTGAATAAGTCTTTTGAATCTCTTCCTCAGCCTTTTAAGTTAAGCCCCAACGATTTTGTATTGAAGGCAGTGGCAGAGGCCTTACGTAAAGTCCCCACCGTGAATTCTTCGTATGAAGGAGATACCATTCGTCAATTCGGCAACGTCGGTCTCGCCTTTGCTGTGGCGATTCCAAACGGCCTCATTACTCCGGTGATTCAGGAGGCGCAGAACAAAAACTTAAAGCAAATTGCGGATGAAGTAAAAGCACTTGCATCGCGCGCCCGCGAAGGAAAGTTAAAGCCCGAAGAGTATACCACGGGAACGTTTACAGTATCAAACCTCGGGATGTACGGGGTGGATCGATTCCAGGCGATCGTCAATCCTCCTCAGGCAGCTATTTTAGCGGTGGGAGCTGCCCTTAAAAAGCCAATCGTGAACAAACACGATCAAGTGGTGATGGGACAAAGAATGAGTTTAACTCTTTCCTGTGACCACCGTGTTGTCGATGGTGCCGTTGGGGCAGAATTTTTAGCAGAACTCAAGCGTCTATTAGAGACTCCCGCGCTTCTCTTAATTTAATTTTTGATCAATAAATCAAAAAATAAAAAACCCCTCGAATCCGAGGGGTTTTTTATTTAACAACAGAGGCTTGATTTTATCTGAGAATGGTCAGAATGTTTTGTTGGCTGGTATTCGCTTGCGCTAAAATAGCCGTCGACGCTTGAAGCATAATATTATTTTTAGACATTTTGGTTGTTTCGTCCGCCACATCTAAGTCATAAATTTTACTGTTCGCATCGGAAGTCGTGACGCTTTCCGAGCGCAAATTACCAATATGGAAATTAAACTTGGAGATATCGGCGGCTACTTCCGCCCGACGTCGAGCTAGGGATTGAATAGCTAAGTTTAAAGATCCAATCGCAGTCGCTGCTGCCGATGTGGATCCAATCGTGAGTCCAGTCAGTCCGAGGGTGGTTAAATTTCCAAGAGAGGAGGTCAGAAATACATCTTGAGCTCCATCTGCAGAGACACTGACGGTAAGGCTTCCAGTCGTAAAGAGAGTCGTTCCGTTAAAACTTGCATCGGCGGAAATCTGGCTGATCTGAGTTTTAAGACGCTCAAATTCCATATTGTAATTCGCGCGATCGACATCACTAAACGCACCGTTGGTGGCTCGTTGAGCCAACTCACTCATACGAGTCAGCTGTTGTTGGATCGTACTTAAAAAACCATCTGAGGTTTGAGCAATGGAAACCAAGTCTTTAAGTCCATCAACACCGGCGTTTAAGCGTGAAATTCGGGCAGTGAGTTCACCACTGACCGCAACACCACCGGCGTCATCGCCTCCATTGCTGAGTCGACTTCCCGAAGAGAGTTTACGGATATTATTTTGAAGCGCTTCCGAGTTTCCGGTTAAGTAATAGTTCGCGGATAAAGCTCCAACATTTGTGCCAATATTTCCCATACGAATCCTTTCGTTTTTAATTTCTTATCGTGTCGTGCGATAAGGGGCTATTTTATCTTAAAAGCGTTAAGATATTTTGTTGAGCGGTGTTTGCTTGCGCAAGCATTGCGGTGCTTGCTTGAAGTAAAATATTGTTTTTCGAGAGAGTCGTGGTTTCTTCCGCGACATCCAAATCTTTGATTCGGCTATTGGCGGTTTGAACATTCACTTTCTCAGTACGAATATTCTGGATATGGAAGTTGAACTTGGAGATATCGGCATTCACCTCGGCTCGACGTCGAGCGATCGATTGAATCGCAAGATTGAGACTTCCAATCGCGGTTAAGGCGCCGGTAGTCGATCCGATGGTTAAGCTGGTGATTCCCAGAGTGGAGAGATTTCCGAGGGAAGAGGTTTGGAAAAAGTCCGTGACCCCTTGTGCAGAAATCGCAACGGCAATTGTGCCGGTGGTAAAAATAGTGGATCCGTTAAAGGACGCATTATTGGCGATTTGATCGACCTGCGTTTTGAGCCGTTCAAATTCAATATTATAATTGGCGCGATCGACATCACTAAAAGCGCCGTTGGTGGCTCGTTGAGCCAACTCACTCATACGAGTCAGCTGTTGTTGGATGGTTTGAAGGAATCCATCCGCGGTTTGAGCGTAAGAAATTAAATTTTGAGCTCCTTCGACAGCGGCTTGAAGGCGAACGATACGCGCATCTAAATTGGCGCTTACAGCAACGCCTGCGGCATCATCCACAGGATCCGCAATACGGCTTCCCGATGAAAGCTTACGAATATTCTTCGTCAAATTTTCGTTGTTAATCGTGAGATAGTACGAAGCGCTGATCGCGCCGACATTTGTACCAATAGTAGCCATACGATTCCTTTCGTTTGCTTGCACCGCTTCATGCGATGAACGGAGTTTGCGTGCTTACCGTTAGATCACGAATCCCTTTTAAAGGATTACTGCTAAAATACCTTGACTTTAAATTTTTGTAAAGGGTTTTTTTATAAAAACTTCTAAAAACTCAGTTTTTTACAGGCAAAGCTTGATAAGGAGAGGTGTAAATAGGCTTCGGTGGTTGTTGAATTGCGTCAACAATCCATTTCCTAAAAACGGTGTAATCGGGACGAGTATTTTCCTCGCGATAAATATTAATTTGCTGAGGTTGACCATTTTTAAGCACCATTTCTCCTAAAAAGTAGGCGTCTCCTTTTTTTGAAATTTCAGAGGCACCCGCATTATAAGAAAAATCAAGCAAACGTACGCCTTCATTATTCGTGGTGTCGATTTCACTGATATCCCAAACTTTGTAGGGGGGGATTCGAAAATCGTAATACTCACGGATGACAATGATTCGATTCTTATCAGACTTAAATCGTTCGCGAATAAAAAAGGGTTCCGATTGAAGTTTGGTATTTGTTTTTCGAAGCTCAGTCAATTCTTTCAAAAGAGATTCTACTTTAGCTGTTTTTTTCTCGGCCTGATTGGATTGAATCGAAAGAAGGAGGCCTTCTGGGTCTTGAGGTTCTAGTTTTCGAAATGCATCCAGATATTCCGAAGCCTTTGTAGGTTCAAAAAGCTCTAAGCTCGCCATTCCTGCAATCAATAGAGATCCACGTGCTTTCGGCTCTTCATGGATAATTCCATCACATATTTGTCGGGCTTTTGCAAAATCTTGTTTTTCAATAGCAGCGACCGCTTCTTTGAATCGACGTTCAAAGTCAGCCTGTTTACTGGAAGGGTTGCTTTGTCCTAAAACGACCAAAGTGAGTAACAAAAAGAGAAGTCCAAATCTTTTCATAAAGTGGTAATGGATTGTTCAAGAAGTGTAGCAGCTCTTTTTCCACTGACAACAGCTCCTTCGATGGTTCCAGGGAGTTCGGTTTGTGTCCAGTCGCCGGCAATCCAAAAATTTTTCCAATCCGTGGCGGAGGTCGGTCGGATGGCATTATTGGACGGAGTTGAGGCGAAAGTAGCGGTTTTCGATCGATAAAGAAAATGATGGATCGGTTTAAGATCTTTAGATTCCGGAAGAAGTATTGAAAGCTCATTAAGCGTCATTTGAACAATTTCAGCGGTTGTTTTTTCATCCCATTCATAACTCCCACTGATGACAATGGAATGATGGAAGCCCTTTTTGGAGGGATGCTGTTTGAATTGAGAGGAATTAAAGAGCCAATGAAGGGGAGAATGAAGGAATCCTATAAACGGTTCTTTGGTGAGCGGTTGATCAAACCAAAGATGGAGATTCATTAAAGGTGAAGATTTTATTTTTTCGCAAACTTGAAAAAGGTTGCTCTCCATGGGGATCAATGGCTTTAAAGCAAACCAAGGAAGGGTACTAATTACTTGGTCGTAGCTTTCTTCTCTCCCATGAGAAAACTCAACAGTCGTACAGGTATCTGATTTAAAAGTGAGGCTTTTAACGGTGGTTCCGTAAATGACTTTGCCTCCGCAATATTCGATCATCTTGGGAGCTTGAGGATGAAGGAGTTGGCTTAGTCCACATTTTGCGAGATAGATTTTTGCATCATGAGGTCCTGAAAGGAGTGCTTTTTGAATGACCGTAGCAAGGAGTGATGCGGATGCGGAGGCAAGGGGCTCGTTGAGTGCAGCAAGACAAAGCGGCTCCCAAACGGATTGAATAGAATCGGGAGTCTGACTTGAGCTTTCTAGCCATTCGAGGGCTGTTTGTGATTCGGTAGGCCGGCAATTCAGTTTGAGTCCCAGACATAAACGAATAGCTGAAATTTTTCCCTTCCAGGTAAGTGCCTGAAATCCCAGAAGAGCAGAGAGCATATCCAATGGAGCTGGCAGCTTTGCTGCCTGTAATAGAGAAGCCTTATTTTTGTCACGATAAGGAACGCGTAATCGACTCGGTTTTTCCAATAAGCTTTCAACTTCCCATTTTTTAAAGAGATCCAGAGTCGAATGATAGCAGCCCATGAGGGCATGTTGACCATTGTCAATTTCATCTCCCGTTTGTGCCTCTTCGAAACTGGAGGCTCGACCTCCCGGGTATTGTAGTTTTTCGACGACTGTGACTTGATGTCCTTTAAGCGCGAGCTCAGTCGCTGCAGAGAGTCCCGCAAAGCCGGCTCCGATAATGAGAATCTTTTGAGCAGGAGTATGATGTTTTTTGGTTTGAGGCTTGCGCGATGTCCATACGGCATACGCTTTTTGAATTTTATTGAGACCTGCTTGATGGTCGATCACATTAAACTGCAGTCGTTTGGCCTTTTCAAGAATCCCGCGATAAACTTTAGCCATGATTTGAGCCGCAACCATGTTGGATCGGTCTTCAGGATGAAGAAGTTTCTCTGCACGCTCAAAATAGGAGGTGGCGCGATGATATTGGAAATGAAGCAGTTTCTGAAGCTCGGGTGTAAATCGGTTTTGAAGAATATCCTCTTCTTTCGCGCCAAAGTCCCGCATTTCATCTTGGGGAAGATAAATACGACCAAAACTCGCGTCTTTTCTGACGTCTCGAATAATGTTGGTAATCTGAAATGCCATCCCCAGTGCAATCGCATATTCGTGTGCAGATCGGTGACGATATCCGAAAATTTCAATGCTCACGAGTCCCACAGCAGAAGCAACTCGATAGCAGTATTGATACAAGGAATTGTAATCAGGGTGTCGAATCTGGTGGAGATCACTTTCGACTCCATCCAAAACCTCGAGAATCGGTTTGGGTGGGATCAAATAATCTTTAATAATTTTTTGAAGCTCCCGACCGAGCTCAGTTTTAGGAGTTCCCGTATAGGCTAACTCGAGTTCCGAACGCCATTCTTTCAGTTGTTTGTCTTTTTCTTCTATAGAGAGTTCAGTAGAGTCTGCAATATCGTCAATGAGTCGGCAGTAGGCATAAAACGAATTCATCGCCTGTTGCTTTTCAACTGACAAAGAGACAAAGGATAGAGCGAGATTTGATCCGCTCTTTTTTGTGATTTGCTCGCTATTTTCTGGCTGACTCATGGAAGAAGGCTCTTTGCTGCTAAATACAAGAAATCAAACTTCGAAAGCTTCGGGCGAGTTGTGAGTGTTTTATAATGAAGGTCACGTGTCTTTTGGAGAATGGTGGTTCCTCCCATCCATGTAAATTTAATTTCCCAGCTTAAAGGAAAAGGAAGGGAGTCGTAAAGTGAAGCACCTGAATCAAAAATGTCCTGTGTTCGATCGACCTGAAAGCGAAGAAGATCTTGATAGTTTTGATTCTCGTTTTTCTGGAATAGATCTTTTTCACTGACTCCAAATCGAATTAAGTCTTCTAGCGGAAGATAAATGCGATCCTTTAACAAATCGACAGAGACATCTTGCCAGAAATTTGCGAGTTGAAGAGCGGTACAAATATCATCAGACCATTTGAGTTTGACTGGGTCATGATAGCCATGAAGATGAAGGACAAGACGTCCGACGGGATTCGCACTTCTTCGGCAATAGTCTAACACTTCGTCAAAATTTTGGTAGCGACGTTTGACGACATCTTGCTTGAAAGCGGAGAGAAGGTCGGTGAAAAGCGAAATCGGAAGATTAATTGATCATTATTTTCTAATTCAGTAAGGTAATCTTCCCAATCATTTAAAGCAGCAAGTCGTTCTATTTCTGTTTTGGGTTCAGTCGGAGTCGTCACGGGTTTGGAAGGTTCATTCGTATACCCTTCATCTGCAAAATCATCTGCAATTCGGGCAAAGGCGTAAACCGCATGAACATGGGGTTGCATCTCTGCGGGGACCACAAGTCCTACAGGGAAATTTTCATAGTGGCTTTTGGCCAGCGCCGTGCAATACGCATAAGATTCAGTGAGCGAAACCATCGGAAGGAAATCCAAGGGATAATTTTACAAGAATCAATCCTTGAAAACGATGGAGAAAGAGAGAGATTTTTTTATTGGATTTAGATTTAAGGGGGCTCGTATTTTTTATGCGGGGGGTTTAGTCACATAATGAAGTGCGGCTTGTAATTTATTCTTAAAAAGTTGTAAGTTTTTTTGTGCATTTCGTCCAACCAGCGGAGGGATGTTTCCAATCTTTAAAACCTTATTTTTGAGAAGATAAGATCCAAAGAGTTTCACTTTTCCTGAAACATGGCTTTGAATGATGACTCCATTCCCAGAAATCGTCGTATTTTCTGATACCGTCGATTGGATTAATATAGGTTCATCTCGAATATTCGCATGATCTGTGGCATGAGATTGGATCAAAATAGGATGTTTCTGAAGATGTGCGAATCCTTCAATATGAGAGTGTATGAGTTTTGACTCGTCTTCAACCAGGCTATGGCCCGAAACTTTAGATCGACCTGCAATTAAAAGAGTTTGCTCATGAGGAGAGGGAGGTCTTCCAATGACTTCAGCCTCATCTTCGACAATACTCTGATGGATCAATGTTGCATTACCACTTATTTTTGCCCGTCCTCGGACTTGGGCTTGATCGGAAATAGTCGAAAAACCATGAACAAGGGCATTTCCTGAAATCACCGCATCTTCACGAATCCATGCCTCATCGTAAACTTGCGCCTCATGCCGAACAATAGCACGATCTCGGACAATGGCGCTTCCATAAATTCGCGCTTTATCTTCGATTCTTGAAAACCCAAGAACCCGCGCATTTTGATAAACAACCGCATGACGTCCAATATAAACGTGGATGCCCACTGTAGCGCTGAGAGAAATCCACCCTCCTTGACCTCTATCGGGATTGAGATGACGCATCGCTCTTACCCAGCCCATCCCGTCTTGAAAATCATGATACTTCCAGGGCGAGACCATATTCCATAGAGGCATCAGGATTTTTTTTATCATCCTGAGCAAGTAGAAGACAAAGTCGAAGTCGTCTACTTCGTCGAGATGGAGCTATAACGGTGACTCGTCCAAAAGAACTTGAAGAAGAATGCCTTGAAAAAAAGCAAGAAAGTCGATTTCAATAAGCGCCGTCGCTTTAGGATCTTCGGGGAGCTTATCATGGTCGTGATGCATATCAGACTCACAAACATCATAGGTAGAGGCGAGTAAGAGGCGTCGATCGTTGGTAATCTGCAAAAGAAGATCTACATCCTCTTTCTGAATTTTAAATTCAAACTCTTTTTGAGTATGGAAGCTTTCAAATTGATGAAGCCATTCAATCGTTTTGACAGATCGCAGACTTTTCCATTCCAAGCGTTCAAGCTCAAGTGACTCAGATTCACTGTTAAGAGGCAAATCAGGGTGAGTGGGGTCTGTTAAAGTCCCTTTCCAATAGGACTGTTCTTTTTCAGGAAGTAATTCAATGGAGGTCTCGTACGACTGTTTGAGCTCCTGGAAAGAATGGAGAAGCCATAGAGCCTCTGCAGGGTGAAGTAGAAAGGAAATCGAGTCTGGATGGCGAAGAATATTCACAAAGCCTGAAGGGTTGCTTTGAGCCCATAGGCTTGGAGTTGATGGACTAAATGCTCTGCTTTTTCCTTATTTTCATGAGCGACCAGGCTCTTACCATGCTGATGTACTTCCATCATATGCTTCGTGGCTTGCGATTTATTCATGTGAAGTACCTTCTGAAAAACGTAAACCACGTAGTCCATGAGGTTAATCGGATCATTCCAAACCACAACGCTCCATCCGTGATCCAATTCAATCGACACCTGAGTCTCTACATCAGGAGTAGTAACCGTAGCAGAACGAATCTTAAGGTCGGTCATGAAGCTCAAATAAATTAGTAACGAGGGACCGAGCTGTCGACGCGATCGCTCCACGCATCGATTCCTTCGGCCACGTTTTTAATTCTACGGAATCCAGAATCATAGAGCAGTTTCCATGATTTTGCGCTTCGAACTCCGCTTTTGCAGAGAATATAAATTTCACGAGCACTATCCAATTCATGGATTCGGCTCGCGAGCTGGCCCATCGGAATTAATTTTGATCCGGGAATCTTTGCAATTTCGTATTCTTGAGGCTCACGAACATCGAGAATATCGAATTCTTTTTTGGAATCGATGGCCTCTTTAAGTTCTTCCACCGTAATTTCAGGAACCCCAAAGCTTTCTTCCTTGGTTCCGACAGGAGCAACGCCACAGAACTGATCGTAATCAATAAGTTCTTTGATCGTCGGATGGCTTCCGCAAATCGGACAATGCGGATCTTTGCGAATCTTGAGCTCGCGAAACTTCATTTTGAGGGCATCAAAAAGTACGAGTCGACCGATGAGACTATCGCCCGCCCCAATGACCAATTTTACAGCCTCAATGGCTTGAATGACTCCGATAATGCCGGGCAATACTCCCAACACGCCACCTTCTGCACAGCTTGGGACCATTCCGGGCTCAGGAGGCTCAGGATAGAGACAACGATAACAAGGGCCTTTTTCTCCCCAGAAAACGGTCGCCTGTCCGTCAAAACGAAAGATACTGCCGTAGACATTCGGCTTATTCAAAAGGACACAAACATCATTCACGAGATAGCGGGTCGGAAAATTATCTGTTCCATCAATGATGATATCGTAGTCCTTGGCAATCTCCATGGCGTTATCCGAACGGAATGAAGTTTCGTACGGTTGAACTTGAACGTAAGGATTAATCTCCTTCATCGTTTCAATCGCGGAATGAATTTTCGGCTTTCCTACATTTTTGGTTTTGTGGATGATTTGGCGATGAAGATTGGAGTAATCCACCGTATCAAAATCGACTAAGCCAATATTCCCAATTCCCGCTGCCGTCAAATACGCGAGGAGAGGGGATCCCAATCCGCCGGTGCCAATACAAAGAATTTTTGCAGCCTTGAGCTTTTTTTGCCCATCCAAAGTGACTTCAGGCATAATTAAATGCCGGCCATAACGTTTGATTTCGTCGTTGGCGAAGGTGATATCCTTGTACGTGTCATTAATGCGATGGATCTGGCTCATAACTTTTTCCTCTTAAAATTACTTCCGACATTTGCCGGAAGAATGAATATGATTGCCAATCTCTTGGAATCAATCAAAAAGAATAAACATGTCTTACCGGTGGATCGCGACACAAAATGACCTTAATGACTTAATTTCAAGACTTCAGCCCTTGGAATGGGTGGTCATTGATACCGAAGCTGATAGTTTTCATCATTTTCAAGAAAAACTCTGTTTAGTCCAATTATTGACTCCTCAAGGCGTCGAATTGATTGATCCCCTCGTAAAATTAGACTTTTCGTCGTTTTGGTCTGTTCTCGGCGATAAAAAGTGGAAAATTCACGCCGCAGACTATGATTTACGCTTAATTCGAAAAGTCGGAGGGAAGACTCCGCCTGAAATATTTGATACCTTCATTGCCGCCCAAGTCCTCGGAAAGAAGACTCTGAGCTATTCAGCCCTCGTTTTAGAATATAAAGGAATTACGCTCTCCAAAAGTAATCAAAAAGCCGATTGGACATTGCGGCCCCTCAACGAATCCATGCTCGACTATGCAGCGGCCGATGTCCTTCACTTAGACCCGATCGTTCTCTCCTTAAAAGGTGAACTCGAGCAACTGGGACGAACGGCCTGGTTCAATCAAAGCTGCCAACGCCAAATGCGAGTGACCATGGTTCCCGAAGCGGAAGAAGAAGATCCCGATGCTTGGCAGGTTTCTGGACATCATCAACTCGATCCCCATTCCCGAACGATTTTAAAACACCTCTGGCAATGGCGACATGAAGAGGCGGCGACTCGCGATCTGGCTCCTTTTCGAGTCTTAAGAAACGATCTCATGATTTCACTCGTGGAGCGGTTTTCTAAAAACCCAAAAGCAGAATTTCCTATTCCTCCTTTTATTAAAGGGGAGTCGAAACAGAGGCTTATAAATAAAATAGAAGCCGCGATAGAGGCCGAACCGATTCCCTTTATTCATACCCGACGTCCTGATCCGATGTCATTAGCCGTCGAAAAGCGGTTTAATGCGTTTCGAGAAAAACGTCAAAAAGTGTCAGAAGACTTGGGAATGGATCCTGGATTTATCGCTTCAAAGGCTGTTTTGATCGAACTTGCTGAAAATCCTGAGTCAGCCCCTGAAAAGCTGATGAAAGAAGATCGATGTTGCCAATGGCAGATGGATCTGATGACCTCTTAGCCCGAAACTTCAGACTTTAACGTTTCGGTCGATCGAACGATGGTATCGGGCTTGATCGAATCGAGCTTATTCAGCTTATGGCGATCCATGATGATTCGAATGCTATCTAAATAGGTGCTATCGGGGCAATAACCGGCACGTAAGAGTCCTGAGACAAACTCGACTCCATTGTGTGCTTGGAGCGCATGCTCATAACGATCTGAATTTTTAAGAAATTGAACATAACCATCAAAGCCTTCCGAAGTGTTGGCATACGCCCGGAAATCGGCAGTTGTTAAAACCCCGCTATCACGGGTGACCATATTTTCGGCTCTCTTTCCTTCCCAATTCGAAAAAGCCTTTAAACCAAAGAAATTATGATGTTCACGCGCTAATTTGCTCTGTCCATATTGGCTTTCGTAAATAGCCATCGCAATACAGGCAGATGCGGGAATATTTTCAGTAAATTGAAGTCGCAACGCTTCGGGTAAAGCTTCATCTAAAAAACGGGCTTGCTTGGAGTTTTGAGCAGTCTCATGAATTTCTTGGATCGACTTTGCCAGAGCGATTAAATCGGTCGTCGACGCATTTTGAAAAGACATCAATCGATCGATTTTTGTATCACGGTCGGCAATCGACTTCTCATTTTCTTCGCGGATCGAAGCGATTTGCGAGCGAAGATCAAAAATCTTGTTCGCCATGTCAATTCCCATGTGCATCGAGCTCATGGAGAGGGCGCCAAATAGTAAAACAAACGCAATCCAGAAGGCATTTGAAATCCAAAAGGATGCCCAGGCGCTCAGCTTCTTATCCATTTTTTGATGGAAAGGCCGACGCGCAATCACATTTGTTAAATCCAAAGAACGCTTAGACATGTCCCCTTATTCTCGGATCGAAGGAGACAAAGTCAAATAAAAACTCGCCTACAAAGTAAAACATTAATGATTATAATAGATAAAAGAAAATATTTTTAATTTTTAAAAGTAAATTATTAACTATAAATATACTAAATGATAATATTTTATGATCTTTTTAAGTATAAATAGATACTTTAGCTTAAAATAATCAAATGAGATCTAAAATGAAAAATTCATGGGGCGAATGTAAAAAACGGTCGTCAGATCTAAAAACCGATCTGTAGTATAAATGAAAGAGACCTCATGAAATCAAAACCTTTTGCAGTCATTGTCGGCGCCGGTTTAGGGGGAGTCGCCACGGCGGTGTGCCTTCGACGTCAGGGATTTAAAGTTCAAGTTTGGGATCGAAACTCCCATACCGGAGGGAAATTACAAGAATGGAGGCATCAAGGCTATCGGTGGGATATGGGGCCTTCTCTTCTCACCATGCCGGATGTCCTTCGAGAGTGGTTTGCGAGTGTAAATCGGAAAATGGAAGATTATTTAACCTTAGTTCCCCTCCAAAATACGTGTCGATATTTTTGGCAAGATGGGAAGGTCATTGATGAGGATGCTCAATTTTGGAAAAAAGAAGAGATTCAAAGTCTTCTTGCGTATGGAGAAGGGGTCTATCGACTTTCAGGGAAAGCTTACCTCGAATATCCACCTCAAGAGTTTTGGCGCTCACTTCATTGGAGGAACTTAAAAGAGTTAAAGCATCTCCCTAAGCTGACCAACTTCAAAACACTATCAAATCTAGTAGATGAAAAGATCAAAGATCCCTATTTAAATCAAATATTTTGCAGATATGCGACCTACAATGGCTCTTCTCCCTATTTAACTCCTGCCACTTTTTCAATCATTCCTTACGTCGAAGCTCATTTCGGTGGATGGTATGTCAAAGGAGGAATGAGAAAGATTGCAGAGGCGATAGAGCTCATTGCCCGAGAAGAAGGGGTCGAGTTTTTTCTCTCAGAACAAGTGCTCTCCTATAAAGAAGGAGAGATTCAGTCCGCTTCCGGTAAAAAAGAGAGGCCCGATCTCATTGTATCAAATAGTGAAGTGATCCGAGCCGCGAATAGTTGGCTAAAAAATGAATACTCGAAAAAAGAAATAAAAAAACTGAATCGTCCAGAGCTCTCATGCTCGGGATTTATATTACTCTTAAGTGTACGGGGAGAGAATAAGAGCCTGAAGCATCACAATATATTATTCACAAAAGACTATCGCTCTGAATTTACCTCAATTTTCCAGGAGAAGGTTCTCCCTCGAGATCCCACGATCTACCTTTCAATCACAAAGAGAGAAGATGACGCCGATGCTCCTTATGGTTGTGAGAATTGGTTTCTACTCGTGAATTCACCGGCGAAGACTCAGTTTTCAGAGGAAGAAATTGAAAATTATAGCAATCGACTGATTCAGTTGCTTCGCGACCGGGGAGCATTATTGCCCGGTCAGAAAATTGAGTACAAAAAATATCTTCACGCAGGAGAAATAGCAGAGAGAGATCAATCTACCGGAGGAGCTCTCTATGGGTGGGCTTCTCATACGATTTCATCCTCACTTTTTCGTCCTCCCATGAAGAGAAGTGGAAAAAACATTTATTTTGTCGGAGGGAGCACGCATCCGGGGGGTGGAATTCCATTGGTTTTGCTCAGTTCCAAGATGATTTATAAAAATATTTTAAAAAATTTTTCATAGGTAAAACGAGTTTTTTTTGAGAAAACTCTTGCAACAAATTAACGTTTTGCTAGCAAAAGCGTCCCTCTCAACGGAGAGGGTGATTCGGGACTCAAAAAGTTCTGAAAAAAATCTGAAAAAACTTTTAAAAAAGTTTGACAGAAAAAGTGATTCTGATAAGGTCACTCTCCCGCTCGAAAGAGTAGGTGATTCGGAGTTGAAAGACTTCGGAAAAATCTGAAAAAACTTTTAAAAAAGTTTGACAGAAAGAGTGAAACTGATAAGGTCACTCTCCCACTCGAAAGAGTAGGAAAAGCCCGAATGAAAGACTTCGGGTTTTTTAGTCGCCTAAAAACGACATTGATCTTTGAAAATTTGGCAATTCAAAATATGACAGACAGATTGAATTGTGCGGAACGTCAAGTTCGAACAATAATTTAAGATCGTAAGCTAGACTGATTAAGTTCAGGACTTTTACGAAATCCTCATAATCCTCGCAAGAGTGTTATGAGATTTACGGAGAGTTTGATTCTGGCTCAGAACGAACGCTGGCGGCGTGGATAAGACATGCAAGTCGAACGGGAATATTTTAAATAGCAATATTTGAAATATTTTAGTGGCGAACGGGTGCGTAACACGTGAGAATCTACCATAAAGCGCGGAACAACACAGCGAAAGTTGTGCTAATGCCGCATGTGATCGAAAGATTAAAGCAGGGGACCGCAAGGCCTTGCGCTTTTTGAGGAGCTCGCGTCCTATCAACTAGTTGGTGAGGTAATGGCTCACCAAGGTTATGACGGGTAGCTGGTCTGAGAGGACGACCAGCCACACTGGAACTGAGACACGGTCCAGACACCTACGGGTGGCAGCAGTCGAGAATTTTTCTCAATGGGGGAAACCCTGAAGGAGCGACGCCGCGTGGAGGATGAAGGTCTTCGGATTGTAAACTCCTGTCACCACAGAGCAATGTTTTCATTCTAACAAAGTGAAAAAAGGATCGTATGTGGAGAGGAAGGGACGGCTAACTCTGTGCCAGCAGCCGCGGTAATACAGAGGTCCCGAGCGTTGTTCGGATTCACTGGGCGTAAAGGGTGTGTAGGAGGTATGATAAGTCTGGCGTGAAATCCCACTGCTTAACAGTGGAACTGCGTTGGATACTGTCGTGCTAGAGGATTAGAGAGGAGAGCGGAATTCTTGGTGTAGCGGTGAAATGCGTAGATATCAAGAGGAACACCAGCGGCGAAAGCGGCTCTCTGGATAATTCCTGACTCTGAAACACGAAAGCCAGGGTAGCAAACGGGATTAGATACCCCGGTAGTCCTGGCCGTAAACGGTGTGCATTAGGTGTAGGAGGATTCGACCCCTTCTGTGCCGACGATAACTCATTAAATGCACCGCCTGAGGAGTACGATCGCAAGATTAAAACTCAAAGAAATTGACGGGGGCCCGCACAAGCGGTGGAGTATGTGGCTTAATTCGATGCAACGC
>JAZKBH010000156.1:0-439 GCA_040388725.1 Verrucomicrobiota bacterium
CGGCTGTACCGTCATGGAAAAATCGGCCATCGAAAAACTTCTCTGCTGGCTCGATCCCAAAACCACCACCTCCCAATACGTTCTCCTCACGGAAAAGGACTATCTCCGATTCCAATCTTCCTGGAACCTCCCCGCTCAAAGACCTTAAAAGACAGGTTCTCACGCGACGGCGCAACGACGCGACGTAAAGTCAGAGAACCTAGTGATGGTTTTAAAACAAAAACTGCATTTTGGATTTAAACGTCGCGTCGTTGCGCCGTCGCGTGAGAACCTGTCTTTTTCCCGTCCCTGAGTTAGTACTTCCCATCTGCGGTCGGTTTTGAGTAAATGTCGGGATGGTTCGAGTTAAGATTTGCGGAATTACCAATGAAGAAGATGCCCATGCTGCGATTCATGCAGGGGCAGATGCTTTAGGATTTATCCTTTACCGCAAAAGCCC
>JAZKBH010000156.1:449-10120 GCA_040388725.1 Verrucomicrobiota bacterium
AGTCGCTAAGCTAGAATCCCGCAATAGCCGGGTTGAACCCGACAAAGCCTGGGATTTTGCCTGCGACCTTCCCCCTTACGTTCAGCGTGTCGGAGTCACCGTCAACCTCGATGCCGAAGATATTTATAACATCGAACAAGTCGCTCTCTTCGATGCTTGGCAGCTTCATGGCGACGAACCCCCCGAGGTCTGCGAAGCGCTCGACCCTCGTTGTTTAATCAAGGCCCTTCACCTTCCCCTCAGCAAACATCATGCAGATGTCGAAGAGTACCTGGTGAATGCTTTCCTTCTCGATACCCCTTCGAAAGATTTCGGTGGCACGGGAAAAACCTTCGACTGGAACCTCGCTGTTGATTTCAAAAAGCGCTACCCCCTTCCTTTGGTTCTTTCTGGAGGCTTAAACCTCACCAACATCGAAGAAGCGATTCGTACCGTCCAACCGTATGCCGTCGACATCTCCAGCGGAGTCGAGCTCAAGCCGGGCAAAAAAGATCACGCCAAACTCAAAGATCTCATCCAGCTCTGTAAAAGCATTCACTAAAAGAGAGCATCTCGCACGACGGCACAACGACTCGACGGAAAATTCATAAAAACGGTTTTTGTTTTAAAACCAAATCATTTGCCTTTTCGTAGAGTCGTTGTGCCGTTGTGCGAAACACTGCTTTTTTGCCTTTCAAATTCAAGTTGATCTACCCCTCCGGCTGGTCCAGTGTTTCTGCATGAATCCGTTGCCTACCGTTCCTGATGCCCATGGCTACTTTGGCCAATATGGTGGCGTCTATGTTCCCGAGACTCTTTACTCCCCCCTTCAAGAACTGACCGTCGCTTACGAAGAAGCCAAAAAAGATCCCGCGTTTCGTCAGGAACTCGATCGACTTCTCCAAGAATATGTCGGACGTCCGACCCCCCTTTATTTCGCTGAACAAATGACCGCCGATCTCGGAGGTGCCAAAGTTTATCTCAAACGCGAAGATCTTCTCCATACCGGTGCCCATAAAATTAATAATGCCCTCGGCCAGATCCTGCTCGCAAAACGAATGGGGAAAACCCGCATTATTGCCGAGACCGGAGCCGGACAACACGGCGTCGCCACGGCAACGGTGGCCGCACGATTTGGATTGGAATGCGTGATTTACATGGGAGCTGTCGACATGGAACGGCAGGCCCTGAATGTCTATCGAATGCGTTTTCTCGGTGCAAAGGTCGTCCCTGTCACCGCCGGTCAGCAGACTCTCAAAGAAGCCGTCAGTGAAGCAATGCGTGACTGGGTGACGAATATCCGGAGCACGCATTATATTCTCGGCTCTGCTTTAGGATCTCATCCGTATCCGATGATTGTCCGTGATTTTCATCGTATTATCGGAATCGAAGCTCGTCGCCAAATTTTAGAACGTGAAGAGAGACTCCCCGACGTGCTCATCGCCTGCGTTGGCGGCGGAAGCAATGCCATCGGATTTTTTCATGCCTTTTTGAATGACGAAAAAGTTCGTCTGATCGGCGTCGAAGCTGGAGGCGAAGGAATTATTCAAGGCAAACATGCCGCCCGATTCCAAGGAGGAAAACTTGGTGTCTTACAAGGAGCGAAAACTTTCGTTCTTCAGAACGCGGATGGTCAGATTGAACTGACTCACTCCGTCTCTGCGGGCCTTGATTACGCAGCCGTCGGTCCTGAACATTCATTCCTTCGTGAAATGGGCCGCGCCGAATATCCTTACGCCACCGATAAGGAAGCCCTTGAGGCTTTCCAATATCTCAGCCGCAAAGAAGGAATTATTCCCGCCCTGGAATCCGCTCATGCGGTCGCCCATGCCATCAAACTCGCACCGACAATGAGTAAGGATCAAATCATCATCATCAACTGTTCAGGCCGTGGCGATAAAGATGTCTCTCAGGCTGCGGATAAGATTTTTAAACAATAAAACGAACATCCTTCCAAAACAAAAACAGTCTCGCCACAAAGAGGCACAAGTTTTTTGGAGATTTTCCTACAGAAACGAATTTAAAATTTTGTGCCTCTTTGTGGCTAAATAATATATTTCGACTTTCTTCCCACCGCCGCCGGATTTCTCCGACGGCGGTTTTTAATTTTTATTAGCTTTGTGTTTCAACAGGAGGAACCACCTCAGGTGTCGCTACTGTCGTCGGAGGTGTGAGCTTCCAATCACTTTGTCCGTTCAAGAGTTGATAGAGCAATCCTTGCAACAGATTCGGCGTGGCTTCTCCTCCCCCTTTTTCTCCACCAACCCACATCATGCTTTGAGGGACGAGAGGTTGTTGGCTCTTGGAGAGTTGCTCCATCACGAGACTGAGCGCAAAGAGTCGAGGATCCCCGTAAGCTTGAATCTTCTGATAGAAGACATTTGCTTCGGCAGCACCGACTTCGCCAATCTTCGTGGCTTCACCCCGTCCGAGAAGCTCTCGGGAGCGAGCTTCACCTTCCGCACGGGCAATGTCGCGTTGAGCAAGACCCATCGCCTCCGCCCGTTGGGATTCACCTCGATTGTGAGCAATGCGCACATCGATCTCCGTTTGGGTTAGTTCGTTTTGTTTATCGGCAGCCGCACGGGCATTGTTCAACTCCTTGAGTTGATGCGCAGCCTCTTGCTGTTTGGAGAAGGTCTCCTTTTGTTCTTCGGCCAAACGACGTTCGCGCAATTGATCGAAGAGTCGTTGAATCGGGTCTTCTTCTCCTCCCAATTTTTGAGATTCAGGACGACCGATCAGGACTGCAACGCAGTTGATATCGAACTCCTTGAAACGACGACCCAGTTCATCGGTCGCATGCTTCTGGATCTGCTCTCGTTGCGTAAGCAAGTCGAGCATGTGTGATCCTTGAGCGATATCGCGGAAGTAGGCGGTGAGGATAGGATCCAACGTTTGACTGATGAGGCGTTTCACATCCCCAAACCGTTGAATCACTCGAGGAGCTTTCTCGTAGTCGATATGAAGGACCAACGAGAGAGGCAAGAGAGGTTCATATCCGTCTGCCGTGATTAAGGCGATACTCGTCAACTCTTCGTCATAACGATGTTGCTCGGTTTGTCCGGTCACCCATCGCAATACAAAGTTTACCGTCGGTACCAGTTCGACTTTCAACGCATAAGGATTGAGCGCGTATTTACCAGGAGGAAGGGCTTGGCGCCAGACACCACGGTTGCCGCTTTCGACTTGTTCCCCATAGCGGAATGTATCGCCTGTCACATCCGATCCTTTGTTACCAAAGTACGAAATGACGACGCCAACATAACCGATCGGGATCAACGTCTTGGGTCGCATCTCGACTGTTGCGAACCAACGGTTAATGAAATACGTACCATCCGTCAGGACCTGCAATTGCTTTCCTCGAATACCATTGAGCGCAAGAAATGCCTCAGGATCTTGGAAGTAATTATGACCGGTGTGACCTCCTTCTGCCATTACTTCAGGAGCGATGATTTCACCGCTGGGTAATGTAGGACCATCATGCACGGTCACGATTCCGATTTGATCTCCAGGAGAGAGCGAGACTTCAGGTTCGCCATTTGCTCCCGAGACACAACCGACGATCACAGGAGAAAACCCGTTGCTATTGACCAACTCTTCTCTCCATTCACCACACTGCATCGCTTCTTCACGAGTCATAGGACCTGCGTAGATTTGATTCTCTGCGATCACCACAAAGAGAGCATTATTCATGGCGTAAACACCTTCACGAAGAATTCCACGTTGGCGTCCCCGTTGTCCTTGGTTCATCAAAAAGGCACGAGCATTTTGAAAACCATGAGACTCGATCAATTGACCTAAGGTTTGGGTCGGAGCAAGAGGTTGTCCATCACGAGCATAGACATAACCGATCCGGCCTTCACTGATCGTCACCAACGACGTTTTGTGAATACAATATTTCAACGGTGAATATCCGAAGTGTAAACCACCACGAAGGATATCCGCTTGAATACCCGCCTCACCGTCCAATGCGATGATTCGTCCTTCTTCCAATGAACCGCCCATCGACCACAGTTTTTCGATGATACCAACTTTGCTGTGAGGAATATACCGCACCCCAAAAAGCCAGAGCAGTGCAGCAAAGGCCCCCAAGCCAAAGCCAAACTGAAATATCCCCGGCATTGCACACCATTCATTCCACAATTCTGTCATAACATTCCCGTCTATTTTGGAGATCGACACACGATCGCTCTCAGTGACGAGCTCCGGATTTTTGAATTCCAGAAATCGCAACTTATGCGTGATCTCTATTTTTCGTTCGTGGTGGGATGAAGTGCATCGACTGACGATGCAAGGAAGGAATCGATGTTGAGTCGATCCGTCTTTTGCCTCTCCGTGTCGCTGACGAGGTTAGCTGTCGGGCTCGTGCCACTGAGTGCACGGGAAGCTCACAAGCAACTTCCTTCGCCCCTGAGCTTCGATCACCGTGATCGAAGCGCCCGTTTTGGGTCCCCCGCTGATTCCGCCCGGAAGCGGTACCATTAAGCATGGCCAAGAACTTGATATTAATATCCGATGAAACTCTCAAAAATCAAGAGAGTCCCCTTCCGATTATCTGTAACTCATTGATGTTCTAGTCGTTTCTTTAAATTTAAATACATTTTCTCACGCAACGACGCGACGACGCAACGTTAAGAAAAAGAATTTCACACGGAAACACAAAGGCATAGAGAGTTTTTGGTTTTAAAAATAAAAAAACTGAATTTAAAACGTCGTGTCGTTGCGTCGTCGTGTGAGAAATGCTTGGATTGACTCTCTTTATTCCTTGAAGATAATTCAATCCATGAAGCGCTTCCTGCTTGCGATTGCTTTTCTCCCCACATTCGCTTTTGCGCACCTTCATCATGAGGATGAGTCCCACGGAGTCATTGCTCCAGCTGCCACTCAATATTTTCAATCCAAAGTGAAGATTCGTAACCAAGATGGATTTAAATTCATCGATGCCAACGGAATCCCCGATCACCCGACAGGCGAATTTCCGAATCGAGGCAATCCGAATCCGATTCTGGAACAAAACTATCACTTCCGTGTCACCGAAAATCCGAAGAAAGCAGATAAAGTCACGGTCTGTCATCCTCAGTTTTTTGGAGTCGCACTCAATGGCGTACCCTTCGATCCGACCACCGCTGAATTCTGGAATCGCGATCCTCATTCCGGATGGCTCTACGAAGCCCTTTATCGCGTTGGGCTCCTCGGCATGGATGAAAACAATGGTCACGTTCAACCGAATGGAGGCTATCACTATCACGGACTTCCGACCGGTTATCTCAAATCTCAAAAAAGTTACGGAAACCAAATGACCCTCGTCGGATATGCCGCCGATGGATTTCCCATTTATGGTCCCCTTTGCCCCAGTGATCCTAAAAAATTAGATAGCCCGCTTCGTGACATGAAATCCAGCCATCGCGTGAAATCGGGACAACGTCCGAGCGGTCCTGGAGGAAACTATACTGGCGAATTTTCGCAAGACTTCGAATACGTCTCCGGACTCGGAGATCTTGATGAATGCAATGGACGAGAGGGAGTCACTCCTGAATATCCCCAAGGAGCTTACTATTACGTTCTCACAGAAGACTTTCCTCATGTTCCCCGTGCATGGAGAGGAACCCCAGATCAAAGCTTCTTCACCAAACATGGACCTCCTGGCGGTCCCGGAGGGCCAGGACATCGTCCTCCTCCACCTCAGCCGTTCTAAAAAGATTTTTAAAGGGAGGGCCGAGGCTCCGAGGCCGTTTAACATTGCGATAGCGGATAGATTTCACCTTGATAGAACCATTGATCTGTGTGCATGACATATCCGTGTCGAACAGGATTGTTTCTGACATAATTCCATTTAGCAGCATAAGCATCCTGAGACCCTATTTTAGTATCCCAAAAATCTTTTTGCCAAATAGGTTTAGGTAGATCTTTTTGGATTCTAGAAAAATTCGCTTTCCATCGATAAACCCACGATTGGAGAGATTCAGAGGTAGCTCCTCTTTTTTTAACAAATAAATGAATGTGATCAGGCATAATACAATATCTCCCCACCCTCCATTCATTAGAATCTCGCCAAAGCGACACAAGCGACTGATGAATTGTTTCATTCGCTAAAACTGACTTTCTTTGATGAGTACATAAGGTTAGAAAAATAATATGATGCGCTGAAAACAGATATTTAAAATGGTGGGGATAGCTCCGTTTTGAATATAAAGTCATTGGAAGGTAGTAGTCGTCCCGCTGCAATACGACAATGGGATGATCCTAGACCCTTAAAGAAACGGCCTCGGAGCCTCGGCCCTCCCTTGGAAAAGGCGGAAGTCATCATTTATGCAAATATCTTGCATAAATGAATTTTGATGTTAATTCGTTTGTATGAGAAAAATTCTCCTTCTAGTACTCTTTGCAATCTCCCTCTCCTCATCACTCCTGGCTGACAAAATTAAAATCGTTACCACCTTCCTCCCGATTTACGCCCACACCAAATCCATTGTCGGCGATTTGGCAGAGGTCCATTCCCTCGTCGAATCCGGAGGTGAACCGCATGACTTTCAATTCAAACCGTCGGACATGAAAAAACTTTCGGAAGCCCAAGTCATTGTCATGAATGGAGTCGGAATCGAAACGTGGTTGGAAAAACCACTTTCAAAATTTAAAGATGGTCAAAAAGTCATTATTGATACCAGTGCCGGAATCGATCTTTTAGATAATCCCGAAGTCATTGAACTCACCGCGGCACATCAATCATTTCGTCATGAAGAAAATGGAGCAAAAAATCCACACATCTGGCTCGATCCTCTCAATGCCAAAATTCAGGTCAAAAATATTCTGAAAGGACTCATTCAGGCAGATCCCCCAAATAAAATGGCTTATGAACGAAATGCGGAACGCTATTTACTCCAACTCGATCAACTGAACCAAGATTTCAAAACCGAAGTCGAAACACTCAAAAACAAAAATCTGATCACCTTCCATGATGCCTTCCCTTATTTAGCAAAACGCTATGGGTTTCATTATCTCGGGTGCATCGAAGATTTTCCTGAAAAAAGTCCAAGCCCACGAGTTCTCAAAGAGATGGTCGATCTCATTCAAAAGAATCAAGTCACCACCGTCTTTGTCGAAGAAGGTTACTCTCAACGGTCCCTCCAATCGATCGCCCGCGAATCAGGAGCCAAAATCGCAACTTTGGACACATTGGAAGTAGGAGCTTCCGAAGCCGATGCTTATCTCAAGCGTATGAGAAATAATCTTGAGATTCTCAAAACCTCTTGGAAATAAAAAGATGGCCTCACATCGTTCGCCCCTCCCCGAGGGAGGGCGGAGCGATGCGACGCCTGTATGTTTTGAAATATGACAGACTCACGGCCTCGGAGCGTCGACACTCCCTTCAAAAGACAACTCTCTTTTTCTTCTTTTCCAATGCCCAGAGCACTGCCTATAAAGTTCCCAATATTTTCCTATGAGCATTTTCCCGAATCCCTCGCAACCCGATGATATCGTTCCCAATGCAAAAGAGTTAACGATCCTCGTCGGTCGTCTTGAGAAATTAATCACCAATTATCTTCTCATGGCTCCAAAGCTTCAACTTCAAGTTCGTCGTAATGATATTCGAACATTACTCTCCCATAATCTCCATCTCATCGATCATCCTGACTTTACCCAAATCTGGAATGAGACTCCTCTCGATTATTTCCTCCAAGGACTCTACGAAGAACTCAATTTAGAATCCTCTAACATTTTCACTCCCATTACCTCTCCCGAAGGAACACCGGCTTTCGCTCCCCTCTCACCGGAAGGATGGAGACAAACTCTCCTCGCCCTTCAGAAAAAATTCTAGAGGTTAACCTCAAAAAGGGTCGTGAAGCGATAATCTTAAAAACGGGAGGTCATTTCATTTTGGTGCAGGGGTAGAGGGGGCACAACAAAAGGCAAAGCACGCCAAGAAGAACCATTTCAATAAAACCACTGATTTCACTCAGCGAAAAAAACTAAAAATCTTTATTTTAATAAACGAAAAATAAGGACCAATAAGTGGTTCAACGTATTCGTCTTGGCGACCTTTGTCTTTCCCTTGGCGGTTCAATTTGTCTTTTCCGGCTTTCCTGCTTTCCTGAGAGATACCATGCGCCATCCCAATCAACCTAAGCTCTCGGTCTCTCTGATCACCGGCTTCCTCGGCGCGGGAAAAACGACCCTTCTCCAAAGAATCGTCGCCTCTTCTGACTTCAAAGCAGGAAATTCCGCTCTGCTCATCAATGATGCAGGTCCCGTCAACATCGATGCCAAAATCTTCCGTGGAAAAGCCAAAGAAGTCAAAGCGGTCACCGGAGGTTGTGTCTGCTGTGTGAATCCCGAAGAGATGCGCGCCACCCTGCTCGAATTCGCGACTCATCCCGACATTCAACAGGTCTGGATCGAAGCCTCGGGAATCGCGGAGACCGACGATATCCTCGATCGACTCATGGATCATCCCCTTCCTCAAAAAGTGGAAATCAAAGAGGTCATTCATTTGATTGATGCCGAAAACTTTTCAGGAGGGTTCTTCGGAGGACTCGCTCAAAAAAATCAGGTCGCTTTGGCAGATCGAGTCATTGTGAATAAAATCGACTTAGTCAAACCGGCCGCTCTTGAAAAAATTCTGAAAGAACTCCGTCTATGGAATCCTCACGCCTTGATCCAACCGGCCGTGAAAAGTGACGTCGATTTAACTCCTCATGGAAAAAATTTCGATAAAGATCTCGATTCCATTCGTGAAAATAAAAAGAGCGCCCATGGAAAATGGAAAACCCAATGGATTCCGATTTCTGAGCCTCAGAAGCTTCAAGATCTTGAACGATTCCTGAAAAGCCTTCCACCCGAAGTTTATCGTGCAAAAGGATTTGTTCAAATCTCCGACCAAAAGAACAAAACTCATTTCATCCAAAAAGTTGGGCCTAACGCCGAAGCCCTCTCCTGGGAGTATGAAGGAGCCGTTGCCGAACACGGCCTCGTCCTGCTGGGTCAAGGCAACGAGATTGAAAATATAAAATGGGAAAACCAAAGGCAGTGAATGGCATCGATATCAGGATGGAGAGGATAAGACTTACTTTTTCATCCTTTCCCTATGAACAACTCCTCTGACTTTATCTTCCCCATCCTGATATCGATGCAAAAACTCCGAATTTTAATTTGATCATGAACTCATTATTTCCCGACCCCGAAAAAGACCGACTCCGTAAAATCGAAATCGATCGCATTCGAAACGTGGTACTCCATGCGCTCGGATCAAAGGCTGACTCCTATCAAATTAAAGTGATGGAACTCGATCACTGCCCCGATCCCGCCTGCGAAAAGATTGAAACTCTGATCATCCTCCTTGGTGAAGAGAAGGAGGGCACAAGGCTTCAATTTCGTTTTACCTGCCGGCTCAGTGAACTGACTGAAGAAAAGATGTCCGAATTCTTAAAAGACTTAAAAACAATTTAACCGCCAAGTAAAAGGCAAAGCACGCCAAGAAAAATACCTCTAACCGCTCATCTACGATTATCTTTGATTTAAAATAAAAGAATTTAGTTTTTTTGATGAGGGAATATCGGCGGGTGATTCGAGTGGACCTTCTTGGCGTGCTTTGCCTTTTACTTGGCGGTTAACCCTCTTTTTCGCAATTCAACATTCAAATCCGCAATTGAACGACAACAGGATTGCGTTGATTTATCGCAAGCCATCGTTAG
>JAZKBH010000156.1:10175-23445 GCA_040388725.1 Verrucomicrobiota bacterium
AAATAAAGCAACGAAACGAACCAAGAAGAATGCAAAATCCATTTTCGCATTGATTAATGCATTCATGATGGTCGGAGGAGTTTCCGCACAAAATACCTCAGACGGAAATGCCCCCGTCAAAGAAGACGAAAAAAAAACAAAACCCGTCCAAGAATCGATCTCAACGACGGATCTCCCTGAAATCGTGGTTACAGCCAAAGAAGAATCTTCCTATCAAACGACAGAGTCCGCCAACGGAAAATATACCGGACCTCTCCGGGATGTTCCTCAAACGATTACAGTTGTTCCGCAATCAGTCATGAAAGACCAAAATGCGTCCAGCATGCGAGATGTTCTCCGTAATGTTTCGGGAATCACATTTCAATCCGGTGAGGGTGGCGCACTCGCAGGCGATAACCTTCTGATCCGAGGTTTCAACGCCCGATCCGATATGTTCATGGATGGAATCCGTGACGGGGGAGCTTATAATCGTGATGCCTTCAATCTGGAACAAGTCGAAGTCGCCAAAGGCCCTGCCTCTACTTATTCAGGACATGGATCCACAGGGGGCTCTATTAACGCCATCTCCAAACTACCGAAGCTCGGAAATTCATACGAGGCAACGACAGGTTTCGGGACGGATCAATATTACCGAGACACCATCGATATTAATCAAAACATTCCGAATGACATTCCCGGCCTTCAAGGTACCGCCGTACGTGTGACAGGAATGTACCAATCCAACGAGCACTCCGATCGTGATTATGTCGACAATAATCGCTGGGGCATTGCTCCGTCCATCACGACGGGACTTGGAACCGACACAAGAGTGACCCTCGCCTATTTCCATCAAGCGGAACATAATCTTTTGGGTTATGGAATTCCGACGGTGACCGCCGCGGCTGTTGCAGCAAATCCCTCTCTCGGCGGATATGTCGGACCGGTTCACTATAGTAATTTTTATGGCAATGCGGATCGTGATTACGAACACACCACCACGGATATTCCGACGCTCAAATTCGAACACGAGTTCGATGATGATCTCAAAGTTTCCAATACCTCCCGCTATGCAAGAACCTATCGCGACTCAGGGGTTAGCTCTCCACGATTCAATGTCGCGATGCTCAATCCGGATGGAGGCACCTTTACCACAAGCGCGCTCGCTGCTGGAAATATGGATGCTGAGTACAAATTGAAACATCAGCTGAATGAACTTCTCGGCAATTCAACGGAAGTAACCAAAAAATTTGACACCTGGGAAATTCCCCACACGTTTGTTGGAACCGTTGAGTTTTATCAAGAGCGTGAAGAAACCCACGCCGCCAATGGCACTCCCATTCAACTTTCACTCAATAATCCGAATGCCTATGCCTATTACCCGATTAATGACAATACCGTCCATTACTCTGCGCCATCCGCATCGACTCTCGACACTCAAGCCTTCTCTTTGTTTGACACCGCGAAGTTAAGTAAACATTGGGAACTGAGCTATGGAATGCGATTTGATCATCTCGAGTCTCATTATAAAACGGACGCTCTCAGTGCATTCAGAAATTCGACCAATGGAATCACAGCCGCCGCCCCGGCTCAGTATTTCAGCCGGACCGACAACCTCGCCAGCTGGAAAACCGCGCTCGCTTACAAGCCCGTCGAAACCGGAACGATTTATTTCGGTTATGGCACTTCCTTTAACCCATCGATTGAAGGAACAACAGCAGGAGGAGGTGGAACTCTCTCTCCTTCATTGAATACCCTTGAGCCTGAGTCCAGCGAAAGTTATGAGATAGGAACGAAATGGGATCTTCTCAAACAAAAGCTGACACTGACTTCAGCGATCTTCCGTACGGAAAAAACAAATCAACGCATTGTGGATCCGACAAACAGCGCGGTTTACACCCTTGGGGGTCAATCTCGTGTTCAAGGATTTGAACTCGGGGCCGCCGGAAATATTACGGATGAGTGGAAAATATTCGGAGGTTATACTTACATGCATAGCGCGATCATTGAAGGAAAGCAATTTGTCGGAAATCGCCTTCCGAATACACCCTCCCAATCTGCCTCTCTCTGGACAACCTATCTATTGCCTGCAGGATTCGAAGTCGGAACAGGAGCGCAATTTGTCGATAAGCGCTTCGAGAATGTCAATAATCTGAGTACGGTGGATGGTTACTGGAAGCAAGACGCGATGATTTCTTACCGAATTAACAAAAACTTCGATGTACAATTAAATATCATGAATCTGTGGGGCGTAGAATACATCGATGTGGTTGGAAACAATCAAAACACTCCTGGCGATGGTCGTTCATTTGTCTTAAGTGCCACGGCTAAATTCTAAAAGGTACCTTTATGCTCCTCGAAATCGCGAATGTTCTCACCCCTGAGCAAGTGGCTCAGGGGAGGCAAATCCTAGAAAAAGCAGAATGGGTCGATGGCCGTGTGACCGCAGGTCATCAATCCGCTCAAGCCAAGGACAATGTGCAGATTCCCGAGGGACATCCCGCCGCACGTGAAGTCGGCACTATGATTCTGGAAGCACTCGGACGAAATCCTCTTTTTATATCAGCGGCGCTTCCGCATCATATTTTTCCACCGCTCTTCAATCGTTATTCAGGAGGGCAGTCCTTTGGAACTCATGTCGATAATTCGATCCGTTATGTCCCGGGAACCCCTCATAAAATCAGGACCGATCTCTCCGCTACCCTCTTTTTTACAGGCCCTGAAGAGTATGATGGAGGAGAACTCGTCATCGAAGATACTTACGGCTCCAAAAGCGTTAAACTCTCGCCAGGACACCTCATTCTTTATCCCGCCACCAGTCTCCATCATGTTCGTCCCATTACTCGAGGGGCACGCCTCTGTTCCTTCTTCTGGATTCAAAGTCTGATCCGTGATGATGGACAACGGACGATTCTTTTCGATCTCGATCAGGGGATCCAACGAATTACGCGTGAACTTCCGAACCAACCGGCGGCGGCTCAATCGGCTGTGCAGCTCACAGGCGTTTATCACAATTTGTTGAGACAATGGGCGGAAGTTTAAATCTCGATCAACGCGAGGCGATTGCCTCGGCGTGGACCCGACAAGGGATCGACTACCTCCATCAGCCTCAAGGCGCTTCGCTTTCTATTCCGTGGTTCGAAGCGGCGATTAACCTTCGAAGCCATTTCCCCTTAGATCAAAATCGGGGCTATCGCTACGGACTTGCCGCGGGATGGATGAATCGAGGAGAGGCACTCGCTCAACTCGGGGGTGAAGAAAATTTAAAAGAATCCATTCGCTCCTTTGATCATGCCATCGAACAGCTCCCCTATCTTCCTGTAGAAGAACGGATCGAATTTCGACAACGACATATCATCGCGTGGTCCAATCGCGGCATTACTCTCTTACAACAGGGTCAAAATCTGAACGAAGCCGTTCGTTCCTTTCAAAATGCTCATTCATTTCTGTTTGAAGAGCTTCCTGATTTTTTCTTTTTAAAAATCGGGATCGAAACCAATCTCGCCACTGCCCAATTCCAAAGTAGTGGAGATCAATACCAAGCGGAGACTCAGGCACGGGCCATTCTCTTATTTGTGGAACCCTATGAATCAACAGACTTTCGACTCACCGAAATATCTTTGAAAGCGCGTCATCTTTTTTGCCTCTCGATCGGTTATCAAGCCGACTCTCAACGTCATACCTCCCCCATCTCATCCGATCGAATCTCGGAGGTTACCGATGTCCTTGAAAAAGGAATCCATCTCGCACTCCATTGGAAAAACCAGGGCAATGATTCTTTTCTCCCTTGGGCCCAAACGCTCTTCTGTTTCGGCCTCCAATTTTATCGCGTCTATCTCCCTCAATTTCTTGCAGAATTTGTTACTGAGTTCTTAAAAGAAGAAGCCCTCCCCGGCTCTCCTTCTCTCGATCAGTTGATTCTCGAATCCCTGCGTATGGCGGAATCAACACTCTATCATCAAAGCTCACAAAAAAATCTCGCCGCAGAAAACATCGCTTCGACTCAGTCATTGATCGAGAGATATCACGATCTTGCTCTTGTCCGAAAACAATATGAAGTTAAAATAGGTCTCTTTCCATGAACTTAAGAAAAATTATTTTTTGGTCCCATCTCGTGGTCGGTATTGCCGTGGGAATTATCGTTTTAAGCATGAGCATGACTGGCACTCTGCTCTCCTTTGAGCGTCAGATCACCGTCTGGGCAGAACGCGATGTGCGCGAAGTCGTTCCTCCTTCACCAGAAAGCCAACCTCTCGATCCAGAAGCTATTCTTCAACGGTTTAAAGAACAACATCCTGATGAAAACCCTACGGAACTCGCTCTTTTCTCGAATGCCCAAAATACTGTTCAAATCTCCGCCGGCCGAGAGAAGCGATTTTATTTGAATCCCTATACCGGTAAAATCCTCGGTGAAGGTTCGCCCCGTGTTCGGAAGTTTTTCACCTTTGTCACCGAGTGGCATCGTTGGTTCGCGCTCGAAAAAGAATGGAAAGAAAGAGGAAAAGCCGTCACAGGAGCTGGAGCCTTTGGATTTTTCCTTCTTTTATTATCCGGTCTCTACTTATGGATTCCGAAGCAAAAAACCGTACAAGCCCTCAAAGCCATTGCTCTTTTTAACTTCCGTCTTACGGGAAAACCGTGGCATTGGAATTGGCACAATGTGATTGGACTTTGGATCTCCCCAATCATCCTCCTGATCACCGTCACTGGAATCATCATGGCATTTCCCTGGGCCAATAATCTCCTTTTTAAGGTCGCCCACACCGAACCCCCACCCGTTCGCAGAAATGAAGGAGGAGGAGAACAACGAGGAAAAAATCAGTCCGTTGAAATTCAAAATTTAGATACGAAATGGATTGCCGTTCAAAACCAAGTTCCCAACTGGCAAAGCATTCGTTTGCGACTCCCTAACTCGGAGAAAGAACCTTTAAATTTTAATATCGATACCGGTAATGGAACGAGACCCGATACCCGTTCTCAACTTCGAATGAATGCTGCGACGGGCGAAATTCTTAAGTACGAACCGTATGAAAGTTTAAGTAAGGGTCGTCAATGGAGAAGCTGGGTGAAAGCTCTGCACATCGGCGAAGGATTCGGTCTCTTCGGACAAATCACCGCAGCGATCGCTGCCATCGGAAGCGCATTGCTCGTCTGTACTGGTTTCTCACTCGCTCTCTATCGATTTGGTCTCTTGAAAAAAAGAGCGTAATGCAAAGCAAATTCATTTTTCACACGAAGGAAACGGAGAGAACAGAGAAAATACACACAAACTCTCTCTGCGATGATGAATGTCATTTATGAATGAAAACAATCGATTTAGTAAACTTCCCGAGATCACTCTGATTTTTTGGGCTTTAAAAATACTGGCAACCACACTCGGAGAAACGGCGGGAGATGCGGCTTCTATGTCGATGAATTTGGGCTACCTGATCAGTAGTGGTATTTTTTCGATCCTATTCGTGATTTTCGTTCTCATGCAGATTTTCTCCAAAAAGTTTCACCCGGTTTTGTATTGGACGACGATTATTACCACGACCACTTTAGGAACAACCATTGCTGACTTTGTCGATCGTTCTCTTGGTATTGGCTATACCGGAGGAACAACGATTCTGGTCCTACTTTTGATAACTTCCCTGACGATTTGGTATTTCAGTTTAGGATCGATTTCAGTGAAAACCGTCAACGCTCGTCCCTCAGAAATATTTTATTGGGTCACGATTCTCTTTTCACAAACCTTGGGAACTGCCCTCGGAGATTGGATGGCGGATACCGCACAGTTGGGATATGGAGGAGGGACTCTCTTATTTGGAACCGCTCTTACCTTGATCGCCACTGCCTATTACAAAACATCCCTCTCTCGTACATTTCTCTTTTGGACCGCCTTCATTCTGACACGTCCCCTAGGGGCTGTCGTCGGAGATTTTCTAGATAAACCTAAAGCCGACGGAGGTTTGGAACTGAGTCGCTATACCGCATCCGCGACTCTTCTGGCTCTGATGATTTTATTTCTTTTTATTCAGAAAAACCAAAGCCAATCAGAAAAAAACATCCCGTCATAGAATGATGTTTCGGCCTCAGAAAATGATCGATTCTACTCAACGGTCACACTCTTAGCGAGATTTCGAGGTTTATCGACATCGCGCCCTAAAAGAACTGCTGTATGATAAGAAAGCAGCTGAAGAGGAACGACCGTTAAAAGAGGCATGAGAGGCTCTAAAGTGGCGGGGACATAAATCACATCATCCGCAAACTTCGCAATCTCCTGATCTCCTTCAGTCGCAATCGCAATGACTTTTCCTTTACGCGCTTTGACTTCCTGCAAATTGCTCATGTTCTTTTCGTAAACCGAATCTTTAGGACAGAGGAACACCGTCGGAGTCTCTTCATCCACGAGCGCAATGACGCCATGTTTAAGCTCTGCAGAAGGGTATGCTTCCGCATGAATATAGGAGATCTCCTTCATCTTGAGAGCCCCTTCCATCGCGACCGCTTTTTGATACTGGCGTCCCAGGAAGAGCATGCTCCGATGATGTTTATATTTATCCGCAATCTTGCGAATGGAATCACTCAACTTTAAAACTTGTTCCACTTGTGACGGAATTTTTTTCCTTGAGCCGCCGAAAGAAAGCGCATCCGTCCCAAGTTCAATGCCAACAACGTAAAAATCATCACCTGAGACGTAAACGACTTCGTCGCCGCAACGCCAATTTCAGGACCCGCATGCATATAGACCCCTCCGTCCGATTCCCGTGCAATCGTACTTCCGACCCGATTACAAATTCCCAATGCCCGGAATCCCTTACGGCGCGCCTCACGTAAGGCCGCTAACGTATCTGCCGTCTCTCCGGACTGACTGACCACAAAGACCACCGTTTGGCGATCCATCGGACAAGTCCGATAACGAAATTCGCTGGCAAAATCGGTCTCGACCGGAATTTGAGCTAAAGACTCAATGAGATATTCTCCGACCATGGCCGAATGAAGGGCCGTTCCGCAGGCAAAAATATTAATACGATCGATCTCCAGCAGCTCCTTGGGAGTCATATTCAGACCGCCCAATTTCGCGGCGTATTCCTCATGATCGAGACGTCCCCGGAATGCATTTTGAATCGCTTGCGGTTGTTCAAAAATTTCTTTGAGCATGTAATGAGGAAATTCCCCCATCTCGGCCTTGGCATCCGCTAAATCGACCTCCGTCACTTCGTATCCGACATGAGGCTTTGTTAAAGAGGAGATCGCAAATTGATTCCCCTTCACATTCACCACATCGTAGTCATTTAAATAAACGACTTTTTGCGTATGCGAAATAATCGCCGAAACATCGCTGGTTAAAAAATGTTCGCGATCTCCAATGGCCAAAACCAGAGGACTTCCTCGACGAGCGCCCACAAATTGATCGGGATGATCCTCATGAATCACTGCCACCCCATAAGTTCCATTCACCTCTTTCAACGCAGACTTTAATGCGTTTTCCAATCGATTGGCATCCGAGGAAGAGATCCGGTCATAATGCTCACCCACCAAGTGAGCTAAAACTTCCGTATCCGTTGCAGAAAGGAAAGTATGACCTTGCGCCTGCATGCGGGATTTGAGCAAATGATAGTTTTCAATGACCCCATTATGAACTAAGGCCAACTTTCCCGATTGATCGCGGTGAGGGTGAGCATTGACATCACTCGGCTCACCATGAGTCGCCCAACGGGTATGGCTAATACCGAGACCGCCCGAAATCGGAGTCTCTTGAAGGGCTTTCTCTAAAAACTGGATTCGCCCTTTCTTTTTAACAACTTGCAGCCCTTTTCCATTGATGATCGCAACCCCGGAGGAGTCATATCCTCGGTACTCCAATCGGTAAAGACCCTCTAAAAGAATCGGTTGAGCATCGCGTTCACCCAAATAAGCCACAATTCCACACATAATTTACACCCACTCTTTAACTTTTAAGCAAAAGTGTCAATATTTTGTCAATACGGGGAATCGCAGTCCAAAACCAAGGAGTTTTCACCACAGAGCCTCAGAGACACAGAGTTTAAAGGATCTTTCTTAAAATTTCTGTTAGAAGGCAATAGATACGCAAGGGAAGGGCTAGGCTGATTTTTCGTAAGTCAGCTCCAAATGACAGTCAAAATCCACAAAAACACTCCTCTAAAACTCTGTGCCTCTGGGTCTCTGTGGAAAAAACAGTCTTTGAAATAGGGATCTTAAAATAAAAAATCTTACCGATTTTTTGTTGCGTTCGGCACAAGCAATGCTTACCTAGAAGTGCTCAGTTGAAAGTTTGGTCGTCTCTCCTGCGTGCGAGTGCCCGTAAGCGTATCGAGATCCAGGTTTTGAAACGGGCTTGTTTAAGTATATATAAGAGGTCTTATGAATTCTAAATTGTATGTGGGGAATCTTCCCTTCTCCGCTGATGAATCCCAAATTGAAGCTGCTTTCGCCGCATTTGGCGCAGTTTCTCAAGTTCAAATCGTTCGTGATCGCGAAACGCAACGCCCCCGTGGCTTTGCATTTGTCACAATGGCAACCGCTGAGGAAGCTCAGTCGGCCATTAGCGGCATGCATGGCAAAGACTTGGGCGGTCGTACGATTACCGTAAACGAAGCTCGTCCAAAGGAAGATCGTCCTCCCGGCGGTGGTGGCGGTTACGGCGGCGGTGAACGTCGCGGTGGCGGTGGTGGTGGTTACGGCGGTGGCGAACGTCGTGGTGGTGGTGGTGGTGGTGGTGGTTACGGCGGCGGCGGAGATCGTCGTGGCGGTGGTCGCGATCGTTACTAAGACCTTATCTCTTTGTAATTTCTCAATGTAAATTTAACACCCCTCTTGAATCCTTGGTTCTTGAGGGGTTTTTTACATTTTATTTTCGATTTCTCTTTCTTGAGAAGTTCCATTTTTAATTTTGCATTTTTTGCAAAATTAAACAGCGTCTTTTACGCTTTTAGAATGATAGCTGCAGGAGTTCGATCTAAGCACTCCTCGAGCTTCTTATTATTTTTTCGATTTCTTCGAAACCCATTGAGACTTCAATTTTCTTTCGGTCTTTTCAATCTGAGAATCACGCAGATGTTCTAAATGAGCAAGCTGCTTGGTTAATGCTTTTATCGTTTCCGCCAGATTTTGAATTTTTCTCAAAAGAATCGGATCGCATGTCGGTTTCATTAAAACAAATCCTTTCCATATTGATTCATCCATTTTTTTTCCCGCTCGAGCTGTCTCACTGTCTTTCGAACCATCATCGGCTCGATCCACCTCTCTTCAATTTGACTCATTAGAAAATAGACCAAGGTCCCCATGCCTCCCGCCCAGAGACAAAAAGCAAATCCATCGGCAAAAAAACGGTCTTTAAAAATGAGATATCCCCATGAAGTTGGATAGGCGACCAAGGATTCCCAAAGACTTTCTGGAATACGATTAAAACAAACCCGATCACCCAAAAAAACCAAAAAGCCAACCCCGAGAAAAAGGAGAATAAACAGAAGCTTCTTGGCGTCAGGAGCACCGCCGCCTTTAAAATCAGAGAGGGATGGATTCGGAATATTCATAAGGGAATCGGATTAAAGGCAAAATGAACTTTTCGAACCATCGACTCTCCAAAGCGTGCCGGGAGCCGTAAAACTCCTTCACCGATACGAAAGGTGACAAATTGATCGGAAGAAAACTTGGCCGCCCGGTCATAACTCGTTGTATAAGCCCTCGCTCCCCATTTTTTCTGTTGATCCATATAATGCTCCATCGCCCCTGCGTTTTGATTTAATCGAACCTTAATTTCACTTCCCAACGAACGAGAGGCATAATCATTCGTCGCCGGATCATCGTTTCGGAGAAAGATCTTGATTCCGCAGTTCTGGAGTAAGGCATCGACCTCCTTCTCTGAAAATTTACGAAGAAGACTTGGAAGGCCCTGCATCGAGAGAAGACAGCTACACCGGCACTCTCGAACTTTATCTAAAAATGCAGCTTCACCCGTTTGATCTCCGGTCGTCGCCACCGAACCAAATTCATCACACAAATAGATCAAGTGACGTTCCTGATCGACCAACCGATCTTCACCTCTCTTTTTCAAACGCGAACGATTTAAAGTCATCCGAAAAAAATCAATTTTCATCATGAGAGAAACCAGGAGCTGAGCGACTCCATACTGAGAGGAAGGCATATCTAAAACAACGAGCAACCCCTCATCAATCACCCTCGAAAAATCAAATGTCGCTTCCGATGAAAACAATCGATCGAAGGGTGCGGTGACAAAGGGCATCAACGCATTCGAAACCATCATGGAGATCGATGCCGAAGTCTTTTCATTCGCCAGATTTAAATACTCATTTGTAAAATAGGAATAGATCAAATCATTTTCAGGATTTTCTCCTCGATCGATTAAAAGATTTGAATAGAGATCCAGCAGTTGACTCAGCATCCCTCCCTCTTTTTTAAAGGAAGGAACTTGAGCGAGTTGCTTCCACTTCAACACCGCCTCTTCTTTTTGTAAAAAAAGTTCTGCAATTTTTCCGCGAAGCAACCGGGCATTTCTCAAGGGAACAACCGTTAAAACTAGACTCCAATCCTCACGAGTCCTCTCAATTGCCTCTAAAATCCACTTTCCATTTTTATTTTCTAATCCTGATGCCCCTGCCGATTGCATCTCTAAAATTTTCTGACGGATTTGATGAAGCCGTTGTTGAAATGATCCCTCCTCATCGCATACATCCCAAACAGAATCCAATTCCCAATCGATCTCCGTTAAAATTTCCCGAAACCGGGTAAAAATAGAGGCGAGCGATCTGAGCTGCTGCCGCCCCTCTTCTTCTCCCGAAGACGAATTACCTTTATCCATGCAAAGTAAATTTAGATAACGAAAAGAGAGCGGGGGGACGTCGATCCCTGATTTGTGAAGCGCATCATGAAGAAGGAAAAGGTTGGTCATTAACTTCTGGGAGGCCTGACTCCAAAAAGGATCCGCCCCCTCTTTCCCCCCACTTGCGGCTTTTCGTTCATTTTATTCGCCTTTTGAAGCGGAAGTTCGTCAGGATCACCCAATGGATTATAAACAGCCGTGTGATCGGGCCCAAAATAGATCACGGAATCGCGACGCTCGTAGCGACGCGCTAAGGCTTTTGTTTTGGGAGTAAAATCTCCCTTTGCCTCAATCACCAGTCCCCCGACTCTCAAACGTTTCCGCATGAGGGGATCGGAATGATGTCCGGCGCGAAAAACAAGTCCTTCGTACAATTGAAGTAAGACCGTCGAAGTCTTTCCGGATCCTGAACCCCCTGTAATCAAAAGATGATCGTTAAAATCTTTCCAAACCAACTCGATGGAATCTTCAATCGACTCTGATTTCGGATTTTGAAATCGAAACTTAAACCGTCCACAACTTTGATCTGCCCAAGGGACTTTTAAATCTCCTGGAGATAAAGCCGTCTCTGCTTTTCCAAAAAACAATTTCGTGAACATACCCTCTCCGTGGGAGAGAGGGGACGACTCGTCAAGGCCTTAGGTCCCTAAAAAAATACGTTCCACTTCCAAATACTGACGATCTAACTCTTCACATAAGGTCGGAAGCATTTCGATCGTTAATCCAAGCTTAAGCCATGATTTTTCTTCAAACGGAGGAGGAATATCTTCTCCCGAGGATCCAATCCCCAAAGCATGAACCAGCAAATTCGCAAAATGAACGACGGCAATCTCATCCGGCCCGATTGAAATAAGTTCGGCGTTATGGTGACCCCGAACCACTTGAATCAAGGAGTCCGGCATCTTCCACTCATTTAAAATTAATCCACCGACTTCAGAGTGGTCGTAACCGAGAACTTTCCGTTCGATTTGATACATTGGACTTCCATTCGAGGTGACTTCTTTGAGAATCGCATCGAACTCTTCGGGCATATGAATCGCGATTGGAAGTTTTCCAATATCATGAACCAGCCCCATGATAAAATATTGATCGATATTCCGCTGCTGCCTGAACTGAGCAATTAATCGAGAGGCAATTCCGCAAGCAATGTTATGCTTCCAAAAATGCTCCATAAACTCGGGATCGACTTTGTCTTTCGGAAAAAGATGAATCAGTACGGTACCAAAACAGAGATCCCTCACTTGCTTCAATCCAATTAACCGAACGGCCTCATCTAAAATATAAATCTGCTGAGGAAATCCATAAAAGCTGCTATTGGCTAAGCGAAGCAGACGAACAGTCAGCCCTGGATCTTCTCCAATAATCTCGACGATTTTCTCAATATTGGCATCCGGATCATTCACCACCCTTTGAATGTGATGATAGACCATGGGAAGCGAGGGAATTGATCCCGGCCGACGAATAAGTCCCTCGAGATCTTTCATACCATGACTTTACCGATAGGGACACGTCCTTGAGTCAATTTTGAACGACGCAATGCACAAAAATCAAAAAGAGATTGGATTGCCGGCATTTTTAAATCCAAATTTTTGAAACGCTGACGAAGTTGTTCCAGTGCATCTGGACTTAAAGCAGAACTCCCTTCCACTTTTGAAACTTCGTCTTCGGGAATGATCACAATATCAACCACTCCAAATGATTTCAAAATTTGAAGCAAACGAAGATCAATAAGCTGATCTTTTTTTGCCAAAAGAATGCCATTTCCTGAATGAACGTTTTCCCCGAGTGTCGCCCCGGGTTTAACGCCATCGACGTTTACCCTTAATAAGCTCATTATGAACAAGTAGATACAGATATTTTTATTTAAAAAAAGTTAAAAATAAATATTTTTTTAAGAAAAATACGGGAAAAGTCGCATTTTATCTATTTTGAGGTCCTTTTCTCCCCTATTTCATTGTCCAATGTCAGAAGATCGTTACAATCTCTCCATGGCCTTAAATCCCCTTGAGAACGCCACACTTTTCCTTCCCCAAGAACCGAATACCCTCGAATCCCTCGACATCAACATCACCGTCGTCGAGGGCCTTGTCATGCGGCTCATGTACGCCCGAGCCGCTCTTCAAGGTCATCAAATCGCTAGCGAACTCTGTCTCCCTTTTTTCGGCGTTCTTGAACCCCTTATCGAGGAGCTCAAAGCTCAAAAACTTCTTGAAGTCATCAAAGGGGAACGCAGTGCCATTACTTACACCTACGGGATCACCGCGATGGGACGGGAACGCGCCGCTCAATATTTTGAACAAACGACTTATATCGGTCCTGCTCCCGTCTCGCTCGACTCGTATCGCCATGCGATTCACGAACAAAGTATTCACCGCATCAGCGTGAATGCCGAACGTTTGGCAGAATCCTTTCAAGGCCTCATCTTCGATCAAGAAATTCTCGAAAAAA
>JAZKBH010000157.1:0-11359 GCA_040388725.1 Verrucomicrobiota bacterium
AAGACAATATAAGGATCACGCGTAATTCCAAAAATCGCGGGGATGGAATCGACGGCAAAAACGAGATCGGTAAATTCGACACAAACGAGAACCATCATTAACGGAGTGGCATGCCAAATCCGATGGAGTCGCACAAAGAAACGGTCCCCGTGATAGTCTGGAGTGAGAGGGAAACACTTTCTAAAAATACGGAGAAGAGGATTGCTCCCAGGATTGTGCTCCTCGTCGGATTTAAAGAGGAGTTTGATCCCCGTGACAAAAAGGAAAATTCCAAAGAGGTAAAGGATCCATTGGAATTGGATGAGGATCGCAGAACCAAATCCAATAATGACACCGCGCATGACGAGCGCGCCGAGAATTCCCCAAAAAAGGACTCGATGTTGATATTTGGACTGAACATTGAAGTAATTGAAGATGATGACAAAAATAAAGAGATTATCGACGCTGAGAGAGTATTCGATGACGTATCCCGTCAGAAATTCGAGGGCTTTTTCTTTCCCGTACTGATGCCAAACAAAGCCATTAAAGAGAAGTCCGAGGGTAATCCAAAAGAGAGTCCATCCGATCGCCTTAGTCATGGTCATCGTTTGATCTTTTTTTCGAAAAAGGATGAGATCAAATGCCAGAAGGGAGAGGACAAAGGCAAGAAATGCCGCATATCCGATCCAACTGATTGTAATGTGTTCCATATTGTAAAGTGTTCGAAAAGCTGGCAGGTTTCGAGAATTCCGCAAGGGGTGAAAATCGTTTTATGAGATTTCAAATCGTCACCATTCAGCCCGAGGGATATCTGCACAGCCGTTGTTTTGAGGAAGTGAGTGAGCTTTTGGAGTTATCGCTCCGAGATCTAGGACAGGAGGCCCTTCGGACCATCAATCGACTTCACCCTCAGGGAATAAATGTTATTTTAGGCTATCATCTCCTTCCCGATCCTTCGCTTTTAGGAAGTGCCCCTTTTGGGATCTATCAGTTGGAACATTTGAGTGCATTGCCTGAGTGGTTACAAAAGAGATCCCTCTCGATTTTAGAAAAGGCGCAATGGATCTGGGATTATAGCGAAGCCAATCGTGAGTGGCTCCGAGAACGTGGCTTGGAATCGAGTTTAGTGGCTCCGGGTTATCATCCTCAAATGCGACGAATCGAACAAGCGAGTCATCGGGATGTGGACCTCCTTTTTTATGGAGCTGTCTCTCCCCGAAGGCTTAAGATTCTGGAAAATCTCATCCAAAAAGTACCTCGACTCAAAATTTTAGAAGGGGTGTATGGCGCGGAACGAGATCAATGGATCGCCCGATCGAAGATGATCTTGAATATCCATTCTTATGAGAGGCCGCTTTTTGAAGCGGTGCGGCTTTCCTATTTATTCAATAATCACTGTGCCGTCTGTTCCGAGCCTTCGGAAGGGAGCATCTTTGAGGGACTACCGTCGACAGTCTTCGATGAAAGCCGCCTGGATGATTTAACGAGACTTCTCCAAAACAAAGCCGAATTGGATGCCATTCAGGAGAAAGACGGAAAGCTCTTCGAAACCCATTATCCGATGGTGGAGATCCTCCATCGCGCACTCGATTCCGTTTAAAACTGGAGGGGCACAGGCTCTGTGCCTGATGGAGAGGGAAGGCAGACATCGTCTGCCCCTCCATTCCAAATGAGAGAAATAGATTTTAATCCCAATTCAGCGATCTAATCCCAGAAATCTCTTAATAAACGAAGTTCTAAGGAATGTTAGAAAGCAGGAAAAAACGGAGATTTCGATAAGAATTCAGAAGTTCCCTAGCTCTCCTTCTTTTCATGCCTTCCAGCATTCCTTAGAGATTCTCGGTTTTATGCTTTTAAGATCGGGAATCGTGATCGACCTGGACGTCGACAAACATGGGGAAGTCCCGTTGCATCCGGTCCATATCAGCCTTACTCGCGACGCAGACATCAATCACAGGGACGTTTTGGCCTTGTTGGCGAGCGGCTTTTCGGGAAATCACGGCAGAGCCGGTATCTTGAGCGATGAGTGTCCCGATTCCAGGGACCTTAATTTTGGATCCATAAGGGATCGTTCGAAAGCAGACAGCGGCGGACTTCCAAGGAACGAGTCGATCTCCTTTGGCGGAACGAAACCCGCTTCGGGCTTCGTTGGGGTAATAAAAAGTAATGCGGGCCTTGAAGGTACTCTCGTCCTTTTTAGTGACCGAGGAGCTCTTCTCCCGATGGTGTGCAGGGGCGCCAAGAGCAGTTACCAGCATTAAAGCGCTGATAGTGAAGATCTTGTAAAATTCTTGTGAATTTCTCATAAAGGGCAAATAACTAGGGAAGTGGCTAGAGGAGTCAATGGAATAATTTTAGGCCATTTTCATGTAACTCCTTCCGTGTGAGATTCTTCGATTTAAAATTGGACCTTTAATCGCCCTTCTTCGACCGCGAATCCACCCCTAAACTCTGTTCCCTTGCCCCGACAGGGAGTCGGGTCAACGGGCAGCGTTCCATTTTTGAATTCGCCCTTTTATTGAATTCTTTCCTTGAGAAAAAGAGGAGGGCGATTAGCCTATTGATAGAAACGATTTGATGAATGGGGACACGGATGTCATCCCGCCCATTCTGCAAGCTTCAAGCATTCTCAGAAAAAGTCGTTTCAGGATCCCAACGGAGATGTCAGAAACGTCGCGATTAATCGTGATTGAAGCCGGGGGTAGAGATGGATTCAGATGACAACAAAACCCATAAAGTGAAGTCAAGCCGTGCCATGGCACGATGTATTTTAACGGGGACAGCCTCCATTGTAATGACCTACTTGATCTGGCGTGTGGTGCAAACGATTTCAGTCGAAGTTCCCGTCATGTTTTTGTCGACCTGTCTTCTGGTCGGCTTCGTTTCCGTGGTTTCTCCAAGTTTAGCGATTTATCGGATCGCCAAACATAAACCGATGATCCGAAAAGAGGGAGTTGCCTCCAAAGCGCGGAAGTCAGAAACCCAAGTCTGTTCCTCCGACATGGTTTTGGCCGTTTCGGTTGACCGATCCGATGGGGCTTGGTACCAAAGAAATTAGAGAAATAGAATTTGAAAGGGGATGCTCTCTGTGAGTCCAAGGTTTTGCAGCACCGGGGACTTGCAGAGAGCATCCCCTTTTTGCGTTTTAGGCGATAAAGGCAGTTTTAAATGCAATTTTTACCACGGAGGCAACGGAGAGAGCGGAGAAAAGACAATTCGCTCTAAGGAAGGTAGGAAAGCATGAAAAGAAGTTTTTGGGTTTAAAACCAAATTCATTTCACCGTAGATTGACAGACGAAAACACAATTCGTTAATATTTTCATCTTATATGAGTTCGTATTTTAAAATGCCCCTTGAGGATGAGAAGCCATCGAAGCGTATTTTTCTGTTTTTATTACTAAATCTTGGATCTTTGATTTATGGCTATTTTTGTGCGAACTGGAGACACTCTATTATATTATTTGTCATGGCGATTGTTATGCCTTTTCCTCTTCTAGCAAACATTCGTGATGCGATTAATAATAATAAAACGAATGCTGACCATGAAATGCCATCCATTGACAGGTCTCAAAATCCTTTGCTCTTTTGGTTTACTCTTTTACTTTGGACGCTTCTTTATTTATTTTGCCTCTACATTCCATTTTTGGTTTTAAAAAATTAAGAACGTCCTTGGTGTCATAATGAAATTCCATTTATGAATAAAAAAGACATTCAGCAAATACGAATCGATCTTGAATTTGGGGCAGAGTCTGTGCTTTCTATGATGTTTCATCAGGATGGAGCTCTGGGTCGATCTGGAAACGGTTCTTTACCACGGGATGGAATAGCATGTCTGGGGGCTTCGGATGGTTCTACTTTTCGTACGCTTATGGACTCGTTGAATGAATCTGTATTTTCTCACGCCGGGATTTATGAAATGGCGGAAAAGAAGGGAACTCTCGTCCGATATGTTGTCCTTTTTATTGGATCTCAAAACCAGGTTTTAAAGGGATATGACTTTCGTGTGGGGTTTGAAAACAGGGGCGAGAGCAATTTATTGGCTTATTTCGATGGCTTCATTCAACAGGCGGTGAGTTTGACTGAGGAATGGTATCGAGAGGCTTTAGAGAAACAGAAAAAAGAAAAGAGTATTTAATCAACTATTCAAAATTTTTGATTTCATGATTTGTTATAGAAATCGAACTAACTAAGAAATAAGATCATGACACTCGCTTCGCTATTCCGGAGCATATTGTTCTTTCTTTAAACGATAAAGTACATGTCTACGCAAAGCATGTCTTTCAGGGAGACTTGGATGGTCGAAATCATCTTTTGGGTCGTGTGTCATATTAAGTCGTCTCATGACTGCTCGTGATCTGTGATTTGTTTGTGTGGTGAACGAAACAATTTCATCGAATTTGGCAGTGTTAAATCCGAAGTCTAGAGCAGCAGATGCCGCCTCGGTCGCAAACCCGTTTCCCCAAAATTCTTTTCCAAGCCGCCATCCAATTTCAATACAAGGGGTAAAATGAGATTGAAACGTGGGGGAGAATAGGCCAGTAAAACCAATAAATAAATTTTCCTGTTTTAATTCCAAAGCCCAGAAACCAAATCCAAGAAGATCAAAGCTTTCTTCGATTCTTCGAATGAATCCGTTACTTTCTTTTTTTGAGAGCGTTTTGAGCATGAATTCCATAACCACTGGATCAGAATTTAAAGAATAAAAAGGAGCATAATCAGAGAGAGTCCACCGCCGAAGCCTAAGTCTTGGTGTTTCAATAATAGTGTCATTCATATAATTTCCTTTAGAGAAAACGCCAAAAAATAATCATTCCATTTTTTAAAATATTATTAAAATTTTTGGTAGAAAAACTGATAAATTACATCAAACATCGCTTTTATGTCGTGATGTAATCTTTACGGTTTATCTACAATTTGAACAGGGCACTCAGGAAGGATTGAGAGAAAAGATTTTCCATACGGTTTGGAAATAATACGGTTATCTAAAATCGCAATGATGCCGGTATCGTTTTGGGAGCGAATCAACCGTCCAATTCCCTGTCGGAATTTTAAGATCGCTTCGGGGAGGGAATATTCGCGAAAAGGATCGCCGCCGCGAGAACGGATATGTTCGAGTTTGGCTTCGATCAACGGGTGATCGGGGACTTGAAAGGGAAGACGGGTGATGATGACGTTGCTGAGCGATTCTCCGGGGACATCGACGCCTTGCCAGAAGCTGTCGGTTCCAAAGAGGACGGAATCGGTATCTTCGCGGAAGTCCTGTAAGAGCTGGTGACGGGGGATCGGATCGGCTTGGGAAAAAAGCTGGATTCTTTTTTGAAGAAAATGAGGGCGGAGTTTTTCGGTGAGGCTTTTAAGAGTTTTGTAGCTGGTAAATAAAACGAGGGCTTTCCCGGAGGTCATCTCAGTAAAATATTTTATCCAGCGTGCCAAGGAGTTTTCGTACTCAAAGGTCTCGGTCGGTTCAGGCATCGACTTCGGGACGTAGACTTTCATCTGTTTGGCGTAATCAAAGGGCGAAGAGAGCTGAAGGGCCGCAGCTTGGGTTCCTCCGACTCGATTTTGAAAGTAGGAGAGTCCTTTGCCGACGGAGAGCGTGGCGCTGGTGAAGACCGCGGTATGATCAGGGCGAAAGAGAATTTTTTCGAGTCGGGGAGCGACATCAATCGGTGCGGCACAAAGTTGAAGATCTTGACCGGCTTTCCCAGTCTTTTCGACCCAGTAAACCATCGACTCGTCGCCTTGGGTGAGAAAGTCGGAGATCTCCAGTTTAATCGCTTCGAGACGTCGCGCGTAGTCCTGGAGTTCGAGTTTGACGCTTTCGTCTTCTTGTTCGTCCGCAAGATCTAAAAGTTGACGATGAAGTTTGACCAAAGGAAGGGCGACGGAGTCTTCGACGAGATCGGGTTTTCGGATTCGGGTCTCTTTCGACTTTTTGAAGTCGATCTGATTTTCGATTTCTCCAAAGAAAAGTTCAAATTGATCCATGAGCGAGACGGCGGTTCGAATCGAATCGCTTTGTCTCAGCATCTGGAGAATTCCCTTTTGATTTTTCGGATGGAAGAGTCGTTGAAGGAGAATGCGGATCCCGTTTTTGGAAAGCGAGAACCCCAAGTGTTTCGAGGCGACGTTTTCCAAGGTATGCGCTTCGTCAAAAATAACGAAGTCATTGGCAAAGAGAAAGCCTTTGTCTTCCAGATGATCTTCGGGGTCAAAACCGCCGACTAATGAAAAAAAGAGGGAGTGGTTCACAACGACTACAGGGGCGAGTTGGGCCTGGATGCGGGCTTGTTGGAAGAAACAGAGGGAATTGGTGCCACAGGTCCGTGCGGTACAGACGTGTGCTTCGCTACAGACCTGGTGCCAAACTTTGGGGTCGGGAGGAAGTCGGAAATCGGAGAGCGTCCCATCTTTGGTCTGTTTGGACCATTCCCAGATTCGTTTCAGCTCTTCGGTCTCCGTTTTGAGAAAGAGATCGCCGGGACTGCGCATGGCGCGTTCGAGTCGGCGGGGACAAAGGTAATTCTGCCGTCCTTTCAACAGGACTGCCGCGAAATCTTCTTTCAGAATTTTACGGGCGAGGGGAATATCTTTATGAAGGAGTTGCTCTTGAAGATTAATCGTATGGGTCGAGATCACCGCTTTTTTGTTTTGGCGGCGGGCATAGAGAATGGAAGGGATCAGATAGCCAAGACTTTTCCCGACCCCGGTTCCCGCTTCCACGATCAGGGGATGCTTATTTTCGAGGGCGTCGGCCACGGCCACGGCCATCGTTTGCTGGGATTGGCGGTACTCGAATTTTTTAGCCTCCGACATGACTCCGTCCGCCGAAAAGAGTTTTTCGATCTCTTGGGCAAGAGGCGAGGTGAGTTGTTCACGGGGAGCGATCATGGGAAGTCGGAAACGATGGGAGATAAAAACAAAAAAGGCAAGGTCTCACACGGAGACACGAAGGCACAGGAGTTTTTGCATTGATATCAGGATGGGGAGGATAAGGTGCTATTTGTTTTTTAATCAAATCTTGCGTTAGAGATTTAAAAAATGGAGCGTCGCTGGTTCAGGGGTTGGATTTTGGATGCGCAAAAAAGGAAAAACATCCCTATTCGCCCATGCCGCCGAGCCGGCGGCACTCCATTCTCACACCTTTTTCAGAAAGTCCTCTAAACTTTTTATCCTCCCCATCCTATTATCGATGCAAATGCTTTTGTTTTTAAGCCCAAAATAGTCTCTTTCTGTGTCTTCGTGTCTCTGTGTGAGCTCTCTTCGGTTTTGAATGGACTTCGGGGGGGATCGGATTAACAAAGAATGGATGAGCAAGTCCCCCATTATCGTTGCATTGGATTATGACAACCCGGAGGAGGCTTTGGCATTGGTCGATCGGCTTCAAGGGTCGATCGATTTCTTTAAGGTGGGGAAGCAGCTTTTTACGCGGACGGGGCCGGAGATTGTTCGGCAGCTTCGGGCGAGGAAGGTTGATGTTTTTTTGGATCTCAAATTTCATGATATTCCGGAGACCGTTCGCAAGGCCGTCCGCTCGTGTGTTGATTTGGATGTCCGCTTTTTGACGATTCATACCTCCGGAGGATCGGAGATGATGAAAGCGGCGTTGGCGGGCGCTCAAGCGTCGAAGACCGAAATTTTGGGAGTGACGGTTTTAACGAGTATGAACGACGCCGGGCTTCAGGAATTGGGGGTGAATCGTTCTGTCGCGGATCAAGTGGTTCATTTAGCGAAATTGGCCGTTGATTCGGGATTAACGGGACTAGTCTGTTCTCCGTTTGAGGTGGAGTTGATTCGAGAAAAAGTCTCGAAGACGGTCTCGCTCGTGACCCCGGGAATTCGTGGACCGGAAGATGCGGCAGGCGATCAGAAGAGAACGCTTTCAGCAGCCGAGGCAATGAAACGGGGGAGTACGTATTTGGTCGTGGGACGTCCCATCACTCAGGCAAAAGATCCGGTCGAAGCCGCAAAACGGATTTTGGAACAGATATAAAAAAATTTAAAAAGCCATTCTCTCTGAGGAAGGCAAGAGTGCATGAAAAGAAGTTTTCTTATTAAAAGCCAAAAGAAATAATCTTTTTCCTGATTTCCAGCATTCCTTAGAGATCTCAATATCGTATTTTTTGCGAATCTTGTGCCTCTTTGTGGCAATGAAAATGTTTTAGAGTTGAATCACGGGTTCGGCGTAAAGGGTAAATCCCGTGCTCTCGGTGATGCGGACTTTTAAAATTTCGCCGCGCCAGCGTTCGTTGGCTTCGATGAGAACCAACTTGTTTCCTCGGGTTCGGCCTTCAAAACGGGCATCGCTGTATTTGCTCTCTCCCTCGACCAGAATTTCGATTTCTTGACCGACCATGGTCTGGGATTTTTCTTTGACCTTGGAGTTCAAAACTTCGAGGAGTTCTTGGTTCCAGCGAAGTTTGGTCTCTTCGTCATGTTGCTCTCCCATGTCCGCGGCGGGAGTATCTTTACGAGGGGAGTAACGGAAGATAAAGGCTTGGTCGAATCCGACTTCCTGCATCAACGCTTTGGTTTGTTGAAAGTCTTCTTCGGTCTCGCCGGGGAATCCGACGATGACATCGGTGGTGAGGCCGACATGGGGGTGGGCAGTGCGAATTTCGTCGACGAGTTTGAGATAATGTTCGCGGGTGTAAGCGCGGTGCATCGTTTTCAGGATTCGATTACTTCCCGATTGAAGCGGAAGATGAACGTGCTCGCAAAGCTCAGGGATGTTTTTGAAGGCTTCGATCAAATCTTTGCGATAGCCGATCGGATGAGGAGAGGTAAATCGGACGCGATGAATACCGGGAACGGCGGAGACGGCTTCGAGGAGTTGGACGAATGGGGATTTGCCGTCGACTTTCGGAAATTCATGGCGGCCATAGAGATTGACGATTTGTCCGAGGAGTGTGACTTCTTTAACGCCATTTGCTGCGAGCATTTTGACTTCTTGGACAATCTCGGCAATCGGACGGGAGCGTTCCGGGCCTCGGGTGAAAGGGACGATGCAAAAGGTGCAATGCATATTACAGCCTTGCATGATGGAGACAAAAGCGGTGACTTGTTTCGGTTTCAGGACGTGATCCCGAATCGTATTTTGAGAGGAGGTCTCTTCGGCAATATCGACGATGGCGGGGCTCTCCTGAGTCACGAGCTGATCGACGTAGTCGGCGACTTGATGGAACTTTTGAGTTCCGACGACCAGGTCGACATCCGGGAGGCTATCGACGAGTGATTGTCCACGGCTTTGAGCCATGCAGCCGAGGAATCCGAGAACGAGTTTCGGATTCTTTTTCTTCATCCCTTGCAAATGCTTCATTTTATTGAGCGCATTTTGCTCGGCCATATCGCGGACGCTGCAGGTATTGAGGAGAATGACATCAGCGGCACTCTCCGAAGGAGCGAGCTCGTATCCTTTTGCTGCCAATTGCTGGAGGACTTGTTCGGAGTCCCGCTCATTCATTTGGCAACCGTAGGTTTTAATAAAGACCGATGGCATAGGGGGTTAACTGTTTACCACCCCCGAAGAGGGCGTCAACCGGAGTTTCTAAGGAACGCTGGAAAACAGGAAAAGAGGGAGGGTGGATTCCCAGTCAGATAAACGGGAGGGACGAGCGATGCGAGTCTAAAGTGTTGCTATATTCCTTAATAAGGGAGTGGACGAAAAACTTAAAAAGAGAATGGCATCTCTGAAGGCCGGAGAATTAAAAGAACAGTGCCAACATGAAGTTGTAAATGAGGGTATTTGTATAATTCTTTTTTGAAGCAAAACGTTGGACTCGCATCGCTCGTCCCTCCCTTTTTAAAGAAATTTTAGGAGAATATTTAAACTTATTTAATCGGAGGAAGCGGATCGCTAGTCACGACGATATCATCCATAAAAATCGGGCGATTCGATGAAAATTGAATCGTATGTGCGCCTGCGGTTGCTTTCCAGGCGCGATCGTAGATTCCGTTCATTCGTCCGCCAAAAGGAGAGCAGGGGAACCATTGCCATCCGCTTTTCTGCTTCATATCGACTTTGATAAAATTACTTTTATCCACGGAGATATAGAGTCCAGCCCCCGTAGGGTTCTCAGCCGGTTCTGAAATGTGGGCAAAGATGTAGTAGTTGCCGTTGGCAGGGATATCGACATTGAGCGTGATATTCTTTTTATCAAATTCCCCTTCGGAGATATTTTGAATTTTTACCGCTTTTCCTCGAAGCGAAGTGTTGTTTTCTACAAGCTGAAAAGAGCTTTTACTTTCGATGGAGTCGATAATAGGACCTTCGAGAGGAAAACGTTTTTCAAACTGGTGTCCATAGACATTGACGATAGTGGTAATAGGAATCGAATAGCCATCTTCGAGACGGATCAAGAAAATGCTTGGATTCAATCCAAGGGCGGCTTTTGAGGCTTGGGAACCATCAAAACTAATGGTGAATTCCACCGGTTCGCCTCCTTTGAAAGTCCCGGATTCCGGTTCGACAATCAAGTAATCGAACGCTTTGTTTTTGGCGATTTGAAACTTCTTGGACCAGCTTGCATCGGCGTTCACTTTCACCGTCACTTTTTCGGAAGTGGCCGTTTGGGTTTTGAGATCCACAGTCAAAGAAGTACGGAGCTTGTTCGGGACGAGAGGAAAAGGACGATACGGGAGAAATTGAAGTAGAGGATCTTCAAAGGCGCCGGCATCCACTTTGTCTGTAGCGACTGTCGGCGCGATGGCATCGAGCGGGGCAAAGGCTTTTTTTCCAGGACTCTTCTCTTGAAGGCGATAATCTCCCGCTTCTTCATTCACAAAAAGAGGGATATCAGAAATAGCATGAGCTTCTTTTCCTTCGGCGGCCAGAACGGTACCGAAGTTTTTATCTTTAATAGAAAAGAAATCGAAGTCGAAATCGTTATCTTCTGTTTTTTCGGGATCGTAAATGGCAGAGGTATCGCTTTGGATCAAATTGTTTCGAGTAAGAGCTCTAAACATCGCTCGATTTTTATCCTTTCCATATCCTCCACCTCCGATGCCGTGAGTATTGGAGATAATGGTATTTTGAAATACGAAGGTTCTTCCTTTGGCGAAAGTATCTCCGCCTCCTGTTTTAATGGCAGAGCCTCCGACTCGTCGTTCATCTCCCAAATCCGAGATCAGGTTATGGAAAAAATAAGAAGGACCCAAGAGACATGGAACCAAGCTGACTCCTGTGAGACACCCTTCAATCCGGTTTTTATAAACACGAATATTCATCTGCCCCCCATCGAGCTCCAGACTATCGTCATTCGTATAGGCGATCATGTTTCCATAAATATCGGAGTCCTTGTAAAATCCTCCGGTCGGAGAGCTATTATCATACCCCTCAATCGCATCGGGGTCGATCGTGTCTCGCGGAATCGGGCTCAAG
>JAZKBH010000157.1:11369-14379 GCA_040388725.1 Verrucomicrobiota bacterium
GCGAACGACAATGGCCTCGGGACCCGCGGGATGAGAGAATTCCCAGGAATTCGCCGTTCCTCGGGCATCATGAATAAAGCAACGCTCCACGACGGTATTTGAACATTGATCAATATAAATTCCAGGATCGTAATTGATATATTCCTTTTCGCCCGGTTCAAAAATTTTCCCTTCTTTTTTGGGATCTTGGACTCCCGCACGACCGAAATTGCCGATATCGCAATTGATGATACGAACATTATCGCAGTTGATTAAATGAATCCCGTATCGTTTTCCTCCGGTGACTTTGATGTTTTCGAGGATCAAATAGGAACAGTTTTGTATTGTGATTGATGCTTCTTCGGTTGTTCCTCCGTCAAAGACTTCTCCGCTGCCTTGAATTTTGACCCATGCTTGAGAGGTATTTTTTTGATCGGCAATGAGGAGCGTTGACGCCTCTTTTTTTAATTCTTTGACAGGAATGGTTTGGGAAATGGGAGGGGAGGAGGTCCATGTTTTAAATGTTTCTTGAAGCGTTCCAAACGGTTCATTGTCCTCTTTGGTTAAAAGAAGTTTGACCTCATATTCAGTGTTTTCATTCAAGGAGAGAAGGCTTCCTCGGAATGTTTTGGCTTTCGGTTCATGATAAAGGGGAAATCCTTTGCTCCAAGTTGCCTCTCCTTTTTTTCGGTATTCCACGAGACAACCATTCGCAGGAAAGGAGTTTTTGTATTGAACGTAGAGGCTACTGGATTCGAAAGAGGGAACGATCGAGAGACTCATTTCTCCAATCGTACTATCGGCTGTAATGTCTCTAACAGGGGCAGTGACGTAGGAAATGTCTTGGGAAGGTTCAGCGTAAAGAAGAGAGACGAAGAGGAATAAAATGAAGGTCAATTTCATAGAAGATAAAGGAGATCTCTGCGGAGGTTTTTATAGGCTCAGCTTTAATGTAAAGTAGTTACTGGAAAATTCAAGGACCTTTTCGACTTATTTAAACTTAATTTAGAAAAGGCCTTTAAAAATGGAGCGCCTGCGGCTCGCAGGCATGGGATAATTGGGAGTATTTTCGCCATTCATTGTTAATCTCCACCCAAGCCGCCTGGCCGGTGGTGTATGGATTGGAACTGTAGGGCCGAGCGCTGAGAGGCCGCGCATCGCTTGGCCCTCGAATTTTGAAAACTAAAATTGTTTTTTCTCATTCTCATTGTTCTTCTCGGGGAGAGTCATTAAATTCATATGATGCGTATTGCGGTCGTTCAAATGGAAGTGAGTCCTGGGAATCCCGAGAAAAACTTGGCAACCATGCTCCATCATCTCCAATCCCTTTCAGGGAATGCTCAGTTGGTTCTTTTCCCTGAGTTGTGTCTGAGTGGCTATTTTGTCGGAGATCGTTGGACTCAAGATTCATTTTGTGAAGAGATCGAAGCTCTTCACCGGGAGATTTGTCTCGCTTCGGAGCGCTATGCTTTAGCGGTGATTTTTGGAAGTATTTGGGTCGATCGAAGTGGAGTGAACCAAGATGGACGTCAGCGACTTTTCAATGCCGCGATTGGATTCGAAAAGGGAAAGCCGATTTCTCGAGCAGATCAAATCTCGTCGATCCCGATGGGAGTTCAACCGAAGACACTTTTACCGAACTATCGTTTTTTTGATGATAAACGTTATTTTAGTTCCCTGTTAGATTTATCGCGAGATCGAGGCGTTTCGATTTCAGGGCTTCTCTCTCCGTGGGTTTTAGAGTCCGGTCGGAAAATAGGGGTCCAGCTTTGCGAAGATCTTTGGTGTGAGGATTACCGGTTTGAAGGAAAGCCGCTGAATACGGCAGCGATTCTTACTCAAAAAGGAGCGGAGATGATTGTGAATCTCTCAGCGTCTCCTTGGACTTATGGAAAAACAGATGCAAGGCATCGACGTGTGAAAGCGTTACAAGCCGCCTGTTCTCCTCATGTTCCTTTTATTTATGTGAATCGTGTGGGAGCGGAAAATTGCGGAGATAACATCATGACCTATGACGGAGTCTCGGCGGTTTATGATCCTTCTTCGAATCTCATTTGGGAGTCGACCGCGCTCTATCAGGAAGAAGTTTGGATCGGTGACCATCGCGATCTGAAATCTCCTGCGGCTTTTCGTTATCAACTTCCGATCTCCAAAATTGATCAAAAATTTAAGGCGATCGTTCGAGGTCTTCAACATCTCGGGGAGATCACAGGGACGACAGAACTGAAGGTGCTCATTGGTCTCTCCGGGGGAGTCGACAGTGCCGTCGTCGCCTGTTTGATTGAACAAGCTTTCGGAAAAAAGGCGTTGGAGACCGTGACGATGCCAGGACGATTCACGAGTGCTCAAACGCTCTTCAATGCCAAGCATTTGGCGTCGCAACTCGATGTTCCGCTCCTGGAGATTTCCATTGTTGAAATCGAGGACGCGGCACGCAAAGCATTGGATCAGGCGATTGGAGAGTGGAAGGGAGAATCGCTTCCTCTGGAGAACGAACAGGCTCGTATTCGAGGTTCTATCCTTCTCTCAGGTTTAGCGGCGCGGCGCGGAGCTTTTTATACCTGTAATGGGAATAAACTCGAGACAGCGCTTGGCTACGCGACATTGTACGGGGATGTGAATGGAGCGATTGCTCCGATTGCAGATCTGACGAAAGTCGAAGTGATGGAGATGGCGCACTTTTTAAACGATGAGATATATCGTAAAGAAGTGATTCCTCGAAATCTTCTTCCCGATGCGCTTTGGCATTTTCCTTCAGATGGCGTGGCCCCGACAGCAGAGTTGCGCTCCAATCAAATCGATCCAATGAAGTTTGGCTATCACGATGCGCTTTTGGAGGCATTTTTAGAATTTAGAAAAGCAACCCCTGAAGTCGTCCTTGAGTGGTTTCAACAAGGAATTTTAGCAGAAAAGTTAAAGATCGATCCTTTATTGATCGAACGATGGGGCGTCCACGAAGCGAAGGTTTTTGTGGAAGATTTGGAATGGTTTACGAATGCTTTTTATCGAAGTGTTTTTAAACGAGTTCAAG
>JAZKBH010000157.1:14389-14728 GCA_040388725.1 Verrucomicrobiota bacterium
AAAAATATAGGGATTTGAAGAAACAGATTTTGGATTCTTAGTACCATTAGTTTTCAAATAAAATCATTTCACTAGAATCTAAAACAAAGACATTTTGAATGGGGAAAACAGGAAAAAAGGAACTTAAAACAAAACTCCGAGGTCTTTTCCTTTTTTCCTGTTTTCCCCATTCAAACCGTATTGTGGTTTTGAAGAATTATAAAATAGAGAGAGAAACTCACTTTGAGATTGTGAAGTAGGGGAAGATCGATAAAGCAATCAAGGAATAACATGAGTGGTACACGTAAGTCAGCATCGATTGTTTCTATTGCAGTCATGGGGTCTCGAATTTTAGGGTTG
>JAZKBH010000157.1:14738-19418 GCA_040388725.1 Verrucomicrobiota bacterium
TGCAGCGCTTTTTGGAGCCGGAACGTTTTACGACGCTTATTTGGGAGCATTTCGAATTCCCAATCTTTTGAGAGATCTCTTTGCTGAAGGAGCCTTATCGACGGCCTTTACGACGGTTTTCACCAAAAAATTGGAGCAAGAAGGAGATGCGCCCGCTTGGCATCTCGCCAATCTGGTTCTCACGATTTTAACCGTGACAATGGGACTCATCTGTTTTTTAGGAATTTTGTTTGCCCCATGGATTGTTGAATTTATGAACCCCGGGTTTCACTCGGTGGCGGGGAAGTTTGAGCTCACCGTCAAATTAACCCGTATTTTGTTCCCATTCATTGGATTAGTATCCGTAGCGGCATTAGTCATGGGAATGTTGAATTCGAAGATGATCTTTGGAATTCCTTCTTCCGCTTCAAGTGCTTTTAATTTTGTTTCGGTCATTGCCGGGGTCGCACTGGCGTACGCTTTTTCTCCTCAACAAGACTGGAGATCTCCTCATTTTGATGAACGAGGGGTGATTGGAATTTCGTTAGGTGTGTTATTGGGCGGACTTGCCCAATTATTGATTCAACTTCCTTCCCTCTGGAAAGTTGGATTTCGGTTTAAATGGAAATGGGACTTAAGTCATCCCGGTCTTCGTGAAGTTTGGGTCCTCATGATTCCGAGTGTGATTGCTGGCTCTGCGGTTCAAGTGAACGTCTCCGTGAACGGAATTTTTGCCTCCCATATTGATGGGGCCTACTCTTGGCTGAGTTACGCTTTTCGGCTGCTTCAATTCCCGATTGGTGTCTTTGGAGTCGCGATTGCCACGGCAACTCTTCCAGCGGTGGCTCGTCAACAAGCACGAAATGATCTCGTCGCTTTTGGAGTCACCTTAAAGCAGTCGCTTCGGTTTATGTTTTTTCTTACCATTCCTTCGATGCTGGGGCTTTTGTTTTTTGCTCCTCAGATTATCCAAGTACTCTTTGAGCGTGGACGCTTTCATGCTTCGGATACGCATCAAACAGCACTGGCATTACAGGCTTATTTATTGGGCTTGGTTGGCTATGCCGGGATCAAAGTTTTAACCCCTTGTTTTTATGCGTTGGGATTGCCAAAAGTCCCCCTTCGAGTGAGTCTTTTAAGTATGGGATTAAATCTCGTTTTAAACGGCGTGATGTTTTACTTTTTCCATCTTGGGCATATTGGATTGGCGTTAAGTACTGGATTTTTGGCGATGATTAATTTTCTTCAACTTTTCTTTGCCATGCGCCGGCATTTAGATCTTGGGACCCTTCGTGAATGGACCATTGATCTTTCGAAGATCTTTTTTGCAGCGATCCTCGCGGTTTTGCTTGCTCGTGAGGCAGGGATGGTTGCTGATATATGCCTTCGATGGGAAGGGACTCCTTTTGTTCAACAGATTCTTCGTTTGAGCGTGATTCTTTCCATTGCGGGAGCGGCTTATCTCGGAATCGGATGGCTTCTCAAAATGGAAGAAATGACCTCCTTTGTTCTTTTGTTGAAACGTAAGCTCGGAAAAAAATAAGGCGATGAACAAACTTTTTTCGATTGTGGTGGGAATGTCCGAGAATCGCGTTATTGGGGCGAAGGGAGGGCTTCCTTGGCATCTTCCAGAAGACCTGAAGTGGTTCAAATCTTTAACGTCCGGACATATGATTGTCATGGGACGCAAGACTTATGACTCGATTGGGAGACCTTTGCCAAAGCGTCGAAATATCGTGGTTTCTCGTCAGTCATTGACGATCCCCGGTGTGGAAGTGGTAAAAGGCCTCGATGCGGTTCCTGCTCCCGAAAATGGAGAGAAAGTGTTTTTGATTGGAGGCGGAGAACTTTATCGTCTCGGATTGCCGATGACCTCTGAAATATATCTCACTCGTGTTAAAAGAGTCGTCGAAGGAGATACGACATTTTCCGACTTTGAGTCCGAGTTTGAAAAGGTGGAATTAATTCGAGATGAACCCGAATTTTCCATCGAGCATTGGGTTAGGAAAGGCTGATTTTTTCGGGAGCTAGTTTTTCGGGAACAGGTTCGGGTTCTAATTTTTCTGGAATCGTTTCACACTCAATGGTGTGAACTTCGCCGCAAGAACAGGTGACTTGAATTTCGAACGTCCCGTTGGCTTTTGGAATTAAAATCGCTTTCGGTTCCGTTACCACAGGCTCTTTTACTTTTTGCTGTTTCGCTTCGGCTTCCATTCGAACTTTCGGATGAAGGCTTTCAATTTTGGTCGCTCCGGGAAGATCGTTGGCGACCATCGGAAATTTGGCATGTTGAGCCGGAGAAGTCTCCGTTCCTGTGGATTTCATCACCTTGACGGCGATACTATTCGGATTGGAATTCGAGTTAGGATTGGGAGTGCTCATGATCGTAAAAAGGAAAGAAGATTAAGGGGCCGCCACTTGATCGCGGATCATCTCCACGGTATCCGTGTTTGCTGGGCGAATGATAATGGTGATGCGTCGGTTATCTTCCGAATCCGGGGGTGTATTTTCCATCGGTTGCCGATCGGCGTATCCAATCACCCTGAAAAATCGTTGTGTATCGATTCCCCCATCCATCAATAGATTTTGTGCCGCAAGAGCACGATCGGAAGAGAGGTTCCAAAGATTGACCGGTTGATCTTTATTCAGCTCGATCGAAGTCTTTTGGGTGTGGCCCTCAATCTCGATCGTATAGGGATAGCGCTCCAAAACAATGGCGATGGTTGAAAGAATGAACTTTCCGAAATCAGTGAGATCCGCTGTGCCGGGAGTGAAGAAGGGGCGTTTCGATTTATCGATGGCAACGATCCGTACCCCATCCGCTTGAAATTCAAAACGAATTTGATCATCGCCGATTTCAGAGCTGTTTTTGAGTTGTTCCCGCAGCTTTTCCATCGCTCGGGTTAATTCCTGAAGTGCGAGAAGATCCTTACTCGCCTTATCCACAACCTCATTCATGTACGGTTTGAATTGAGAGTATTCCTTATTTCCACGACGTCCTTGCTGCTGGAGTTCTCCCTTGAAATAACGTTGAACGGCGGTCTTGGTCTCTTCATCCGATCCGACGAGCCAAAGCACCATGAAAAGACACCTCATCGAAGTCACGAAGTCAGCGTACGCGACTTTCCATGCTCCTCCGTGTCCCCCATGTGCTGCTCTTTTTCCCATATAAATTCAGTCCGGATTTCGTCCGTTAATTATTTGCGGCCGAGTTCCTTTAACATGGTTTCTAATTCTTCACTCGTCGGTTTGCGGTCTGAGGGAATCGATTTACGACCGGATTCTGCCGCCATAATCGGAGGAGATCCTGTCGCGTATGCGACGATCATGCCGCTCATGACTTCAAAATAAGCAAGTTCATCTTCATTCGTTAATTCAATGGAGATAATGAGGGGCTGCACAAAGCTATACGCTGCGAAAATACCGAGAAGTGTTCCCGTGAGTGCGGATGAAACGTGATGTCCGATTTCTTGTTTATCACCCCCCAAGTGACCCATCGTAATAATGATACCGAGCACCGCAGCCACGATACCGATCGCAGGAAGAGCATCACCCGCTTTGGTGAGAATTTGTGTCGGTTGGGACATATGGTGATGGATACGATTCAACTCATCTTCGAGTGCCGCTTTCATTTGCTCGCCTTTGACTTTACCATCGATGATCGGACGCATCGCATCTTGCATGAAGGCGACGGCATGGTGATCGTGAAGGAAGCTCGGATACTTGGTAAAAATAGTACTGGCTTCAGGATTCACGACATGTTCTTCAATTCCGACGACCCCTTGTTCACGGGCGACCATCAAAAGCTCATACAGCATGCTGATCACATCGAGATACATTTTCTTTTTGAAAGGAGATCCTTTCATTGCACCGATGATTTTACTGATCAAAAGCTTAATGAGAGCAGGAGGTGCCGCTCCTACCACATAACCGGCGAGCGCTCCGAGAATAACGACATACTCCGAGATCACGACAAGTGATCCGGGATTACCCCCCGACATCATGAATCCACCGATGACGGCGGCGAGAGTTACTAAATATCCTACTGGTACCATATATGCCTCTTATTTAGGGAGATTTGCGTTGTTTTTCGAAAAATTTCTTAAGACGAGAAACGGCAAGCGCATGAATCTGAGAGACCCGTGACTCTGTCAGATCCATAACTTCTGCAATTTCTCGAAGGCGTAAGCCTTCGTAGTAGTAAAGACTGAGAACGATCAACTGCTGTTTGGGGAGAAGTTGCAGTTGTTCTTTGAGAAGCTCGTGGTCTTCGCTTCGAAGAAGATTCCCGAGCGCATTTTCCGCTTTATTATCCGGAATCACTTCTTCGTGAGTCAGGGCCTCACCATTATCATCGTTATAGGCGGGCTCTTGAAGGGAGAGAAAGCTGATAGGCTTGATGCGATCGAGAAGTTCTGAGAACTCTTGAACGTTGAGGCCGAGTTCTTGACGAATCTCTTCTTCTTCCGGTTCGCGTCCATGAAGGGCTGCCAGTTTTTCCTGAGCCTTTTCAAGCTTCTTCGCATCTTCGTGAACGGTGCGGGGAACCCAATCCAGTCGTCGGAGTTCATCCAGGACAGCACCGCGAATTCGGAGATGACAGTAGCTATTGAGGCTTGCTCCACGACTGGGGTCGTAGCGGGTAATCGCATCCATTAAGCCGAGGACGCCGGAACTAACGAGATCGTCTTTGGTGATGTG
>JAZKBH010000157.1:19473-23723 GCA_040388725.1 Verrucomicrobiota bacterium
CGGACCAAAGGAAGCATCGACTCCACGAGTTTATGCTGCTCTTCGACTGAAGGCACGTTATAAAGTTGGGCTGAAAGCATTTCAGGCATACGTTACTTTTTCTTCGCTTCTTCTTTTTTAGCGGCTTCCGCTTTTTTGGCATCTTTTTCAAGAAGGATTTTGTTTTCCTCTTCCTGTTGCTTTTTGTACTGCTCGATTTTGGTCTCTAGCCAAGCACGAAGGAACGTGACGGCGAGCCAACGAGAGAGCCAGGCAAAGATAAGTCCCATGACGCCCATGATGATGATGGCGGAGACAAAATCGTTACCATTCATGAAGCTGAGAGAGGCCCCCAAGAGCACTCCAACCATGGCAGAAATTTTCACCGTTTTTGAGACAAAGGTGGGAAGTGGTGATGTTTTTGGGGTACTCATGAAGGCTCTCCTAAAATGGTAGGGAGTTCACCCCATGAGTTCAATCGTGAAAATGGAGAGTTTCTCATTAATGACCTCCCATCGGTGCGCCTACGGTATGAATCGCATGTAGGGGGATTTTAGACGAAATTTCATTGTATGCTAAAATTTTAAGACTCGGGAAAGTTTCGGCAAAAAAGCGCTTCACTCCCAATCGGATCAAGGGAGAGCAGAGAAGAACCGGAGTAAGTCCTTCTAGCAGCATTTTTTGAATCCCTTGTTGAAGTTGATCGTGGAGATGACGAGCAAGATGAGGATCCATCACCAAAGCAATTTCTTGAGCGGTCTGGCGAATGCATTTGGAGAGCAATTGTTCGATGTCCGGTTGAAGCGTGATCGCATTGAGTTTGTTTTGGCGAAGTTCAAGTTGGCGGCTGATTTCGAGAACGAGGACTTTACGACACGCTTCGCTCAGCTCGTCGGGATTTTTGGAGAAAGCAATTTGATCGCAAAGTTTTTCCAAAATAATTCCAAATTCTCGAACCGAAAGACCTTCTTGAAGAAGGTTTTGAAGAACCCGATGGATCAATCCTAACGAGAGCTGGAGAACGGTCATTTCTTGAACAACCGCTGGATCGCTTTGTTTCAACTGATCGATCATTTTTTGAACATCCTGACGAGAGAGGAGGTCCGCCGAAATACTTTTGAGCGTTTGATTCGTATGAGTCACGAGAATGGAAAGAGGATCGACGACCGCATAACCCATTCTCTCCGCTTCACGTCGTTCTGTTTCCATGATCCAAGTCGCCGGAAGTCCAAACGCCGGCTCGGTGGTGACTCGTCCTCGAAGAGGACGCTGCATGTTGCCCACGCCCATCGCGAGAAGTTGACCTGGAAAAAGTTCTCCGCCTGCAATTTCATGGCCCCGTAAAAGGACGCGGTAATTATGAGGAGCAAGTGTTGGATTATCTTTCACGGAAATGGGAGGAATGGTGATTCCCAGATCTGAGGAGAGCGCTCGACGAAGAGCGCTTAATCGATCCAACATATTTTGAACATTTCCTGAAACCAGAGGAAGTAAGCCGAGTCCGAGTTCGACTCCAAGAGGATCGACTGGTTTGGGAGTAACATCGGTTCGAGGTTCGTTCTTTTTTCCTTCGCCTTCTTTTTTGGCTTTGGTTTCTGCTGCAAGAACCGCTGCCGGATCAGGAAGGGCAGAGCCAATGCCGATAAAAATAAGTCCCAAGGCAAAAAGGATTAACATCGGAAATCCAGGGATGAAGGCCATCAAAAACATCACGATGCCGGTTCCAATGACCGTTTTCTTATTACTTAAAATTTGGCCTGCAATATCTTCTCCAAGACCCGTCGTACTATTGGATCGCGTCACCAAGATACCGGCACCAGCCGAGATCAAAAGCGAAGGGATCTGAGTGACAAGACCATCTCCTATGGTGAGGAGGGCAAACTTATGAAAAGATTCAGCGACCGTGAGATTTAATTGGAGAACTCCGACGCCAACGCCGCCGACTAAATTAATAAATGTAATTAAAAGTCCCGCAACGGCATCCCCACGAACAAATTTACTCGCACCGTCCATCGATCCATAAAAGCTCGATTCTCGCTCAAGACCTTTTCGTCGGCTTCGGGCATCTTGTTCGGAAATAATTCCTGCATTGAGATCGGCATCAATCGCCATCTGTTTTCCAGGCATCGCATCCAAGGTAAAACGAGCCGCAACTTCCGCCACGCGTCCTGCACCTTTCGTGATCACCACGAAATTAATAATCGTCAAAATTAAAAAGATAATGAGTCCGACGATGATACTATCTCCGACACAGAACTTAGCGAAGGTGTTGATCAAATTTCCCGCTTCACCAATGGTGAGTACCGATCGAGTGGTGGCAATATTGAGTCCTAATCGGAATAGAGTTACAAAGAGGAGGATCGTCGGGAACGCGAAAAACTCCGTCGGCTCTTTCAAGTTGGAGATCGTGAGAATCACCAAAACAGAAAGCGCAATGCTGAGGGAGAGCATCAGATCGATTAAGAAAGTGGGAAGAGGAATAACGAGAATAAAAATAATCGTTAAAAATCCTGCGCTGAATAAAATATCGCCCCGTTTAATCAGCATTTGAGCTAACGACGTCATGGCGGAATTACTGGCCGTCGGAGTAGGTGCGACAGGAGGCATCGTTTAGTTCCTCTCCTGGTTTTCATTTTCGTCCGCTTGCTTGAAACCACGACGATAAAGTTGAGCCAAAATATTAGCGACAGCTTGGTAATAGATCACCGGGATAGGTTCTCCTACTTCACCGTGTTTGAAAAGACCTCTTGCAAGCTCACGGCTTTCCCGCGTAGGCACCGCCCAGCGTGTCGCTTCTTCGCGAATCTTGAGTGCATTCCGACGAATCCCTTTTGCAACGACAATAGGAACAGATGTATCTCCGCGAACATAACGCAATGCAACCGCATAGTGCGTCGGATTGGTAATGACAATAGTCGCATCGGAAACATCTTCGAGCGAGCGTTTGAAGGATTTCTTTCGTTTTCTCCAGGCGTTTCGACGGCGCGATTTCATCTCGGGAGAGGCTTCGCTCTGTTTGGTCTCATCCTTGACCTCTTCCAAGCTCATTCGATTATCTTTTTCGTACTGATAGCGCTGATAAAGAAAATCGATCAAGGCAATAACGCCGATGCCCAGTGCAATCCGCCAACCGATGGACCAGGTCACTTCCAGAAAAAAGACAAAAAGTTCTCGGACATTCGTCGGGCGAGTAAAGACATCTGAACTCATGAGTTGCTTAAAGGCCGCATAAGCAAATGCTCCGATAAGGGTCATTTTGATCAGTGAAAAAAAGGTCATGACCAATTTTTTGATCGAAAAAAGGTTTTTTAAACCGGTCAATGGATTCAGTTTTTCGAAATTCGGCTGCAACGTTTCGTCTGTGAGAAGAAATCCGACCTGAGCAATTTGAGAGATCGCAGCAACGGCGGCGATACAGAGGAGAAAAATGAAAGAGATGATGACGATCGAATGGTCATTCATGACCGAAAAAACAAAAGTAGGATTTTGAAGGACAGAGTTACGACCCATTTGCTGAAAGCTCTCTGCCATCGTCTGAGAGATACTTTGTCCAATCGTCGGTCCAAAAATGAGTATTCCTGACAGACCCGCAATTAAGATGGCGGCCGTGGTAATGTCCTGACTTTTAGGGACCTGACCCCGATCACGCAATTCCTGACGCCGCCGCGCGGATGCTGGTAAATTTTTTTCTTCACTCATGGCGTGGTCACCGAAAGTGAATGTTTTAACATATCCGTGATACTCGGAATCAATCGTTCCAATTGATCTCGAACCATTAAAAGAATGAGCGGAAGAAAAAGGAGAACGGCGCTGATCCCCACGAGGATTTTCATGGTGAAAGATTCTGCAAAAATATTAAGGCCCTGGATCGCACGTGAAAGGAGACCAATCGTAATCGTGAGGAAGAACATTACTGCCATAATGGGGGTGGCAATCATGACTCCCCCTGCAAAAATGGCGGCCCCCAGTTTGGCCAAAATTTCAGCGCTATGAAGGCTGTGAACTGATGCGGCGAGGGGAACAATACTGAAGCTTTCATGCAGGGCGAGAATGAGAACGGAAAAATAATCAAGCGACCAAAAGTAAAAAAGCCCCGCGACAAAAAGGATTTGTCCGAAGACTCCACCGTTAAAGCCGTTTAACGGATTAAGTTGTTGTGCGGCCATGAGCCCCAGCTCACTATCAATCACGGAGCCTCCAAATTGGAGTGTTGCAAAAATCATTCGACCGACCATTCCCATCGCCATTCCGACAAAAACTTCGCCGCTCAA
>JAZKBH010000157.1:23733-24218 GCA_040388725.1 Verrucomicrobiota bacterium
GGAATGGGAATCTCACTGACTCCCGGAGAGATCATGAAAAAACCGGTCAATCGTGAGGCGATCAACCAGAATTTCATCGGATCGACCAGGAGACTCATCGGAGAACCTCGCCTGCTCGTTGAAAGAAAAGGGCCACTAACGCACACATCTTTTCCAACATCCATGGAGCCAACAGCCAAATGGCTACTCCAGAAGCAAAAAGTTTAGGAACAAAGGTCAGACTTTGCTCTTGAATCGAGGTCACCGATTGAAGAATACCAACCAGAATACCAACGACAAGAGCGACAATGACGAGAGGAGCAATAATGATCGCTCCTTCTGTCAGGCTGATCTTGATGAGTTCGTAGGCCAGTTTAGAAACGCGGCCCAAGGTTGCGAGCCTCAGGCTGTTCGCCTCCGAGATGCCTGCTTTGTCTTGCCACGATCGAATTGCTGCGTCTGTGTGTCGCCCCATGCGTCCCTCCCCTGTTGTCGAAACCTGTCGC
>JAZKBH010000158.1:0-1363 GCA_040388725.1 Verrucomicrobiota bacterium
GTTTCATGAATTTGTTTTGGGATGTTTTGATCTGCGGTCGTAATTTCGATCCGGATTTTCACATCACCTTGGGTGATTTCGATTTTTTTAACCAAGCCAAAGGAGAAGATATCCCGACTAAATCCGGGATATTTAATTTGTTTGAGAATGTCGCTGATTTGATTTTCCTGAAGTGCCATGGAAAAAACGTAATGAGCTTTTTAGAATTCAAAAGAAAAATCCCTTAAAAATGATGACGGAGTTTTTTAAGTTAGACACTTGCTTTCGAGTGCGCCAACGTTAGGAACGTATGGATAAATTTGTGGTGCATGGGGGAAATCCTCTTCGGGGGACATTAAAAATCAGCGGATCGAAAAATTCGGCACTCCCGATTTTAGCGGCAACCTTACTGACTCCTGAGCCCTGTATCATTCATAATGTCCCTAATTTAAGTGACATTCGCTACATGTTGCAAATTTTGCAGCACCTCGGTGCGGACGTCACGTTTGAAAATGGAACGGTTCGTGTTTGTGCTGAAAAGATTCATTCCGAAACTTCTTATGATCTTGTTCGAAAGATGCGGGCCTCGATTTGTGTGCTCGGTCCATTGCTCGCTCGTCTTGGTCGTGCGACGATCTCTCTCCCCGGGGGATGTGTCATTGGAGATCGCCCTGTGGATCTTCATTTAAAAGGACTTGAGACCCTTCAGGCAAAGATAGAAGTCGTTGAGGGAAATATTATCGCGGTGGCCCCTAAGCTTGTGGGAACTGAAGTTTTTCTCGGCGGTAAATTTGGTTCCACAGTTTTAGGGACCGATAATATCATGATGGCTGCCACACGTGCTGAAGGGACGACTATTATTGAAAGTGCCGCCTGTGAACCGGAAGTTCGGGATTTGGCTGAGTTTCTGATGAAGATGGGAGCCAAAATCCAAGGGCATGGAACACGCTGTATCGAAGTTCAAGGAGTCAAAGAACTTCACGGAGTGGAACATACCGTCATTCCGGATCGGATTGAGGCGGGGACTTTTATGGTCGGAGCCCTTATTTCCGGAGGCCACTTAAAGTTAACGCACTTGGCTCCTGAGCATTTAGGAGGAGTCATTGACGCCCTCAAATTGGCGGGAGCAGAGATTCAAATTCAGGGAAGTGATCTCGAAATTGGCGTCCAGGGGACCCTTAAATCCATTGAGGTTTTGACCGAAACTTATCCCGGATTTCCAACCGACATGCAGGCTCAGTTTTGCGCGCTGATGTGTGTGGTTCCTGGAATTAGCGTGATCGCTGAAAAAGTTTTTCCGAATCGCTATATGCATTTAAGTGAACTTAAACGCATGGGAGCGAAGATTGATCTTGAAGGAAGTTCCGCCATTATTCATGGCGTC
>JAZKBH010000158.1:1373-7697 GCA_040388725.1 Verrucomicrobiota bacterium
GGCTTGTTGCTCGTGGTGTCACGACGGTTAATCGTGTTTATCATATTGATCGCGGCTATGAAAAAATTGATGAAAAACTTCGTTCCGTTGGGGCTGTGATCGAAAGACAGAAAGAATAATAGTATGAGAATCGCAGTTTATCCCGGAACATTTGACCCCATTACCAAAGGACACTTAGATGTTCTCGAGCGTGCTCAACGACTTTTTGATAAGGTCGTGATCGCAGTGGCGGCGAATACTGGAAAAACGCCTCTTTTTTCGGTGGAAGAGCGGGTGGAGTTAGCGACAGAAGCTGTGAAGTGTTTAGAGGTTCCCACAGAGGTCAAGTGCTTCAATGGACTGTTAGTCGATTTTGTTCAAAACCAAGGGGCCTGTGCCATTGTGAGGGGATTGAGGGCGATTTCGGATTTCGAATTTGAATTTCAAATGGCATTGATGAATCGAAAACTCCGTAAAGATGTGGAAACGATTTTTTTGATGCCGAGAGAAAGCTATACCTACCTGAGTAGCTCTATTATTCGAGAGGTTGCCAAATTAGGCGGAGATTTTTCAAACTTTGTCAGTCCCAACGTGGAACAGGCTTTAAAGGCAAAATTAAAGACTCTCTAAATTCATGGATTTTTCATCACTTCGACTTTGGTTGGCGTATGTTTCTTATCCTGTAACGACCGCCGCTTATTTTGAGCGGGCATTCCGTAAGCGAATGAAAGTGACGACTCTCGGCCCTAAAATTGACGAGTTTGTCATTGAAAGTTGGAACCTTAAAAATATGAAAGTTCCGGTCGTGGATCACGATATTCCACTTCCTTATGAGTATGATTTAGAATCCCTTTATCTTCAGACTTCGGTTGAACAAAGACCGGATTGTTTTCTTTGGATTGAATCCGTCTATGGACATTTCCCAAAAAATATTCACAAACTTCCTTGTCCTCGAATCTGTTATCTCATTGATTCGCACATTAGTCTCAATTGGCATTTAGAATGGGCGAAGCAGTTTGACTTAGTTTTTATTGCTCAGCGCGAATATATTCCTGCATTTCAGGCGGCAGGAATTCAGAACGTTCATTGGTTACCCCTCGGGTGTGATCCTGAAATTCATGCGAAAACCACTTCCACGAAAGAGTATGAAGTTGGATTTGTCGGATCGATTGTGGAGGGGCATCCGCGCAGTCTGCTTCTCGAAAAGATCAAATCGAATTTCAATCTGCATGTCAGACGCTGCTTCTGGACGGAGATGGCCGAGGTCTTTTCAAAATCAAAGATGGTTTTTAATAATTGCGTCCGCAATGACTTAAATATGCGAGTCTTTGAGGCGATGTCCACAGGATCGCTACTCTTAACTGACGATCCGGGTTTCGCCTCCGGTCAATCGGAGCTTTTTACGGCCGGTGAAGACTTTGTTCTCTATAACTCTGAAGATTTGATCGAACAAATTTCCTATTATTTAAAGAACGAGAAGGAACGTGAGGCCATTGCCCAATCCGGTCGTGAAAAAGTGCTCGCGGCCCATACGTATGATCATCGAGTCCAAGCGCTGTTAGATGTCGTATTTCATCAGACCATTTCTCCACCCGATGCCCGCCAATGGAGAGACCGTTCTCTCGGACTTCAGGATACTTATTTCCTTGGAGAAACACCGTGGCGAGGAGCGATTTTGCCTTTCAGACCTCAACGGTCTTTTGTGATTCCAGTCCTCGATAAGTCTCCCGCAAGTCCTTACAATATTGAGACTCTTTTGAAGGATCTCGAAGGGGTCGATGGAAATGTCATCGTCGTTTTTAATTCAGAAAAAATGGCAGCGGCATATGCAAAGCATCCCCGAGTGACGATTTCCGCCACCTTGAGTCAAAACGTAGGCGTGGCTCGAGCCTGGAATGTGGGAGTTCACTTGAGTGAAACGCCGACTGTTTTTATTCTGAATGCTGATCTCCACTTACGACCCAAATCGATTCCTCTCATCGAGCGAACGTTGCAGCGAATTGATCGGGCCGCAGTCGCTGGTCCTCAAGGATCTTTTTTTAATTTTTTCGGTTCGATCGACTATCAGTATTTCGACAAAGGCACGAGCCCTCGTCCCTTACAAGTAGATGCCATTTCTGGATTTTTCTTTGCCGTGAAAAGAGCTCTTTTTACAGAGGGAGTCCTTCAATTTGAGGATGACTATTCTCCTTGTTATTTCGAAGAATGGGATTTGGGTTTGCAGTGTCGTGAAAAAGGGTGGGAGTGTTGGGTAGCACCGACGACCGAATATGACCATGAGTGGAGCGGGACGATTAAGGCGAATAAAGTCGTCGGTTATTTCGACCACCGAGAATCTATTTTTGATATTCACGCTCGAAACACAAAACGATTTCAGGCGAAGTGGTTAGAGAAGTCCAAAGCACTTAAAAACCCGAAACTTCTCCTTTCTCGTTATCCGGAATACTTGCTGACGTTGGCGAATGAAGCCCAAAGTCGAGGTGATCTCACAGGGGCTGAGACATTTCGCCAGAAATCGACGAATCTCTTAAATCATTTTGAACGCTGCTTTCAATCGCCTTGAATTAAAATGTGGTTAGAGGAGTCTGCCCAAAATCACCCAAGATTCCCCTGAGATCAACTTTGATTTCTCCTTCTTGACGTCATTGAAAATGACGATTACCATATTCTAATGCTTAAGCCAAAGGGGCTTCACCGTCAAAAAGGGGTACTTATGATCGTCATCCATCGACTATTCTTGTTTCTTATTCTCAGTCTTTGCTTCGGTTTCTCAGAAGATTTAGTTTTACCGGATACCATTGTTTTTAAAGAGGGAGCCACTCTTCCTCCTGCGGTGAAGGGACCAGAATTGAAATGTGCAATTCTTTCTGAAACTGAGACTTCGATTCGAGTAGATCGTTCTGTGGTGAAAGGGATCTCCGATATTCATGAAATTTCCAAGGATATTATCGCGGATATTAAACGTGCAGACCCAGGAGAACGCCGCTTTCAAGAACTCAAAGCAAATTTTAAAATGCCCGAGGATTCGCAAGAGGTGGCTTATTATACTCAAATTATCGATGAAGATTTGGATCCTTTTTTAAGTAAGTACGCGAACAGCCAATATATTCCCGACGTGCAGAAAATGCAGCAGCAGGTCAAATCGGAATTGGAACGAATTTATATTGGAGATGTCCGTCGTGGTGATCGTTGGTTTACTTCCCAAGAGTGGAAGGACTTCCAAAAAGAATACGAGCCCCTCGATCTTCTTAAAAAAATTGAGCGAGCGAAAGCAGATCAAGATTTGACTGGAATGTTAGATCTCACAAAGAAAATTACAGCTGACAATCCCAGTATTCACTATCCAGCATTGGTTCAAAAATCGATCCAACTCCTTGGAGCATCGATTGATGGGGTGACGGCAGATATGTACGTGAATAAGTACAAAGATCAATTGGTTCAATTAGATGGACGTCTCGATACTCAAAAAGCGCTTTTGGTTGAAGAAAAAGATAAGACGGAGAAAAAAGCGATTCAAAGCCGCGTCAAAAATCTTGAGACTCAAAAAGCTCAGTTAAACACGCAAATCACTCAGATTCAAAAATCCTTTAGCGATCTTCAAAAGAAGTTTAGCGATGAAATTGCGCGGCTGAATAAGATTGATTTAAAGAAAAAGACAGAAGCTTTGGATATCCTTCAAGGGGCTGTAAAGCTCAAGGGAAATCCTGATGCGATCGATGCCTTAGTTGTAGAAATTCAGAAAGCAGCAAAACTGTGGCCCGGTTGCACAGGAATTTGGAGTTTTGCATTGGCAGAGGCCACCGATCGTGTGGATGCCGCGGTGACAGCAATGAACGAAAATCGTCTGGGTGATGCGGAAGCGGAATTAAAGAAAGCAAACACCCTTTTGACCGCAGCAGGAAGCCTTCCTCCGGGGGTTTCCAGTGTGAAGAAATTGATCGGGGATGATCTCCATTTCTTTGTTCCTGCTCGCTCTCTTGCAGAGACCGTTCAAGTCAAGGGATGGGATAAGTTTCCTGATAAATATGCCCAACTCGAAAAAGCATTGGTGGCGCCAAAACCTTTAGATTATCCGGTCACGCATCGCTTTAACAAGGCTGCCGAAGGCTGGATGTTGAGCCAGAAAAAGGGAATGGATGATACGATGGCTGAATCGGACGCAATGGTCGCCAAGTTTTATGATGTGGTCAAAGATGTTGGATTTATCGCTGCCAGCGAAAATCTTTTGAAGGCGAAAGAGCTTTGGAGTGCAAATCCGAAAATTGTTGCGGCAAACGCAGAGTTTAAAGGAGAATTTGAACGCATTGAGAAAGAGAAAAAAATAGCCTCCTTTAAACCTTTGGTGACGAGCTTTGATGAAGCTTTTGATTCCCACAAAATCAAGGAAGCGGAAGCCGCCATTAAAAAACTCGAAACAGCGTATCCTCAGCATCCCGCACTGGAACAGATGAAGTTTAAAATCAAAAATGAGAAAGAACGTCTCGCGGCAGAAGAAAAATCTCGTAAAGCGGAAGCTGAAAAAGCAAGACTCGAAGAAGAACATAAAGCCGAGGTCAAACAAATGATCATCAATGGAGTGATTGCTGCCGTTGTTTTGATTGGGGCAGGTGTCGGATTTTTTATCTGGAAAAAGAAACAAGATTCAGACGGAGATGACTCCAGTAATAATACCCCCTACAGTGATTCTCCTCCGACGGTCAGCTAATCGTTTTGCATTGAAACCGACATAAACCTCAACTAGATTAAATAAATATGAAACAAAGCCTCTCCCGTTATCAAAAAAACAGTAAAGCGTTTACCCTCATTGAATTGTTGGTCGTTATCTCGATCATCGGAATTTTGGCAGCCGCATTGCTTCCTGCTGTCGGTAAAGCGATGACTAACGCGAAGATGGCTGCAACGATGCAATTGGGTGCAAAGTTCTGGAACACTTGTCTTCAAGCGAACATGGAATCGACTTCAACCGGCGATGCAAGTTTTGGATGGCCCGGTGATTGCGAAAAAACAACGGTCTCGGAATATATCCAAGTATTGAGCGAAAACGGTTTATTCAAACAAGAAGATATCAAATCCCTCGTTGCCAGTGGAAGTAAGCCCATTGCCTCGATTGATGGGGTGAATGCGGATACGATCTCCTGGAGAATTGGAATGATTGGGGATTCTGCAGAAAACAATTCGGTTTTTATGATTACGAAAAATCATCCTGGATCACCTTCTAAAGAGCTTAAAGGCGAACCTTTTAAAGATGCTGGTTTCTTGGTGATCAAAAAGAGCGGCGAAGCAACGAAGTATAATCAAAACCAAGGCGATAAAGTGGAGTTGATTGGGGCGTTGCCTGAGCAATATCTCCAATAAGTATTTTTGAGTAGGCTTTTAAAAAAGGGTCGAGCTTTCGAGCTCGGCCCTTTTTTCGTTTTATTCCAGATTTTGCATTGGGAATCGATTTGTGACGTAAAATATTCAACATTTTGGTGGATAAGAAATGGAGTGCCGCCGGCTCGGCGGCATGGATTAGGGGTGGATTTGAAGGACGCGGAAAGAAAGACAAAATGTTCCTCCTTCGCCCATGCCGCCGAGGCCGTCGGCGCTCCATTTTGTAATTTTAAATGCAAGATCTGGGCTAAAAACACAATATTGTCATCCCCCTTGAAATGAGGCATATCCGGTGCCACACTCACCACCATGAATCGTATCTCAGACTGGACTCATCGAATTTTAGGGAAAATTTCCGAAATTTGCTTCAAGCAACCCTCTCTCTTTTTAGTTTTAGGATTCCTTCTGACGGTGTGTTCAATTTATTTAGTGATGACCCGTTTGGTGGTGGTCAATAACACGAATGCCTTGATTCGTGAGGGATCAGAATTTCATCAAAACTTTTTAAGTTTCAAAAAAGAATTCGATTACGAGGAAGATTACGTCGTGACGATTCGATCGGAAGATCCGGAACAAAATCGAAGAGTCGCGGATGCCATCGGTGCAGAATTGCGACAAGTGGAGGGGGTTGAGCGGGTTTGGGCGCGAATGAATTTTGATCGTCTTAAAAACCGTTTTCTCTTTTATTTAAGCGAAGAGGAACTCAATGGAATTGATCTCGATATCCAAGGCTATGTGCAGGCGATCAAGTCGGGGGGATTCAAGATGGACTTGAATTCGATGCTCTCCAAAGCCAATGCCTCTTTCCAAGAAGAATATTTAAGAAAGGAAGAGAATTGGAAGGAGTTTAAGCCTTTCATCGATCGTTTTATTGAAATGTTGGATCAACTTGGTGATCAACTTGAAGATAAGAAAGCTCCTGCCACTCCCAAGATGAGTGCTCAATCCAATGATAAAGCGAAGATGAAGCTC
>JAZKBH010000159.1:0-1747 GCA_040388725.1 Verrucomicrobiota bacterium
GGTTACTCCAATGCTCACGTTTTAGGAATCGTCGTCAATTTACTCACCGTCGGTAAAGTCCGTGTTGAATTCCGTCATTACGTAGAGCGCTTAGAATTAGTCGATCCCGCCGATAAAACATCCCGAGGGGTCGCCGTTGATATTTTTGATAAGTATTTGATCGAGAAGAAGGGGAAGAGCAACCAAGAACAAATGCTCGAATTTACAGGCAAAATCATCGTTCAATCGCCTGAAGCTCGCCGCCCATAATTTTTTAAATTACAGTCTGTTCAAGAAGCAAATCTTCTCTACAGACAGTGGGCATGCGAGAACCCGAAATCACTCCCGAAGTCATTGAAAAACACGGTATTCGACCTGACGAATACGACCGCATCTGTCAAATCCTAGGACGTAAACCGAATTTTACAGAACTCGGCATTTTTTCTGTCATGTGGAGTGAACACTGCTCCTACAAAAACTCCCGTCTCGAACTTAAAAAATTTCCAACCACAGGCCCTAAGGTCATGGTCAAAGCCGGCGAAGAAAACGCAGGTGTTTTGGATATCGGCGATGGTTGGGCTATCTCTTTCAAAATCGAATCCCATAACCATCCGAGTGCCGTCGAACCTTTCCAAGGAGCAGCTACGGGAGTCGGCGGGATTATCCGCGATATTTTCACGATGGGAGCACGTCCTCTCTTTTCAATGAATTCCCTTCGCTTTGGCGATATTCGGGGAGACTCGGAACAAGCTAAAACCAATCGTCGTCTCTTCGCAGGTGTCGTCAGTGGCATTTCTCACTACGGCAATTGTATCGGTATTCCGACCGTAGGCGGCGAAGTCTATTTTGATGACTGTTACAATGGCAATCCTCTCGTCAACGTGATGTGTCTCGGAATCCTTCAACATAGCCAAATTCGAAAAGGAGCCGCAAAAGGCTCAGGAAATCCTGTTTTCTACGTCGGAGCCCGAACCGGTCGCGATGGCCTCGCGGGGGCTGCTTTTGCCTCTCGTGATCTGACTGAAGAATCCAAAGAAGATCGTCCTGCCGTTCAAGTCGGTGATCCTTTCATGGAAAAACTTTTGCTCGAAGCTTGCTTGGAACTCTTTGAAAAACGTGAAGCGGTCATTGGAGTTCAAGATATGGGAGCCGCTGGCCTCACGTGTTCGACTTGTGAAACGGCAAGCCGTGGCGGGAGCGGAATCGAGATCGATCTCGCGAAGGTTCCTCAACGCGAAGCTGGAATGGTTCCTTACGAAACCATGCTTTCTGAATCTCAAGAACGAATGTTGATCATCGCGAAGAAAGGCCATGAACGCGAAGTATTAGAAGTCTTTGAAAAATGGGATCTTCCTGCTGCCGAAATCGGCTTCGTCACTGAAGATGGTCTCATGCGTATTAAAGACCACGGCAAAACCGTGGCTGAAATTCCTGCTCGCTCGCTCACCGATGAAGGACCTCTTTATTCCCGTGAAGCGAAGCGTCCTGCCTCCCAAGATAAGCTTCAAACGTTTGAAATCGCTTGGGTGAAAGAACCGATCGATTACAAATTGACTCTCCCGAAGCTTCTCGCCTCCCCGAGCATTGCCTCCAAACGTTGGGTCTATCGCCAATACGATCACATGGTTCGTCTCGGAACGGTCGTCCTTCCAGGAAGTGATGCTGCGGTCATCCGTGTTCAAACCGGCGATACTTGGAAATACTTAGCGACTGCTGTCGATTGTAACGCCCGTTATTGCCTTCTCGATCCTTATACCGGTGGAAAGAT
>JAZKBH010000160.1:0-5292 GCA_040388725.1 Verrucomicrobiota bacterium
CATGTTCTATAACTCGTTCCTTAAGAATTATTTACGCCTTAACTTAGCGGTGTTCACATCATGACACCAGGATAATGGGGGGATCTTAGAAAGCTTAATAAAAAACGCTCCCGGAGTGACTCGAACACTCGACCCACGGATTAGAAATCCGTTGCTCTATCCAGCTGAGCTACGGGAGCTTGTTTGCCTATTTCTAAGAGGTGAAGAGGACTTTATCAAGCATTGGTTTGTTTGTCCTTATTAGGAAACTGTTGATAAAAAACGTGTATGTTGGTCTGACCACTCGAGCAAATTTCTAGAAATCATTCCTTCCACTCTTTTGTCGTCCATTTTTTAGAGAATGATTTTTCTTGATGCAGAGTCTGGGAAACGGGAAGGAGAAAGACTTGAAGTATTCTCACCACGCTCTCAAGAGGGAGAGAGTCGTTTGAAAGTCCGATGCGATTGAGAAAAGCCTTCCATTGGCTTGACTTATGCATGACAAACTCATCGGAAAGTCCCGTTGGAATACTTTCTGGAATCAAAGTTTTACGCCGATGAAAGGTTGCCTTCACTGCTTTTGTTAAACTTTTTCCCTCAAATTGAAAATGCTGGGAAAGGCTCCAAAGATCGAAATAGTCTTTCATTCGGCTATTGGTGATTCCAAGACTCACCATAATTTCGTATTTTTCAGCAACCACGGTTTCCTTCGGATAAGTCAGCAATTCCGGAGCGGGAAACTCTAACAGGGTCGGGAAAACGGATGAAATTGGTGAGGGATTAACGGCATCCCCAAAACCGACATCCATTTGAATCGGGATTTTCTTATTTCCCAAAAGCGTCCTCACCTTTATCCGGACTCCGCCATAGGAGTCGCCCTCACGAATTTCTTCCGTCGATATACTCTCTGGAAGAAATGAGAGGCCATCTTCTCCCCCAATGTGACAAACAGAGCCGAAGATGCGTTTGAGCTCTTCCTCAGAAAGTTGACGGGCGGACATTAAATCCAAGTCTTTCGTCGGGCGGTGACGCTCTTTCGTCCAGATCAGGAACAAAAAAGCACCTTTGACTATAAATTGGGAGGAATAGGGAGATTGGGAGAGACGATAAAGAAGCCTTTCCAAGGCATATCGCATCAAAAGGTATTGGTAATCCTCCCGATTGGATTGGGCGATTTTCAAAAGTCGAGCAGCCACAGATGTCGCTACATTTGTTTTTTGAGGCCGACTCACCCGATACTCTCCATGTAAGGTCGAATGACATTCGCGACCCGGCAAATCTTGGATTGTTTCCAAATCTCATCACGGGTGCATTTCCTCTTCTTGAGTCCATCCCTGAGGGCTTCAATGGCAATATCCTCGCCAATTTTCCGACGGAATTTAAAACAGTCCGCAATGGTTTTGGCAACGGAAGTGACTTTGACTTGAATCCCCTCAATAGAAACTTCCTCCACTCCAGCAGTAAGTGAGGTTTCCGAAAAGCGCACAATCCTAATCGGTAAATCTGAATCAACAGGACGACGGGACCTCTTATGGATGGCAATCCAAATTTTATGAGGAGAATGAGTTGTCAGATCATGGAGTTCCAAGGCCGAGAGGAGACAAACAACTGCTTTTGGGATGCGCTTCGCCATCAGGGCAAGAAGATGTCTAGAGGAGGGCTCATGTTTTTTGGTGTGATAGATCCCGCGGGAGGCTCGAATCACTTCTCCTGATTGGCATAGCCGCTGGAGGTAAACCGGGGGAATGCCTCGGGCGGCTAAATCCTTTGGTCTAACGACTTTAAGTTGCCTGAAAATCTCTAAAATTTGTTTTATGATGGGATCTCTCATTATTGTTATAAATTGTTAACCTTTATTTACAAGTACATGCGTTTTATAACAAGTTAAAACGAGAGACAATGATCCCGGTGTGATGATGTCATTTGTTCCGCAGCAAAAATATCAGGACAAAAGACATCCTGACACTCGAGGTCTCGGACTCGGCACGAGTCACTCCGGGAGCGTTTTTTTCAAAGTGTTTCGCAAATCTTTTGAACGGCGGCAAGAACATCGATCTTGATTTTGTCTAAGGAGCAAACGATGGCGTTAGCTTCACATTTTGAAGTAACATCATCGAATGTGGGCTCACACCGTTCGCCCCTCCCTCCGCTCTCAAAAAATTGATCGGGACAAAATGCATCCTGATATCTATTTCTAAAAAGCAGTCTAATCATGAGGCCCTCTTGAAAGTCTTTTTCATCAAACAAAATATCAGCGTGATCCGAAATATGATCGATCAGGCGGTCGCGAATGCCTTGAAGCAAGCGGGCGTTGAAATCGAGGAGTTTGACTTCGCTCATTACTATTTCGTCTACAAAGATATTGTTGAAAAATACGGGCTGCACGAAAAAATGAATTTTGACGAGTCCTTTGCGATCGGAATGGCGAAAGAGATTACATCCAATATGATTCATAAGGCCGTCCTTCACTATCAGCCCGATCTCGTGGTGATGTTGAATGGGGATGTCCTGGATCCGACCACGGTCAAAGTTTTGAAAAAGCTCGGTCAGAGAGTCATCTGCTGGCAGGTGGACGATCCTTATACGATCGATAAAACCGCGATTTTAAGTCCTTTTCTGGAAAAGATTTTTTCCGTCGATCGATCCTGCCTCCCCCATTACCGCCAGAGTGGCTGTAAAAACGTCGAGTATCTTCCTCTCGGATTTATCGAATCGATTTATTTCAAACAATCCGTGGAGGAAAAATATCACTCTGATCTCTGTTTTATTGGCACTCCGTTTATCGGCTCTTATCGAGTCAAGATTCTGGATGAGCTGATTCCTTTTTTAATCGAAAATAAAATCCATTTTAAGATCATTGGAACGCATGTCCATGGGCAGTCCTGGGCGAATTCGTTGAAAAATTACGCTTTAGCAAAAGAGTTCATTTCCGAGGATTTCGTTTCGCCGGAAGAGACTGCAAAATATTATAATGGCGCGAAAATCGTTCTGAACATTCATCGCGATAGTTTTTTTGGTCCTGTGGATGCCAACCAAAATCAGATCGAGGCGACCTCTTTAAACGAAAGGGCCTTTAATATTGGTGCGTGTGGGGCTTTTCAAATCATCGACGATAAACGGGATTTTTCGGATTTTTACGACGCCGGAAAAGACCTTGAGGTTTTTCGCAACATCGATGACCTCCAAACCAAAATCAAACGATACCTCGCGGATTCCAAATTACGTGAATCCATTGCCGAACAGGGCTATCAAAAAACAATTCAAAGCCTTTCGATGCTTCACTCTGTTCGCCGGTTGTTAGAATCATCCTTAAAGTAAAATTTTTAGAATCAAAACTATCTCACGCAAAGTCGCAAAGCTGCCCAAGTCTCCTCCCTTTCAGAAAATAAAATGATTGTTGCTTTAATGGGGAGAAACTTGGGCGGCTTAGCTCCTTCGCGTGAGACCTGTATTTTGCCATTTTACAAAACTCTTTAAAATTTAATTGACGGATTCATTTATAAATGTAGTTTTACAATAGTAAATCTACTTTATTAAATGAATAAACCCTCTCTTCCTTCTAAACTCCGGTTCGGGAATATGCAGCTTCGGATCATGCGGCTTCTTTGGCAGCAAAAACTGAATGCGCGACAAATCACCGACTTACTCAGTCAAGAAGCCCCTGTGGCGCATAGCACTGTTCAAACGCTACTTCGTCAGCTCGAAGAAAAGGGGGCGATTGCTCATGAGGTGGATGATCGGACCTTTGTCTTTTATCCCTTGGTGGAAGAAGAAAATACGGTTCGGAAAGCGACCCGTGACTTTGTGGAACGACTCTTCTCCGGAAATGTTTCCGAGCTGATGTCCCATCTTTTGAAAAACGAAAAAATTTCATCTCAAGAGCTTCATCAAATTCGTCAATTGATTGAGCAAAAAGAGAAAGAGAAAAAATCATGATCACTTCCTTCATTTCTTTTATTATTCTTTCAAATTCCCTTCTTTTGATCGGTTTGATTCTCAGCCGATTCTTTAAGAATAAAAACGTGGTCGTTGAAAACCTTCTTTTACGTGCAACGTTGGTGGTGGTCTTGATCGCCCCAGGGATCATGGTTCTTTCTTCGGTTTTTCACGTGGAGAAAAAATCGATCAACCTCTCCGCTCTTTTTCCAGCGATGAGCGAGAGCGAGATGACTTGGATACACCCTCTTCAGAATATGGACTGGGAAGGAAAAACTCCAAATATCACCTCATCGGTGCCTTCCTCCTCTCAAAAATTGGAGGTTCAAACTGTCGCAGTAAAACCTCAATGGGATGGTCCTCTTTCTATTTTAATCGCCTGGGGAATCGGATGCTCTTTATTCCTCTTAAAATTGGGACTAGGCCATCTACGAGTCCAGAAATGGAGAAAAGAGGCGATACCTGCCTCTTACGAGCTCCAGGAGAGAACGGAGTTTGTCTCCCAGACCTTGGGACTCAGACCTCTGGAAGTTTTACATAGCCCTCATGCGTCGGGACCTGTTTTGATTGGTCTTTTAAATCCGGCGATTCTTCTGCCTTCAGAAGATCAAATCATCAATCAAGCGGTGCTTCATCATGAACTGGGGCATCAATTGCGTGGAGATTCCTGGTGGTTGCTTTTTGATAAGATCATGATCGCTTTCCATTTCTACTCCCCCCTTGCTTGGATTTTTGCTCGACGCCAAGAGGAGTCCACAGAAGAAGTCTGCGATGATTTTGTTCTCAGTCTGCAAACGAATGCAGAGAGTTATGCTAAGGTCTTGTTAAATCAAGCGGAGCAACATTACTCCTCTTCACTTGAACTGACAGCGATTGCCATGGCCTCTTTCCGATCCTCATTAGGGCGTCGGGTCAATCGCATCCTGAATGCCTCTCAAAAAATTTCGATGCACGTGCACCCCCTCGCTTTGACGATCATTCGTTTGAGTGTCATCGGCATCTTGGGATCAGTCGCTCTTTTGAAATTTGGATGGGGAGAAAATCCGACAAAAACAAAGTTGACAGTCACGACTTCCAAAACGGAAAATAAAAAAGTGGAAGCCGTTAAAGCTCCTGAAAACAAAAAAACGGAAGTGATTCCAACTCCTCAGAAAGAGCCTGAAATTTATCACGAATATCCGACTCTCCTCAATTACACGGTTGAGTTTATAGGACCGAAGGAAGTGATAGGAGAAGAAATTTCTAAAATTATGAATCCTGAGATAGGAAAGGTCTGTTCTGCTTCTACCACTCAAAAACTCATCAAAAAACTTTACGCCACCGGAAGAATCGCCAATGCGCGTATTGATTCGAAAGAAAACTCGAATGGAATTATCT
>JAZKBH010000161.1:0-5102 GCA_040388725.1 Verrucomicrobiota bacterium
TCCCACAACCTTCAGCTATTAATTTCTTTTTTAGAGTCATACGGCGATGGAAACGCCAAAGGCCTTACGGTTGAAGAACTATCCGATGAAACTCCCGGGTGTATTCGGATCATCGAGGAATTTCCCATCGATCTTTTTACACGATTAGGGAATAAAACTTATCTGGATTGGCTCCCTCAAACGATTCTCTTTCCCATTGAAGAACGAAGGATTCGAGTACTGAATCGTCCTGCATTAATTGAACTTAAAAAAAATTCTTTCCGAGAAAAAGATCAAATTGATTCCGTCACTCTTCAACGAATCGAAAACGAATCAAAATAGATTTTGGGATATATTACTCTATCCACTCACGCTCCGTCACAATTCCATCGAGGCGATGATCATGAGGTTCAACGACAATCTTATCCGCTTCTTGAATTGAAAAAAAGACCCCAATTTTTCGCGTTTCACTTTTTAAAGAAGCCAGCGTTCGATCATACATTCCCGCACCTCGACCGAGCCGATAGCCTTGGCGATCAAAAGCGACTCCAGGCACCAAAATAACGTCCGCTTGATTCGAAGCCACTTCCGTTTGCTCGGAAAATTCAGGCTCCATAATCCTGTTCTCACGTCGCTGCAATTGGCTCATCGCAGTCACTCCATGCCAACTCAATCGCTGATCTCTTTGATGCCAAATAGGAAATGCCACTCGTTTACCACTCAAAATCAACTGATCAAATATAGCACGAGTATCCGGTTCAGTGGCCATTGAATAAAAGAGAAAGTACGTATTTCCCTCTTTGAAACCGGGCAGGGAAAATAATTGTTCCTGAATCTGAAGAGAGGCTTTTTCTCGGGCCTCTTTCTTGATCGTTGCCACGACTTTTTTAAAGTGTTCGCGTTGTGCCTGTTTTGATTTCAGGAGAGGCGTGAGAATAGGATTCATAGTCGATTGATCCCACGTTACACACAACGGATCGCCTCAAAATACAATTCTCTCTTCACGGATTTTTCTAAAAATCAAAAATTACCGGTTCGAATGACGATAAACGAGCGGGGAAACCCCATAGATCCGATTAAAAGAACGAACAAAAGAAGTGGAACAACTAAATCCCACTTTTAAGGCGATATCTCCCACTTTTAAATTGGTCGTCCTCAAAAGTCGGGACGCCTCTTCCAATCGAGATCTCCGAAGAACTTTCCCCGGTGTCTCTCCCCACTGCTCTTTCAATCGACGCGTGAGATAGGCTCGGGAATATCCCATTTGTTCCGCTAAATTTTTGATACTTCCGGGACTGTAAGAATGCGCGGAACCCCCTTCACGATCCGGAGACTGAAGCGCAGAAGAAAGGGGGGGTGAATTTCTTTCGACTTCGATCCACCATTCATTGAGCCAATCAAAAACCAAAGAAGACCACTCATGGGGATTTTTCGCGGCATTTTGACGAACCGCATTGATGATCCCCATCGCTTTTTGAACAGCAGTCCCTTGCAAGGAAAGCGTCTGAAGGTTGCCATACCGATGGATAATATAATCGACGATACTTAAGCTTTGAGCACCACTGATATTTAAAAAAATAAAATTCCATGGAAGCCCCTTTGCATCCGCCAGCAACGTCCCTTGATCCGGCTTGCGAACGGCCACGACTCGTCCCGGATGGAGGAGATGCCGATGTTGATCTTTCTTATAATAGCCGTGCCCGGAGAGCGTCACCAACCAACAGGCCTCAGGATCGGGAGCATTGATAAAAAGGGACTTAAAATTTTGGGTCTGGTTTAAAATAACATCCTGACAACTATCCAAGCGAAAATAGGGCCCCTCCCATTGGGAAACCGCGGGCTTCAGGAGATTTCCCGGTACACCTTGATTCAAATTGAAACCTGAACTCATAATTATGAAACAAGATGCTCTTTTTAAGGCAAATTGCAAATAAAAGAGCCTTTGAAATGAGTACAAAATCATCCCGGAAAGCGATAATTTAATCGTTTAACTCTGATTTACGTTGGAGTTTAAAAATGGAGGGGCACAGGCTCTGTGCCTCAGAGAAGGGGGAAGGCAGTGGGCCACTGCCCCTCCAGTTCTAATGCAAAATCTGGGATAAATATTCAGAAGCGGGATCTGAAAGAATAAGCTGCTGCGGGATTATGAATCATGATGTTTGTCCATTGACTTTCGCTAAGACCTCTTTGCATTAAAACTCTTTTAAAATCGGTCAGGAGATAATCTAAACCCGGAGTTCCTCCGCACGATTTCCAATAACTTTTTCTCGCGGCATCCATTCCTAGTAAAATCTGGCCTGGAAACTCAGGGATGAGTTGAAGAATCAAATCACGAGTCGGATTGCGATCCTCTTTCCATCGAAAAGCGCTATCATATTCGACACACACACCGGTCGACAAAATTTCGCGATGATAGCCAATGTCCGGCGTCCGATCTGTATGGGAGAGGACGACATGCGAGAGCTTCACACCTTCTTTTTGAAAAAGGGCCGCCTGCTCTAATGCCAATAAGCCTTGCTCGGTATGCGTTAAGATGGGGGCCCCGGTTTTTTGATGCGCTTGAGCGGCCGCTTCAAATGTTTTTCGTTCCCGATCGGTCCACTGTTCTCCCGAAGCGACTTTAATGAGTCCCGTTTTGATCTCTCCGGTTTCAATCTCAGTAATAAATTGTTGAGCCATCGCCTCACTCGATTCATGAAAGCTCCAGTGATTCTTTTCGTAATACTTCGCCAAATGAGCACCGGTCGAAGCCACGATATGAGTTCCCGTGATTTGGGAAAGTTGAGCCAGCTGCGCTAATCCTCTCCCGGCATCCCCCGGCATCGCATCCATACAGGTCTGCCCCCCTGCGGCTCGAAATGATTGAAGCTCCTGAATAGCGAGATTTAAATCGTTTAAATGATACTCGGGCATCTCTTCACGAACGATTGGAGAGTCAATCCAAAGATGTTCATGCGCATAGCATACACCCATCTCCTTCACGGGAAGGTCTCCTAAAACAGTGCGAAAAAAACGATCGGAAGCGAAAGATGGATTCATAGGGGATTCGAAATCTGGGAAATCGGATCTTTTGCCTAACTTAGACCAAAATGGGCCATTAGGAAATGATTTCAACTTTTGAATTTTTCATTGGCATCAAATCGAAATAGGGTTTAGGGTTTTTTTGTGAAAATATCGAATTTGCTGCGCTATTCGAGTGAGTGGATTAAGTGTGACGTCGGAAACAACCGAATCGTCGTGACCAGCCGGGTCCGTTTGGCTCGGAACCTCCGTCATCACCCTTTTCCGGGCTGGGCTAAAAAACAAGAACGTGAATCCGTTTTTGATGTGATTCGGCCTGCCGTGACCAGCCTTCCCGAAATGAAAGATGCGATTTTAAACGAATCGATGGATCATTTTACCCCCCTTGAAAAACAAGTCCTCGTTGAACAGCACTTGATCAGTAAAGAGCATGCTGCCAAAAACGCCGGAAGCGGCCTTATTCTGAACAAGCCCCGCACCCTGAGCATTATGGTCAATGAAGAGGATCATATCCGTCTTCAAGCGATCAAAAGCGGACTTCAACTCAAAGCGGTTTGGAAAATGGCTGATAAGGTCGATTCCGAACTCGATGAAAAACTGAATTTTGCTTTCTCCCCACAAGTCGGTTTTCTCACCGCCTGCCCGACGAACGTCGGAACAGGAATGCGTGCCTCAGTCATGATGCATCTTCCCGGTCTTGTTCTCAGCGAACAAATCGGACAGATCATCAAGGCGGTGAATAAGATCGGCCTCGCCGTTCGTGGTCTCTATGGAGAAGGCACCGAAGCCCTCGGAAATCTTTTCCAAGTCTCGAATCAAATGACTCTCGGTGAAGCTGAAGTCGAAATCATCGAGAAACTTCACAAGGTGATTAATAACATCATCGAGCATGAAGAAAACGCCCGACAAAAGCTTCTCGAAGATAAAGCGCGTATGGTCGCCGACCAAGTCGGTCGTGCCTACGGGGTGATGATGCATGCCTATTGCATCACCTCCAAGGAAGCGCTGAACCTCCTTTCGATCCTTCGCCTCGGTGTGGATCTTGAAATGCTCCCGGCGGAATGCCGCCACTCGATTGATGAGCTTTTCATTCGAACCCAACCGGCCCATTTACAAAAAGATCACGAGAAAAAATTAACGACAGAAGAACGCGACGCGATGCGTGCCGACTTACTGCGTGAAAAAATTAAAGGAATGGCAATTCCTGCAAGTCACGACATTTTAAAGAAAGAGAACAAGGAAGGATCATGAATAACTTCACACCACGCGCCCAACAAGTCCTCGCGCTCGCACGCAAGGAAGCAGATCGTTTCAACCATAATTATGTTGGAACCGAACATATCCTTCTCGGATTAATCAAGCTCGGGCAAGGCGTTGCCGTCAACGTCCTTCAAAAAATGGGCCTTGATCTTGAAACCGTCCGCATGGAAGTCGAAAAGCATGTCGGCTCCGGCCCCGAAGCCAAGGTCTCCGGCAATATTCCTTACACCCCTCGTGTGAAAAAGGTTCTCGCTCTTGCTGGGAAAGAAGCCAAAGCCCTCAACCATAGCTACGTCGGAACGGAACATATTCTCCTCGGACTTCTGCGTGAAGGCGATGGCGTTGCTGCACGAGTTTTAAAGAGCCTCGATATTGATATCGAACGCGTTCGCAATGAAGTCCTCAAAGAACTTGATCCTAACTTCACCGGCAGTAGCAGCGGCGAATCTGATATCGATGATACGGATGCAGAAGGAGAAGATCCGACACAAGCCTCCGCTTCAGGCGGTGGCGAAGAAGCCGCTGCCGGCGGCCCTGGCCAAGGCGCAGGCGGCAAAAAAGAAGTCAAAACTCCTGCCCTCAAAGCCTTTGGACGTGATCTTACTGAAGTCGCTCGCAAAGGAGATATGGATCCCGTCGTCGGTCGCTCGAGCGAGATCGAACGCGTCATCCAAATCCTTTGTCGACGAACCAAAAACAATCCCGTTCTCATCGGAGAAGCGGGGGTTGGAAAAACAGCGATCGTTGAAGGTCTTGCTCAAGAAATTATCAAAGGAAATGTCCCTGATATTCTCCGGGATAAACGCGTCATCACCCTTGATCTCGCTCTCATGGTCGCCGGA
>JAZKBH010000162.1:0-7147 GCA_040388725.1 Verrucomicrobiota bacterium
ATAATCTCCAAATTTGCTTCCCAAATCGACATATCTAGGTTCAATTTTTCCTTTTCCATGATCTAAAAAGACTACGAAATGGTCTCCTGTGGGAATAACCGCTGTCGAAGCTACTGCAATTTTTTCATCCCCCTCGATTTTACTTTCTACGTTGGCGTACATGCCTGGACGAAGTTTATGATTAGGATTAGGGAGCGTGATTCGAGCCATGAGACGTCGACTCATTTCATCAAAATGAGGATGAACAAAATCAATGACCCCTAACTCTACGCGACCAGGCAAAGAAGGGAAAGTTACCTGCACGGCCTGATCTTGAGCAATGTAAGCGACCTGATCTTCGGGAAAAGCGGCTTCAATCCAAACTTGAGAGAGATCCACTAACATGAGAAGAGATTCGCCCGCATCAAAATGCATGCCTTCAACTGCTTTTAATTCATGAACATGGCCAGAAAAGGGTGCTAAGACGTTAAATGTGCCAGAAAGTCCTTTTCCTGTGCGCAAATCAAACTCAGACATTGTTAATGCGAAGGCCTCCAGTTTTTGAATCTGTTCTTCGGATAAATCCCAAATTCGAATCCGTTTACGTAATTGATCTACCTTATTTTCGATTTCAAAACTATTGTAGTTTGAAGTCATGGAAGGAAGACGTTTTACCGCTCGATAAGCTCGAATATAATCCATTTGAGCGTCAATCCACCCTTCACTTAACACCGACATCAGAGGATCCCCTTTTTTGACGAATTTCCCTTCATAATTGGCATAGAGCTTCTCGATATAGCCCCCTGCGGTTTTAATATTAATGTCACGCCGAGCCGATTGATTGATGCTCACGGTTGCAGGCGCTCGAAGTACTCTTTCCATCCTTTGCTTATGAACCGTAGCCGATGTGACCCCGATCGCCTGCAGGCGTTGAGGTGAAATTTCAATTATAGAGGCTTGATTCACTTCTTCTTGTGAAGAAGGAGTCAATTCAGTAGCTTCACTTCCCTTTTTTTTTACAGGAACAAGATCCATACCACAAATAGGGCATTTGGCTTTGGGATCATGGAGATGAACGCTCGGGTGCATGGGGCAGGTATAATAATCAACCTCATCTTTCGCAGGGCTTATCGAATTATCCGAGGAGGGAGATGAGGAAGCCTTCATGGCTTCCTTTTTTTTGACCGGAATAAGATCCATGCTACAGATCGGACATTTATCATCGGGATTGTGCAGATGAACACTTGGATGCATGGAGCAGGTGTAATAGTCGACGTCACTTTCTGTTTTCGACGACTTCGATTCCCCCTTGGGAGTACAGCTGGAAAGAGTTAATCCCAAGAATGCGAGAACCGGGATTAAAAAAATAGTTCGTAGTAGAGAATGTAAATTCATAATGACTCCTTGGGTAATACCCTCAAATAGGAAAAAACCCTTAAACTTTTTTTTAAAGCCATCGCTTTAACTTCTCCTGAAGAATCTTCCTAGCCCGATAAATACGTGTTTCCACCGCTTTTTTGGTACAGCTCAGAATTTGGGCGATTTCCTGATGTGACTTGTCTTCGAACTCAAAGAGTATGAGGGATGTTTTCAAGTCCGAGGGCAATTCTTGAAGGGCGTGCCAGACCTCTCGATGGCGTTCTTTTTTAAGGACAGTTTCTTCTGAGGTAAGGCTTGAGTCTGGAATTTGCAGCCCCTGATCAGTTGCAGAGGGTTCAGAGAGCGAAACCGTAGGATGGCGACTCTTCCATCGAACATGATTTCGATAAAGATTAGTCGCAATAGTGAATAGCCATGAAGAGAATTTTCCATCCGCCCGATAACGAAGCCTATTTTCATAAATTCGGACAAAAGTTTCCTGAGCCAGATCCACTGCTTCGTGTTCATGACCCAAATGTCGGAAGAGATAGTTTATAAGGGGCTGTTTCCAACGCTCCATAAGCTCATTTAAAGCAAGATCATCCCCTGAACTTAATCGCCTCATTGCCTCTCGATCGGCTTCTTCAGAATTTTCTGCCATACCACTAACGCGCGATGGAATCGCCATTAATCGTTGTTCCGGGATGCAATATCCGAGATCCCATCATTTCGATGTAACGATGGCCTTGTTCAAGATCCATGATACGACTGACGCGGTAGACATGACCGAGCATGGCCCGTTGGCATTTTTGTTTTACGTCAGCACAATCTTTTAAGGCAGCCTCGATTTCGGGAGTTACCTCCTTCCTTTGCAGGACAAGTTTCTCCAATTGACTTTGAGACTTCATTACCTGCTGACACAAGCCAACGCATACGGGTTCATAATCCTCGTGGAGTTTTTTAATTTGTTGAAATTGAGTATCCGAAAGATGAAATTGACTTCGTAGCCACTCCATTTCGGCCTGATCCGATTGGTTAATGACCTGGATGCGATGCAGTCCAATGGAATAACTGATCGCCCAACCTACCAAGCCGATGAATATAGCCAAAAGCAGTATTCGCAAAGAACGCATGAGGGTCACTTGCTCCTTTGCGACATAGTATAAGGATCAATGGATGCGATATATCGGTTTTGAAGACTAATCGATTGATGATCGGCCAATGTTTTTAGCTGAAATTGACCTGCCGCAATGGAAATAAAAAATACAGCGATGAGTCCTCCTGCAGCATATTGAGGACGACCAAAGAAAGTTTGGAAAAACTGTTCAATCTCGGACCAAAATGAAGACGGACGTCCTTGTTCTCGCGTTGCAATTCGATTCCAAACCTCGGATTGAAAATTGATAGGAACCGGAATCTCTGTTTTACAGTCATTCATCAGTTCTTTGAATTTTTGATCAGAATTTATATCCATAGCTTTATTTCCATCTTATTAAACACCACTTATCTCAAAAACCCTTAAAAAATCCACTAAAAGGGAGTCGCTCATTAGGGAGCGACTCTCTTAAATTGAGAATATCCTAGTGAACGGACATCTTGGAACATGCCACGGGAACGGCCGTGGTTTGATCACAGACCATGACATTTTTCACTTCTTTGTTGGCAGTTCGGATTAATTGCGTACCGCAAGGGCCGACATATTCAGTACCGGTGCTGGTTCGTTGTATGCGTCCTTTACTATCAACGCTGGATATGTACGTCACCGCTTTTTTCGTCATCATGGGACAATGAGCAATGCTGACAGAATCTCCCTTAAGTCCGGTGGAATGGATCGACTGACTTGTGGTTAATCGAGGACCTTTAGTTGTTTCTACCCATGCGGCTTGGCTTGAGACTGCCGTGATCGTTCCCAGAGCCAAAGCCATCAGAGTACATTTTCCGATTTTATTCATATCAATTCCTTTTTAATGAAGCAGTGGTTTTTTAATCTGCCTCTATAAGTAAAACCCCATCGGAAATCAAAACCCTGAAAGTTTTATTTCTTTTCCGGATTTAAAATATTATGGGAACAAATAAAAAGAGTCATTATGCTCAAAGAATAATAATGCTTCTGTAATTTGGCGTGTTTTCTAATAATATTATTATATGATAAAGTCGAGCTGATGGTTTGAACGATTAAAAATAAGTTTTCCGCTGGCAAGATCGCCGGCGACAAGGTGTTTGGCCAAAGCATTTCGCACCTGGTCATCGATAACATTTTTCATGTTTCGTGCTCCATATTTTGCATCGTAACCGCGCGAAACGAGTAGGTTCAATATTTCGGCCTCGTAATCGATTTTTATATTAAATTTTTTGGATAGCCGGTCGATTTCCATTTCAAGCATGGGCCGACAAATCAGGGTTTGTTCGTCGATGGAAAGTTTATTGAAGACGATCAGATTTTTGAATCTTTGAATCATCTCCGGTTTAAATTTGAGTTTGACCCGTTCACGGACATACTCCTCGATGCGGGTGAAAGGGGTGTATTTGTTGTCGATGATTTTTTCGGATCCCTCATTCGACGTGAATACAATGTAGAACTCTGAAAGCATGATGGTTTTATCCCGTCCTACGGTGATTCTCGCTTTGTCGAGAATTTGAAGAAATAGCTCCCAAACGGAGGCATCTGCCTTTTCAAACTCGTCAAAAAGGAGGGTTCCTTTTTGATGTTTTTCAAGAACGTAGCCGAGTCGCCCGACTTCTCCGGAGATATTGCCGATGAATTTTTCGAGACCGTTTAAGCCTTTAAACTCCGACATATCAAATTTATGGAGGTATTCAGCGGATCCGAAGATGAATTCCGTGATGGATTCGGCCATCTGAGTTTTTCCAACGCCGGTGGGACCGCAAAAAAAGAGCCTTCCGCGTGGCTCACTTTCTCGGTGCATACTGAGTTCGCCATTTCTAATTTCATTTGCCACCTGGGGGATTACGTGTTTTTGACCAATAATCCGAGTCGTTAGGTACGACTCCAGCTCATCGAGGCGTTTTCTCTCTGATAGAGGCTTCATTTCTTCCTCTTATCTAGGGAGAGAATTTCGAGCATTTGATAGACGGTCTGATCCGTAATTTGAAATTGCCTTAAGGTGAGCCGAAGGATTTGCGAATTTCCTGGGTAACATCCCCGATCACTGAGATATTTTTTAATCTCACCCATTTTCTCCACGTCCTCCTTGTAGGGGACGAGATGCATATTTTGGTATTTCACCGGCTTAAAATGGTCGGGATTCGATGGGTTCGGTTTACTGGCTTTGACAGAATCAGCGACACGTTGAAGAAGTTTATTTTTTTGGCTCATAGTTTTAGGGGAGTGATATTTTGATATAATGTCATTATGTCATATTAGAGGGGTCAAAAAGATCCGGATGGAACCTTTGTAAGAATTTCCATCACCAGACGAGTGATCTCCTCTTTGTGCTTTTTATGAAGGGCAGACCATCCCAAGACTAGGGAATGCTGATAAACCTCTGACTGGGAAATAGAACAATCGAGCCGCGGAGCCTCCATCTTCTTGGCCATATCTTCCAGGTGTTCTGGCGTTGAAAAAATTGTCCCTTTTCTGATTTTGTTAAACAGAATGTAAATAGGCGCTTTGGTAAGTCGTCTTACTTCCTGAACTGTTCGCTTAGAACTCCAGAGGTCGGCAGGAGAGGGGGAGCTCACGACAATGACTAAATGGGCCGCTTTAATGCCATCCTGAAAACCTTTTTTCTTAAGATCCGGCGGGGTGTCGATTATTCGTATTTCGGTTTTAGCCGGTGCGGGCGTTTTCTCTATTTGTTGCCAACATTCTGTTGCTGTTTGCTGGTCATCATCACGATCGAGGATCTCGACTCCTCTTTGAAGATGGTTACATGCTAAACTTGTTAATACAGAAGCAGTCGTTTTACCTGCTCCTCCTTTTTGATTCACGTATGCAATGTTTTTTAAATTAGAAATATTCTTATTCTGCATGGTCATGCTGATAGCTCCGGTTCATGGTTAAATTGTGTGGATGTAAGCTCTTCGGGAGTAGGTTCCGGAAGAATCGCCTCTTTTGAATCAGAGGCCGTGTCTAGCCCATGAGATCGGGCCGTAAAACTTGTAGGTTGTAATTTAACCCGACGATGGCCGGATTCGCAATGACAAACTACAGCCTCAAATTTTTTGAGAGCACGCAGCTCGTAAGGATAAATTAGAGGTTGAACTTCCTGAGTGTAGCTATGAGAAATAACGGCTCCGTTAAAGTTTTTGGTTTCTCGTTTTCTCATTCTCTCACCAATCCGTTTAGATGCTTGTTCTGCTCCCCATTGATTGGCCGCAGTCAAAATGATTTCATTGGAGAGATTAAGGATAAGTGTCGTTGTGATGTCTTTTCCAAGTTTAGGAAGGAATGATGATTCCCCCTGGGTGGCATATACACCTGTAACCCAGAATTCGCGGGTTTGATCTAAGCAGCTATGATCTGCCATCCCTTGCTCATTTTTAACGACTGTGCGCTGAGCTTCATCGTTAAAGATCACAAGAAGGTTTCTATTATCGATCGCTTCTTCTGGTTCATCAGCCCGACGTAATCCATGACTGAAAAAATTAAGCTTACATAGGGCGTTAATAAATGTTCGGGTTGATGGAAATTGCTGAGGGATAACAGGGCAAATTATTTTTGCTCCATCCATCATTTTAAAATTGGCGGTTGGCTCTTCAGCGCAATAAACTTTTGCAATTTCCGGATGTGTAAATGGATGGAGTGAATTGAGGATAGTCGATCTAACGCCAGATAATTCATCCGGACCGAGTCCCAAAAACTTTTCCGAAAAGTGATTGTAAATGTTTGAGATTTTAAGGGCATTCTCGTAATCACTGTCTTTAATGGATTCTCCTAGCCCTCGTAGCTCTTGCAATTCCTCTTTAAGCTGAGAATCCGAGGTGAGGAGATCATAGACGTTGGTCAGAGTAGCAACGTCCCCCTTAATTCGCTTAAGATTGATTCCGGCCTCGATGTGGATCCGAGCCTGACTTTTAAAGTGGTCTGAGCTTCCTCCACTTCCGACCATTCCTAGAGATTCAGCGTTATCCATGATGCCGGTCGCATAGACCTCGCTCTCGATCTCAAGATCTCCAATGAGATTAACCGTATGTGGGGATTTGTACCCTGGAAGATCCCAGATAGATTTTACCTTTAATAAAATAATCCGATCTTCCATCCCAAAAGATTTGGCCGCTTTTTGAAGTATTTTATAAAAAAGTCCTTTTTGATCGACGCAAAGACCGCCCCAGTTAGGGACGTTCTCAAAAAGTTGCTTCATGATGTTGCAGATTGCCGCGGCTGTTTTTCCGGATCCTGTTTTCCCAGTTATCAACCAGCCCCGGACAAAGTCTTCCAGCGTCCATTCCATACCGGCCATACGCAGCACAATGTCATTCGGCCCGATTTTTCGGTTTTTATCCCCTTTTAAGCTGTGAATATTGTACTGACGTTGGATCAGGCAATAGAGACTCCAACAGGCGATCCCAAAGAAACCCCAATGGATGTTGTTAAAGGGGGATGGAAAGACTGACTCCAAAAGGACAAATCCCGCCATACTGGCAATAATGATAAAAAGATCCTGCATAGGGGCCTATCGTTTTGCTCTAAAAATGATCGCCTTGCCGTTTGGAATATCCGTCTGTCCGGTAATTTCATCCAAATTTTGGAGGTTGAGATAGTATTGCTGGTTTCCAGGATCCGGAATAATGGTCAGACCGACCTTCAGCTCTCCGAGCTGACGGAGTGATTCAACATTTTGCTCGG
>JAZKBH010000162.1:7179-10298 GCA_040388725.1 Verrucomicrobiota bacterium
CTCCACTCGGCCAGATGGTTCTTATCAATCGATTTTGAGTAAGAATTAAGTAATATAATGGAGAGAATCGAAGCTATAGCCAATGATGCTATCCCCGTGACCATCCAAGGAATCCTCCATTGCAGGGATTTTAAGGGGGCGAGTACCGTCTCAAGTGTTTGAGGAATATTTTTGACTCCTTTGAGATCGATGGAGGAGACCATTTCGCCAAGCCGGTTGGTGGCCGCGTTACAATCCTCCGCATTTTTAGCAGCGATCGCCGCGGTTTTTCCCACCATCACGTTTAGCTGTGAAACAAGGTCGATCATGACGGGATCGATCTCGGCATCTGCTTTTTTATCGGAAACCTTCTCCGGAGCAGCGTCGGCTCCCTCGGTTTCATCCACGGTCGGAGTTTCCTCAAGGGACTCAAACCAAGTAGCGAATGATTGTCGGAGGATTTCAAAGACGGGATGGTCTTTGGCCGGAAGCTCGATACTTTCCGTACCTTCTTCGATCATTAGACGAAGGTCCTCTGGTAGTGATGCTAATAAAAGTTCCCATTCAGTTTTCAAAGCATACCTCCTGACGTTGTGGTTGAATTTTTGTTTAAAACGGGGTAATGTGTTCGCATGAGCGTTGCTGAAATTCTTTCGGAGATTGAAAAGCTGTCCTCGCAGGAACAGGATGAGCTTCTGGGCGTATTGCGTCCCAAAATCCTGATGGAAGAAGACGAATTTGATAAGACGCTTGAGGCCTGCGCGAGAGAGGGTGTCTTTGACAAGCTTCGGAATGAAGCTTTGGAAGAGATCGCCCAGGGAAAGTTTAAATGCCGGTAGTCTCGAAGCTTCACCATTCTTTTCGAGATCGATTTGATTCCCTGCCAGTTGAAATTCAGCTTCTGGCAAAGAAAAACTACAATATTTGGAAAGAGGATCCTTTTCATCCCTCTTTGCATTTTAAAAAAATCAAAGGTAGTGAATACTGGTCGGTTCGGATCAGTGGCGGCTATCGAGCAGTCGGCATTCAAGATTCCGAGGGTGCCTGGATATGGCTTTTTATCGGCAAACACGATGAATATGCCCGCTTTCTGAAGGGTTAAGATCATAAATTGAGTTTTTCCGGTTTAAGAATTTTACATAGGAAGTAGTAGAGGCGTTTATTTTTGTCTGGTCGGGCGACGGGTGTCACCCAGCTCTCTAAGAAGACGGTTGTCATGGGTTCACACTCGTCCGATTCAGGAACGTGAATAAATCCCTGGAGTTTGGATGTGTGAAAAACAAAGTCTTCATGTTCAACAAATCCAACCTCAACCCCGCTGCTTTCGGGTTCCTGTGGTGTTGAGGTTTGGGGCGGTGGCGGTGATTGGGTTTGGCTTTTGGGCGGTGTTCCTCGAAACAGTGGCTTGCTGTTTGGTTCCATAATTGAATTTCCTCATGATGACGGGGTTAATTGGTCGATAGGCTCGGTCCTTGTTGTAGGAGGTCCAGGAGCGCAAATACGATTCGTGGAGTTGGCTTCTTTTTTTTTGAAGCTCACGAATCTGTGAAAAAGAGATTTCTTGTACGACCTTGGCAAATGCCTTCTCCATGTGGCCAGGTCGATATCCAAAAGCTCGTCCCAAACGGTTGGTTACCTTTTTATCGAACCTTTCTTCACGAAATTGAGTCTTGAGATCGTTTATTTGCCGTTCGAGATTTTGAATCTCGGCTCGTTTAGCTTCGAGATCAGAGCGTTTGATTTTGAGACCGGTGACAGGTGGAGTGAGGGGGTCGGCGGCTTTCTTTTCCCGATAGTGGGGAGCGAAAAATATTTTTTCGCTTTCCAGATTCTTCATACGTAGGGCTTCGAGCTGCTTGGGGTCATCGATTTTACGATCCCATGCCCTCCATTGAGTATCCACGGATTTTTTTAGAAACTCCAATTTATTATCTCTTCCATCATCTTTACGTCCTTTGAGCTGCTGTGAGAAAGAGGTCTGCTTTCCGTCCCGAGTTCGTGTGTGAACCATGACGTGCATGTGAAGATTATCTGTGTCGTGGTGGATCCCGTAACAATATCCCAAGGAATCTCCAGAGTGATATTTGTCGGTAAAATTTTGAAGGGATCGCTTCATCACGGATTGAAGTACGATCTCAGGATTGATACCTTTCTCGACAAGCTTGGCGTGAAATTCCTTGGACATGGAGAAAACCAAACGGTGGTGAGTTTTTTTGAGTTTGGAAAATTTGGCCGCATGTTTTCGCCATGCTTTTGAGATCCGTGATTTCCTTTCATCGTTATCGAGCGATTCAAAATGCGATCGGCTTTTATCCGGATTGACCGAAGCCATGTCGCGGATAAAGCCGGCGGCGTAAACTTTTCCGAGCTTCTCCTTGTCAATATAATCGAGAGCATCGAGGACCACTTTTGGTTTTTTGATTCCTTGTTTTTGCTCGCGCACCTGATCGGCATACTTCTTGAGTTCCGATGTTTCGTCCAGGTAGTCCGGATCGAAAGCGGTCTTCCAAGCTTTGAGCTTGTGAACAAGGATCCCGTATTTCATGTGACGACTTGATCGATTTTGCTTTTGAGTTCTTCAAAAGAATCTTTGAGTTTTTTTGCCCAAGGTGGCTCCGGTGCGGATGCAAGTGGACGGTGAAGAGATTCTAAAATCGCTCGTGCGATCGCATCATTTGTTTTGCAGTTCCATCGTTTGGAAAGATCGCGAATGGCACTGCTTAAATCCGGAGAACCATCAAATATGATTCGGTTTCGTTTATTTTTTGAATTTGTTTCGGCTGGCATAGGAATCGATTCTTAAAAGTTTTGGTGAATTTTGCCGTAGCGTGCCTGACACGCGGAGGCTGCCTTTTTTTGCGAGGTTTCGAGCAGAATGCAAAAATGGTCACCATTTTTGCTATGCTCTTTTCTGAAGAAATGGTTGCCATTGAAACCATTTCGCAGGGGGGAGGGGAAAGGGTTCTGGAGAGTCTTGAGGGGTGAATGACCCTCAAGAACTCGAACGGAACCCAAGCTAAGGACGAAAGATCGTCCGTAGCTGATACCGCGGATAGAATTGCGAATGCCTCTAATCAAAAACGGAGGATTCCGTCGAGTCGCAACGGGGCTTTGAGCTGACGATCGACCTTGGGAGATGG
>JAZKBH010000162.1:10308-16346 GCA_040388725.1 Verrucomicrobiota bacterium
CAGGGGGTGAAGGCGAGAGTGGGGCGAGTCATGGAGGAAGTGACAACGCCCAGGGCTTGGCAAAGAGAGCGATTGAGCGAACGGAGCAAGCACGGGCGTTTCAGTTGCCTCGATGACGAAGGGGGCCGCGCGCCGCCCTTCGGGCGGCGAACTTCGAGTAAGGTGACATCGTGAATCGAGGGATAGGGAAAACATGGATGGGGCATATAAAGGTCGCTTACTGCGCTATGGGGAAATAAAAAGAGGGGGGCGATCATCGCTTGTAACCTTTCGAGGGAGTGCTCGGCGTAGAGGTATTTTTAAACTGAAGCGACTGCGATACGCCCTTGTCCTCAGCCAAGGAGGGGAAGGGGTCGGTTTGGTTCAAAATATTTTGCTCGAATGCCTTGAGGCTTTTCCAGTCAGCCTTCAAAAGTCTTTCTCTGGACTCCGTAGAAGGGTTAAATCCTGCGATTTTGGCTCGATCCAAAAGCAACCCCGCCTTATGGCGGCGTGCGATCTCCAGCGTTTCGGGAGCCATCATTTGACGGATTTCTTCGTTTGTTTTGTCGGTATGGCGGACAAGTTCCTCAATGAATTCCGAGCCGCGACCCTCTCTTTTCCATTGGCAGGGGGTTACTTCATGGGGAAGGGTAGACTGTATGATTCCTTTTTCCTTGAGTTCTATTGCCAGAATCTCAGCTCTTTCTTGCTTCCAATCCTGTTGCTTGTATTGAATCAGCTCCTGGTTCCAATCTTTTTCATAAGGGGTCAGGGTCGATACCTCTCCCTTGTGTCCGAGGCTTTTGAAAAGCTCTGTGGCCCGTCCGGTTCCTTGCGATCCAGCGACATCCAAGTCCAAGGCAAGCACGGGGGTCTTACCGTTTTTGACAATCCATTCCGCCAAATTGGTGGGAACGCTGTTCCCGCTCACGGAGACACAAACCAATTTGGGATGCGGTTCGGAGGATAAAAATCGAGGATCCTTATTGAAAAGGGTCTGAAGGCTCATTGCATCGATGGGGGATTCCGTCAAAGCGATCGTCTGAGCGGTTTTAAGATCTCCCGTTGAAAACCATCCGAAGGTTTTGGATCCAAGGCATTGCTTAAACCCAGTTTTATGAATAGTTGCTCGGGTGGAAAGTCCGACGGCTTCGCCGTCGGGGTTACGATGTCCAAAAGTGGCATTGACTAGCATGGGAAGGTCTTTGGTGTGAGAAGCAGAGAGAAGTCCTTCACGATGGAGTTTCTTAACCAGGCTGGGATCAATCTGGCGAGTTTGGGTAAGATAACCAAAAGCGGTTTCCCATTGATCGGGTGCCGGTACCGCCAGCCGTGCCTTCTGCTCGGCAAAGGATTCCGAGCGGAAGGATTGGGTTGAACCATTTTTCTTCTGCGCTTCTGGGAAAGAATAATTGGCTTGTTGATTGGATCCGAAGCGATCAGCCAGCAAAAGGCAGGCAGGTCGAAACTCAATTTGGTTGAGGTGCATGGCAAGATCGATTGCGCCGAAACCTCCCTTTTCGTTTTTATGGTCATACCACTTTTGTCCGGTGACATTAATTGCATGGGCATCGGATTTAAAAAAAATGGACTTACCCTGGCGTTCCCCTTGGAAGCCTTCAGAGTAAAGAACCTCCTCCAAGGGTATTTCTCGAACTTGGTCGGCAAGGTTAATGAGAGGCATGGGTTATCTCCTTTCTGTTTGGCTTAAATACAAATCACGACTTTTCGGGAGCCCGCTGCATGAATGATTTGTGTCTTATAATTTTCCATGATGAAACTGGCGGAAAATTGGTTTTCAGCTTTTAAAACGAGTGCATTGTCATCAACCCGAAGTCCTATCGGCGTTGCTTTTGATAGCCATCGATCGACACTTGATTTTGAAATCGTGCGAGCCAGGTTTTCAATAAAAACTTGGAATTCAGATTCTGCTTCGGTTTGGGAATCGGGCATCAAGTGGGGAATGCTCTCAAGGTAAGCGAGCGGTGTGACAATCACTGTTTTTGAATTTTTGGAGTCAGATTTTGAAGACTGGATTTGTTCAAACTCTGCAATGTTGTGACGCGCCCAGTCACAAGATTTCCCCCATTGATTGAGGAGTCGTTTTAGGGATTTTGGAAAGTATGTCCGATAAGTTGAAGGGAGCTGGATCCATTTTTCCAAATTGCAAAGATCCGAATTCCAAAAGGATGGGCATTTTGATCCTTTGAGGATCCGCTGTTCATCGGACTCAAAAGTCGCCCGTTCAGGGCGTCCGAAGAGTCGATTAAGACGCAAGACCAGGTCAGTCCCGTTGACCTGAAAATCTTCTTTCCCAGTTGAATAATCTTTTTTTTCGGAAGCGGTGCCGGATGGCACAGATTCCGACCTTGTCGAAGGTTCGCAGGTGCGAACCGTAGACGACTTCTGAACCTCTTCGCCATCGGAGAGAGCGGAGCGAACGAAGTTGGCGTTTTCTTTTACGGCGTTAGCCGCCTCGAATGGAGGGGGGGGAGGTAATATTTCCACCTCGACATTAGCTCCTGACTGCGCTTCTGGGAAAAAAGAATTTTGAGACACACCTTCGGCATTTGGATCGGCTTGAGGGATGCCCTGGGATGCTTCAGAATTGGCTTCTGCGGATGTTTTTGTTCCACGAAAGGGGGTTATGGGGAATTCTTTAGTTCCATGACCGTTATATGACTGTTTGGGTGACATAGCTGTGTCACCCCTGGGAGGACGTAACTGTGTCACCCCAGGGAGGACATGGTGACCTCCTTCGATTTTTGATGTTGGGTTAGGATTTTCCCGATTTGTCACCCCAGGGGGGCCATCTTGTCCTCCCTCAAAATCAACATTTTGTGACATTTGAGGGGGGCCATCCTGACACCCCTCGTCATTCTTCATCAAAATTTGGTACGTAGTGCTTCGTCTTCCATCTCCTCTTTCGAGGATTTCCATCTCTCTTGTGGAGCACAGCTCTGAAATTATTCGTTTGAGATTTCTTTCAGAAATTCGAGCTTTTCTGGCAATAGTAGCCTGGCTCGGATAAGCAATCCCTTGGTCGTCTGCACAGTCCGCAATGGCAAGTAATGCAAGAAGAGCGGATCCTGATGCCTTGGAACGAGTCCAAACGTGATTCATTACCTTGAGGCTCATAACGACATCTTTCTGATCTGCTTGGAATCCCTCACGGGAGCATCGATCCACTTCAACGGCTTAACTCCTGGTTTTTCAGATTCGATGCAAGGATCCGCCTCACTTTTGAAGCCTCTCCCCAGTATAAAATTTGTTGATTTTTGTGCTTCGGATGCAGCTTGAACGATAAGCTTTGGATCTTTGGAAAGCTCTTTTCTCCAATGATCGATATAGGAGGCAGAGTTTTCGAGCGGGATCGTTTTATCCAGGCCAGCTTCGGCGGCGAGAAAGCAGGATCCGATTTCAGCGATCAACTCTTCCTTGGCATAACTCGCACTCCCATATTTTCCGGAAAGATCCCGATTTAATCTTTTCGGGTGTCCTGTGGCATGAGTCATTTCATGAAAAAGGGTATGATAGTAGTGTTCTGGGGTGGAAAATGTGGCTTGATTGGGCATCTCAATATGATCTGCTTGGGGATGAAACGATGCCCCTGTGAAACCGTGTTTTATTCCGATCGGGAATTTTTGAATGATTTCATCAGCCCGTTGGATTGGAGTCCGTGTATCGTTGGGAATCAATTTTTGGAACTTTTCCGGAACGGGAACCCCTTCAGTTTGTGAATGATTGAAAACATTGGCGTAACGGATCATCGGGATCCTTGCCGTTTCGCCATTAGAGTTTTTGACAAGATTTCCGGCACGATCAGTTTTTTCAAGAAGCTTGAAATAAATCACTTTTGACGAATGCTCACCTTTTCTGACGGTTCCGCCTAAATCTTGAGCCTGTTTATACGTCATCCAAAGAGGGGATTGATATTGCTCAATAAAATTGAGCATTAAAAAATTGGTTCCCTGATAGGGGTCTCCGGAGACCACATTTTTGGCGAAACCCAATTTTTGAGCATCCCAGTCTTTTTTCCATGGAACTGTCCCCGCATCCAACTGAGCGAGAATCTTGTCCGTAATGGTTTTATAAATTTCGCTCATTTGGTTTGTTGGTGAGCATGCTCGATGAGTGATTTCGCCATCATTTGATCGAACGAGAATTTCTTTTGAATCTCTGGAAGAAGATCAATTTTTCCCGAAAGGTGCCGATAAAGCCGCGTCTCCTTGGAAGTAATATTTTGATCGAGTTCCTGGAAGAAATATTCTTCCAAAAAACTCTCTAAAAGACTGTCTTCAAAATTGGTTTTCATATTCTTTTCCCAGTAGATTTATTCTGACCGGCCCCAGGGAATTGCCCTGGAGTCGGCTGGTTTCTGACATAATGTCATTATGTCATCTTCCTCCTCTGATCCTGAATCCTGGCCGTGTCATCAGATTTTGATTCCATTGGCCTTTGCAACCACTGGAGCCTTTTCTCGGAACATCACTTCCTCCCTCTTCTGAGGGTTGCGAATGTGTGCCGTCAGATTCTCCAGTTGTTTCTTCAGGTGAGCGTTCTCGGGTTTGTCGAAAAAAGCTTTGTACCTGGCGATTTGAGGGTCGTAGCCGACCTTTTTCATCTCCTTGAGTATCAGCTCGTTTTCGAGTCTTTCCCGAGACATGATTTTTGCCCTGCTGTCGAGTGATGGGTGATCCGCTTTGTATTTGGCGATATCATCCTTCACGTTGATGGTAGGCTCATAGCCCCCGCGTTTCATGACCTTGAGAATGTATTCATTCTCCAGCTCTTCCCGTCCCAGTACTTTGACCTTTGAGTCAAGTTCTGGATTTGATCCGCGGTAGTTTTTGATGTCAGAATCAACATCCGGATTCACGTAGAACGTGGGGTTTTCCGATCGGGCAGGGGATTTTCCACTGACTTTCACGTCATAGTCCTTCGTGGATACCGTTTGACCTGCGCTTGCTTGGCTCATGACAAGTTCGCAACGCGCATCTCGCATGTTGAACTCGCGCATAAAATCCAGGCTCGCTCTCATCTCATCCTTGGTTCCGGTTGGCATCTTCGTCCATTTTTCAAGCTCGGCTTGACGTTCGCCCAGAAACCAGGCTTTAGCCTCATCCAGGGTGGGTTTAGGTTTATCGCTCATGGTATTTATTCACCTTTCTTTGAGTGTTGGTGATTCGCTTCAAAAGAAGCACGGACACCAACGGCGGTATTATTCACCGCATTTTTTGGCCGTTTTTTAGGGAACTTCCCAAAAAATTGATTCATATCGTTATTCATGATTTTCATTCGGTTCCGACAGCTTTTGAAAAATCATTCCATTTCTGATTTCCAAGATTCCCTGAAAAAAAAGCCAGGCTTCGGGATCCGAATAGGTCGGGTAGTGGGTGGCTCTCCAAGAGTGGAATTCCTTGACCTTTTTGTCCTCTGAGAACAAAAAGACTCGGAATGCATTCCCAATCCCTGCTTCCGTAAAGGAGTACACTTCTCCTTGATACTGGAATTGCGATTGGATCTCTTGAGCGGCAATCATTCACCGCCATCCGTTTTTTTGTCTTTGCTGCGAACTGCGAATCCTTTGCGTGCTTTCTTCAGTTCCTCGATCTTGCTTTTGAGCCGGCGATCCTCGAAAAGGATCATGTTCTCAATCAACTCGTCGTAATCGACGGTTTCGAGAGTCAGCTCCATGAGGCTTTTAGGCTCAAATTTGAGAGCTGTATTGATTTGCTTGAGTTCGTCACATGCGGCTTGAAATTTATTCCACACTTCGGGAATAAGTTTGAGCTGTGCTGATTTTGTTTCTGTATCGTTAGCCATAGAATTTCTCCTGGGATGGTTTTATTTTGATTTGAATTTTTCGATTGTTCGCTGCCAGAAACCTTTATTTCTTTCAGCGCGTTCTTGTTGCTGAGCTGTCTCCATCTCTCGGATCTTTTCTTCACTGCCCTCGACCATTTTTTTGAGGTTTGCGTTCTCCATAGCGAACGTCTTGATGTTTTCGTTTTGGTCTTTGAGAAGCTTCAATGCTTCTTCATTTTGTTTGGATT
>JAZKBH010000162.1:16356-23160 GCA_040388725.1 Verrucomicrobiota bacterium
ACAGCAGATTGCAAAGTGCCGTGGTGTAATCGCGCTGACGTACCAGCTCCTGTTCCAACTCGGCCACATAAGGATTGGGAGAATCCGCTGGATCCTTTTGATTCACGACGGGGCCGGACTTTGTCAGAGGTGCATTTGGTTTAAGATTCCATGTGGCATCTTTTTCCAAAACCTGAATATCATGGCCGTCATGACGGATACTTGGATTATTGGGATCCTTGTATGGAAAGATTGTGAGATTCCGAACAACCTCGTCATTTCTGACGGTTTCACGAACAGAGGAGGGGAGTTGAGTTCCAGGAACCTCAATAGGCAGCATGGGAACCTCTTCTGTCACAATTGTAGGCTTTCCAGCGCACCCCATCATTCCAAGCACGACTGGGAATAAAAAAATGGTGGCTTTATTCATTCGGCAAGTTCTCCGGTGCCTGTAAAATATCGAAAGCCTGCGCTTCCGTAATTTCACTTCCTTCACCTCCTTCGACCGCTACCAAAAAATATTTCCCTTTTTCGTCTTCATCGTCTTCGGTGATTCGGACCTTAAAAATTCCATCCACTAAAAAGAAGCGTTTGATACCAAAAGCCGGCTTTTCACCTTTTTTTGATTTCCAATCTACTTCGGTATAACAAATAGCTTTTTCCTTGGATCCGAAATGCAGATCCAAAACTTCTTTATCACCTTCCATTTTCAGACCTACCACTTCCGCGCACCATCCGGAGGCCTTTTTGTTCTCTTGATGCCAGTATGTTTCAACGGTGTAAGATTTTTTTGGACGCATATCCTTTCTACTTGGATGTGCTGATTTTGCTTTAAGTACGAGGGCCTTAAGATTTTGGATTTTCATTTTTTATTTCCCAGTTGAGGTTTGAGTGAACGTCGCTCCGATTTTTCCTTTGGATAAATCGATGACTTGCGTCACATAGAGGTAAAATTCTTTGCCTGCGGGGACCCGAACAAAAACCGTTGCCTGTTGAATGCTCTGCTGGATGTTCTGATTTCCTTGTTGAGCCATTCCCGCAGCTCCCATCGCCAAAGCGTCTTTGATTCCGCCATTTTGTGAGGAGGTCACACTTCCGTTGCTGATTGTGAGATTTTTCTGAACGTAGGCTTCACTCGCTTGTTGAATGCCTTTGGTAATGATTGCCCATGCCTGCATTTCATCGACATTTGACTTTACTCTCCCGCGCAGGCCTGCGGATCCATCGGTAATTTTAAATGTTCCCTGACCCACTTCAGGGGAGTAGTCCAGGGCAATGCCGGTTACGGGAAGTTGAAAACCAGATTTTTCATCCCGATTTCTCCAAACAAGCATCCATTGATTTTGGGATCCGATCCTATCGCGGATGTTAGAGCTTTGGGCAAAACCGTTGGCATATGTGCCGGCAGGAACAATTAATTTTCCATCATGCCAATAATCCTCCAGAACCATTCCAACGATGGGGGTTTGAAGATTATTTGAATCGATCGTATAAACCAAAACACATTTCAAAACTGCTCCATAGGGGGCATATTCAGGTCCGACAGGATCTTCTTTTGCTGTGAAAAGATCGATGGGACTAGTTTTTTGAATTTGAGATGTCGAGTATTGCCTCTCTTCAGGTGCTTTTTGAGGAAGTCCATTTCTTACTTCAGGAATTCCCGTTGAAACAGATTTCACCTCTGATAATGAAGTCACGGGTTTCGCTTTTTCAGATGTCAACTTTTCATAGTTTTTGACGATCTTGGTCTGATCTACTCCTCGAATCTTCCAGACGAGAAATCCCACAACCACAATGACGCCAAAGACCGCAAGGATCCCATCACTGGATTTTAAGAATTTAATTACTGGTTTAAGTTTATCCATAAATTCCCTTTTTATTTTCCCACTAGCTCATCTTCATTTGATTTATGGGGAGGAACGGGTTCAGCTCTTGCTTCGAGTCTTTGAGGCTGTGTTCTGGGAATCAGAATATTCCAGTTGTTATCGACTCTCAGATAGTTTCTCCCGCCGTCGGGTCTTCCTGTAATGGCAAAGTAAGCGATGGTAGAATTGGGAATAACGGATCCCTCTTTGAGCAACGTTCCAGGAGGAATGATTCCGGAAGCATCTGCGATCGAACACGGATAGAGTAGATCAGCCACGCGAACGGCAATCGACCGTGGAGAGTAGGCAATCGTCTCCGCTGTATTATTTCGGAGGATTACTCGAAAAACGATTGTGTCTTCTTGTTCAAACCGAAACACCTCATCAATCAACACATCAAATCCGTTGTATTTCATGATTCGAGCGGGACGACTATAGGAAATATCAACGATTGCATCCGGATGATACTGGGAGAGGAGACTATAGGCTTTTGCTTTATTCAGGATGGCGACCAGTCGGGCAGGGGAGACAGTGGACTTGGATGCCGCTCCAGAAGATCCGTATCCTTCCAAAAACGTGGCCGTGTAAATTGGCTTTGGAGAGGAAACCAAAAGAAGGTTGTAAGCCTTTTTCTGATAGATGACGCTCAGAACCTCCGTGGCATCTTCTTTCAATGCTTTGAGACTAAAATAGTACCCCGTGTCGCCCTCTCTGTAATTGAGTAAAAACTTTGAACCGGTGACGTTTTCGGGATTAACCGAAATATTTTGACCTCGGATACCTGATATTTGTGTCGGGAAAAATATGGTTGTAATTCCTTCGCTGTAAGCGACAGGAATTCGATAAACGATATTTTCATCGAGCAAAAATTGCTTCGTGTACTGGTTCTGAGCTGCTACTGGTAAAATAAAAATGAGAAACACAAGAATGCTTTTCATAGGGGAGTCTCCTCGTATTGATAATCAGTCGTCACTAAGGGAAACATTCCACCGGCTTTGATGCTTTTATTTCTGAGCATTGTGAGAACCATCGAAAATCGAAGTTTTTGATTGAGGTCGATTCCCTTTTGAATTCCTGTCCGGATCAGCTGTCCTGTGACCCTAGCTTCGATGACGTTTGTTTTTTCAGTAACACCATCTTCATTTTCGATTTCTGTTTCGCCTTTATCCGTGAAGCTGTATTCGAGTATTTCGCCTTTTTGATGAATCTGTTTGTCAGCAAATTCCAGCGATTGTTTTTCCAGATCCACTTTGATCTTTGCCCTGGCTTTGGTGTTAAACGTGACTTCGGCCAACTCAGGGTCATCAAGTCCTTTTGGATTCCTCATGACGTAAGCCGTGACTGATTTTTTGGCGCAAAATTTAAAAAGTGTATCAGCGGAACGCCATTCTTTGACTTGGCAGTATAAAAGCTCTCCTGTTGCTTCATTGACTCCGATCACCTTTTCCTCTGTCTTCATCGCTTTGATAGTGAGAGAGGGTTGAACTGTGTTAAGAATCAGCAAAAACACTGTGAAGCAAAACCAGAATCTTCCGGCGATCACTCCGGAAATAACTGATTGCACTGGTAGATTTCGTACAAAGTCCCACATAATTTTTCCTCTTAATTTCGATATTTCTCGTCAAGAGCAACTTGGTGTTTTACCAGTTGCATTTTTCTGAATTGGCTTGCGGACATAGCGTCGGTTTGAGAATAAACTTCGCTTCCATCGTCTTGAACAAGATCTGGGGAAGAAGGAAGTGACACTTGTCCGGATCCGCCACCGCGTCCTCCGGATAGGCGACCTGTTCCGCCTCCTGAGCCTCCTCCGCCCGACGGAGAAGGAGATGGGGATCCTCCACTTGATGCCATTGGTGAACCTCCTCGGTAGGGTGAAATACTGCTTCCAGAAGAAGACTCAGAACCTTCGCCACCTACAGAAGAGGTGCCTCCTGAGCTGGATCCCATTTTACCGGTCAAACCTTTAATGGCGTCTGTGAGCTGAGACATTCCACGGGAGAGGGGAACCGCTTGTGCTGCCATAAAGGCCGCGGCTCCTGCTGCTGCGAAGGCGGGGGATGCTCCACTTAAAATCCGTGCAATTCCCAAAGGAACTGACAGATAAAGAACATTCATAAAAACTGCCATCAAGAGGAACGCACCTAGGATGGTGGGCCATGAAATAAGACCGACACCTATTCCAGCGGCACCTGCAATTCCAAAACTTGCAAATACCAAGGTCCCAATTTTAGCAACGAATATATCAGCTAAAGCAGTGCCAATCGGCCAAAGACATACTCCCAGTGAAGTAATCAGAAACGTAATTCCAATTTGGCGGGTATAGGGGATTAAAAAAGCGGCGATTGTGATTGGGGATATCGCAATCAAACAACTAACGACATAGGGCTGAATCCATTCAAGAATGCTTTTTCCCAAGCTCCCTAAGAATTGAAGTACGCAGTAAAGAATATAAAAAAAAGCATTTTGGATAGATTTTACTAAGCCACCACCACCATCTGATTCAGGAATTTTTTGATTCCACATTTTCTGAAAATTTGAAAAGTCGCTTTCGATGTCACTTCCCTTTTGTGCAAAATAATCCTGAAAACTTTTCATAATGGTTGGATAACTTGCCATGCATGCAACTGTGACCATCGCAAGAATCAGTGAGACCAAAATGGCTTTAGGATCTCCCCAAGCAGAAGCCAACATGAACCCCAATCCAGCAGTTGCGATAAGCCATGAAAAAGGTTGAAGTTTTTGGGCAATTTCCATTCCCATTCTCGAATCGATATTTACGAGACCCGGGTTGGATATTGCAAAAATAGAAAAATCGATCATATTACCTCCATGAGAAACATCCTTTTAGGACTTTTAGTTGTCGGGGTTTTGACTCTCGTCGGCATTGAAGTCAAAAAAGCTCGCGACGAAGAAAAACAAAAGGCTGAAGAAGCGGCATATCTCAAGCACTTAAACGATGCTGACAGCAAAAAAAATGAAGCACTGAATAATATCATGAACATGAAGGTTGAATTAAAATAAATTTTCATTTTCCCGCTCCCCACGTTCTTTTATTTCCCATTAGTTTATCCAAAGCTTGGTTCTTTTTTTCATCCTCGATGCTCATTGCTTTGATGTATGCAGCATCTGAACGATCCTTTTCTGTTTCATTCATGATCTCCATGGCATGAAGTTTTTGAAAAGCCTCGTTGGACCTTTTTTGGGCATCAATGAGCTTTCCTTGAAGAGCTTCCAAATCAGCTTGCTTCTGAGCTTGTGCCGCCTGCGTGGAGGCACTTGTTTTGTTGATAGTGTCAATTTGGGATCGAATAGATTTTGCTTCGGACTCAGATCGCGCAAGTTCTGCAGAAAGATTTCCGAAAGCATTTTCAACGGCATTCATCTTCGCGAATGGATCATGCCCACTCATGTCCACGTTCATCATTTGAGAGGGATCAGAAAAGTTGATCGGGGAATAAAGCCCTTTAACGTCCTGAGCCAAAGAAGTGGTATTGCCCACGGTCTTTGAAAGTTCTCCAAAAGTTTTTCCAACTTCACCCAGTCCTGGACTACCGATTGCATCGGAATTGAGGAGAGAAGTGATTTGAGATGGATCCCCCATGACATTCTTCATCTGAGTAGTCATATCGACTACCTTTTTGGCTTCTGTGAGCTGATCGTTCATCTTTCCGATTTGGCTCGTCCATTGATTTATCACCTCGGAATGCTCAACAATTCTTTGAGCATTTGACTGTTGAAGTGCTGCCTGTGCTGCGGCATCTGTGACTGGCATTTGAGCGGATCCAACTGCTGGGAATATAAAAAGAATGAGAGGAAAATATTTCATGGCTGCGCTCCGCTTTGTGTTTGAGTAAGTTGAGAAGAAGAAATATGTGCACGCTGTGAGGCGAGGGTGTTAGATTTCACGTTTTCAGAGAGAATTTGACTCAAAAGCACATTGGTCTGTGCAGCGGTAGAATTAACCTCTCTGGCAACCATCAGTCCGTAAAAGACAGCTCCTCCAAAAATCAATAAGGTAGCCATTACAATAATGAACTCGGCATTTGCTTCTGCACGGATTGACTTTGATTTAAGCATGGACACCCTCTCTTTGTTTAAGAATGAGCTGATTGATTGAATCTAAAGGAACGATGTTTGTGATCGTGCAATGTGTGACATCCCAATCATTTTTTTCCCCAGCACTTTTAGCCGCTATGTCAGCTAATTTTTTTATGTCATCTGCGGTTTCGATAGGTTTTCTGATCGTAAAAATGGAAGACATCATGATTGGTTCAGAAACCAAGATCGGTCCATCGGGTCTTTTCAGAATGTAGTAAGTTACGAGAAATTTCATTTTGGTTCCTCCACTACCACTGCCACCTCGTGAGGTACTTGTTTGACGTTTGGATTGTTATTTTGGGCTGGGATCACGTACTGGACCCGACGATATTGCTGTTGATCCTGATTCTCTGTTTTATCCTGAGCACGATGAATCCTTTGAACCATCTCACTGGTTTGTTTAACCATATCGGCTTTTGCCTTATCTCGAATGTCTTGGGCTTCGTCTGAAAGCTCTTGTTCCATTCCTTTTTCAGTGATTTTATTCTGAGCAAATCCTGTGATGGCACCCGCGGCTGTTGATAATGGATCGCCTTTTGATACCGCCGCATTAACTCCACCTCCAAGAACAGTTGAAGTAACTGCTCGTCCGGTCGAAGAGGCACATCCAGAAAACCCTCCCAACAACAAAACCAATCCGACGGATTTTATTTCCCAGTAGATTTTCATTTTTTACTCTCCATAGGCAGGTCGAACCCATCGGGGTTTATCTCTGAAGAGACTTTCCGAATTTGGGGTCGTATTTGAATTTTGAAGTCCCTGAAAACCTGTGAAGCCCGAACTCACTGCACCAAATCCACTCACTCCCATATTTGCTAAAAACCACGGATTTTGAGTGGTCATGCCATATCTTTTCATGTCT
>JAZKBH010000162.1:23170-25408 GCA_040388725.1 Verrucomicrobiota bacterium
AGAGAGATTGAAGAGATGCTTGAATGGAGGTGAGTTGTGCTGCGGATGAATTCAAATTTAATCCAGAAATTGTGGATTGAAGACTGGCTAGTCTTGTTTGCAGGTCCGTTAATGCTGCCGATTGAGTTGCAGATGTATTGGTTAAATTCGTTACCGCAGTTGTGAGTGTTGCTAAATCTGCTGTTTGTTGCGTCACTAACGCTTGTGTTGCAGCTGCCGTTGCATCATTATAAAAATCAACTCTTACAGGCCCATAAGTTATTGATCCAAGTGACGGAGATGTAATTCCGTTTTCGACAGAAAATAAAATGCTGTTTGCCCCAGAAGTCGCAATAACTAGTGAGACAGGAATGCTAAAAGTTCCTGTGGAACCTCCTGCTAAGGTTATTGTTGTTGAATTCGCAGGAAAAATTACCCCATTAACTTTTATGTAAACATTTCCTACTGTCGCTGCCGTTGTTGGATTGTTATAAGTAACAGTAAGAATTGCTTGATACGCACCGGCATTAGGTACTGTGATTGATGTGGGAGCACTCTCAATATTGCTGACAGAGTGAGGTACAGATATGGTTCCTGTGATCGTTCCGGTGGCGGTCTGTGCTTTTGCGATTCCTGAAAGAAGCAGGAGCGCAAAGAAAGCTGTTATTATTTTTTGTTTCATGAGGTTTTTCCTTTATTTTTTCCTATGAGGATGGTTTCTGTTGGGGGGTAAAGATTTTCATAACGGTGAAGCGGAAGTTTTCCGCTAAGTGCCTTACAAAGTTTCAGAATTAGAACTGTTAATTTAATTCCAAAGCTTCGTTTATGGTGAATCGAACGAGTAAGATCGTCGGTCTCGATTCTGAAAAAATGGTGGTAAGGGGAGAGATTGTCGATTTCTCCGAGTTTTCCTGTCGCCATCTTTTCCCCAAGAAATTCACATTCTGAAAAGAGAACTTTTAAGCCTGATGGTGTGTAACGAAAAAGATCGTCAGGATAGGCGTGAATCCTCCAGACGAAAGGAGCTGCAATAAAAATATATCCTCCTGGAGCCAAGAGTTTTTGGATGTTTTCAGCCATACGAAAGGGCTGAGAGCAATGCTCAAGGACAGAGCAACAAATTATTAACGTGAAACGCTTACCTCCCAGAGCCTTATCAATGACCTCAAAGGGTTGCGTGAAATCCAAAACGAGATCGACATTCTCTCCTGCCTCCATATCGATGCCGATATAATTTTGTTTGGGAACACCAAAAGCGCTTTTAAAGTCCGCGGTGTTACCGTAATTTTTTGATCCAACCTCTAAAACTAGCTCCTTGCAGGGATCTATTTTAGGATTGGTCAAAAACTGTTGAAGAGCGATGATGTGATTTGGACTTCCCATAAATTTATGCAGCTTTTGGGAGTGGCTTATGTGCCTCTTCCCAGGATTTAACTTTGCGTGTGTGGAGACGACCTGAGCCGCAAATGGCTGGTACTCCGTCCCTTTGAAAAAATGTAAATTCAGAAAATTTTGGAGAGAGATTCTCCGGAGTTTGATACGTCAGAATATGTTCGGCGGCACTATTTGGAATACCTTCAATATTATTGATAAGATCAAAAACCTCGGATTTGCTGTTTTGAGCAAAAAGATAAAATTGCTTGGATTGCCCAAGGATAATCTTGGCAATATTCGACTTCATAAATTGCTGAATCTGCTGGGTAGTAAATATTGTCTGGCAGCTATATTTTCGCATTTGCGCATAAAGCTCCTCGATCGTTGCCTCACCACCCCTCGTATCGTGATATTTTTTACCTTCATCAATAATGAACATCTTCTTGAGATGGCGAGGCATCTTCATGATTTTGAGACGTTCGGTATGACTGATTTGAAAGCCGGCAATCTCTTTTAGTTCTCCTTCTCCCAAAGCGCTCATTTCGTAATGAGCGACAAAACTGGTATCCGGGGTGTGATTAACTCCGTCAAAAATTTTGCCGTGGACCCCGTAGTTAGCAGTCCAGCTCTTCAGAACCGTTTGAATTACTTCGAGTCTCTTTCGGTCATGATTTCCGATCGGATAATCGAGGCTTTCCACTAAAGCGGATAAAATCGGATAGTCTTCTGGCTTAAAACGAGCAAATGAGGTATTCCGAACAAACATCTCTGTTTGTGGATCTTTTGAAAAACGAATGACCTGCTCCTCTCTGGCCTGCGAAAAAAGCTCTTTCCACGCTGAATTGTTTTCTTTTTCAAACTCACGAAGCCGGTTAAATCCGTCGA
>JAZKBH010000162.1:25418-26067 GCA_040388725.1 Verrucomicrobiota bacterium
TTGGTGTACTGAAACGCTACGTAAGCTTCCTTTGAAATTTCATATTCCAGATCGTGATTGTAACGGGTTTTACTCTGATAATAGTCGTGAAAAAGTCGAACGACATACTCGCCGATATATGACTTAATCATCATCTGCTCACCCTCGTCCTGAATCTTTCCAAATTTCTTTGAAAATAGAGTTGCGATGTAAAGTAAGATCTCCTGGGAAAGAGGAATTCCCATTGTGTCGAACGGATTAAAAGTATAATCGCCGTCAGCCTCAATGGTTATCATTTTTGAGCCTAAGGAATTCGTGACTGGCTCAAATGAACCGCCTTCTTCAATCACAACCAAGCGCGATAGATAGGCAGCACATTGTGACACAAGATCTCGAAGAAAATGGCTTTTTCCGGATCCATTAATTCCAGTACAAAAGGCGTGTTGAGGGGTGCCATCAATAAAAGGGGATATTCCTACAAGTCCGTTGTAACGATTTTTATAAAAAGCCATCGGCTTTTTCATGTAACCCTCAAACGAGCTGTCTAAAGGCAACATGTCCGCTAAAATATCGTCTTCTCCATATTTCGCGTGAACGTCGTACTTGCCATGCGCCCAACCTGGCCATGTTTGAAAATAAATGCTTTTGGAAGTAGAGAAGAGGACGGGGT
>JAZKBH010000162.1:26083-32298 GCA_040388725.1 Verrucomicrobiota bacterium
CAGCATCCCGCATGTGATGAATTGCCTGCCGTATCTTCTCTGTTGTTCCTGCAAGTTCCGCTGGAGTACGTTCCCAAGCTCGGAAAACGTAATCGAAATGATAGGGCTGATATCCCCCTAGAAGTTTTCGAACCTTGGTTTTTTTGATTCCGATAGAGGTATCGAGTTCTTCAGCTCCAGTGGAGGCGTGAGCTTTTTTGAGCTTATCAATCGTCGATTGATGGGAGATTTTTTCACTATCCGCATCTAACGGATAAACATTCATCGTGATCCGGTAGTCGATCAAATCCAAACTGGTAATCTTATGGATGATTCCAGGAACAGTGGCTTTTGGAGTCCTTTTAAGGATCAGCATGTTATGGTAGTAAGAATCTTGATAAAATCCGAAAGGAGGTTTGTTTTTGTTTCCTCCTTGAATTCCTGATCTCAGGCATTGCTGGTGAATGCTGAGCATAGGATCAAAATGTTTTCGATGCTCGAATCTCTCACGCTCTGAAAACGAAGGATTTAAAAATTCAGTGTAATCATCGAAATGATCGAGATCCATCATTGCAATAAGCTTTCCTCCCGATGAACCAAAGATTTGATTCATGATTCCAAAGGTTTGTAAAAACTCTCGATTATACTCGTCTAGTACCCCATCAAGATATGAGATGAGTTTTTTTGCCGATAAACCAAAAGGGCGAGGGGAGTCGATTTGCTTACAGAGATAAAGTCGGCAAACATACTTGGTGAGATTCCGGTTCTGCAAATCTTCCATGTATTCGCGGTAAATGGCATCTCGGTAGTAGCTTGAATAGGGGTTGTGATCGTTTTTTTCTGTATCCAAAGCGTAGTTATTCAGCTCCCCCAAGAAGTTATGATTTTTGGTGAAGTGAATTTGCATTCGACTCCGAGTTCCAATGGAGCGGAGAATATTTCTCAATTGATCCTTCCACTTAATCAGAGTTTCATCGGATGAGTTGTGAAGATCGGGAGAAAAAACAAATGCACCTTTTGAGACGTAAGTCGAAGGATCCCCCAAAACGACCATGTCTTTGATAAAATAGCCATCGGGAGTCATTCTGATTCCTCCACAATGTCTTCTTCAGTGATTTCAAATGGATGAACGGGAACCCTTTGAGGATTCGGCTCCCATCCATTTCCATCAATAAGATTTACGACAAAATCGACATCGAAGTTTTTAGGCTTCTTGTATCGTAGTAAAAAAATCCATGATAAAATGCAACCCGCTGGTGAAAAAATAAACAGCCAGGCAAAGAACTTCCCCAGAATCCCCGCACCTTTAGTATCAACGATGAAGAAAAGACAAATGGTTATAAATATGGATCCCATCCCAAGAAGCATGTCTTGGAGATCGAAACCTTTATATTTTAGCTCCGCCTCGTCCTGATAGTAAGTGGGGGATTCTGGAAGTGACATGAGATAGTCCTTAAAAAAACAACGTCACTGCAATGGCAACGGCGATTCCAACAAAAATGAAACCTTTCTTGCGTTTGCTAGGACTCGCATTTTTATCCCCCAAAATAATGGCTCCAACAGCCGCAGGAATAAGGGCTATAAACATTGTGATTTGATCGGATCCGAAGTGCATTTTTTTCTCCTTAGTTGAGTTTGTATTGATTTTTGTCTCTAACACCGACGCCTTGTTCCGGTGGATCCACGCGGATTTCAATTATCGGGATGTTCCTAAATTCGCTGAGTCGAACTTTGCTAGAACTCATTCCGACCTTGTCGTAAAAGGAACTCATAATCGGGGCGGCCAGAGCTACGATCATTCCACCTAAAAGTCCCCAAAAGCCGGCACCAAGGTTTCCTTGACCCATCATCACGCCTCCAAGCGCGATTCCGACTGTTCCGGCAAGGAACAATATTTTAAAAAGCGTTGTGGCTCCTTGATCGATAACCTGGTCTCCGCTGGCTTGGGCCAGCAAAGCCGGTAGATGAATGAACATAGTTTGAATCATGACTGATCTCCTTTATCTGGTTCTACTTTGGGTTGATGTGATGTCTGAATTTTGATCTCAGACTTTGAGGCCGTTAAAAATAGGTTGGCCTTATCGAAGCCGTGCTTGAGAAGAATTCCCAAACCGAGGTTGAACCCAATACGGGCTATCTCGTATGGCTTAATCGCTGGGTATTTTTCAACCAGCTGCGTTAAAAGCGTGTCGGTCTGGCCGACAACGTAAATATTCTTGGGAAGCCTAGTCTCACTAGTCGAGCCTCTGGGTTTCTTGACCCGGCGATCTTTTTCCGCCATACTGCATACCCCTGTTCCCCTTCAGCTCGATTTACAACAGAACAAATATTGTGCGCAGTAATTATATGGATTTATAGGGTACAGTTATAGTCTAATATTGTCCGGGGAACTGAACCTTTTTTACAGTCGTAGAGTTTCCAATATCTGTTCAAGTGGTTATCCATTTGACATCAAGTCATCGGATAATAACCTAAAAACCGTAGTCCATCTAGATCAAGTCGTTAAAAAATTGATCGGAATGGACTCCACTGAAAAAGTGCCGTCGGATACGTCTGATGGATCATAGGGAAACGGGTGAAAAACCCGTACGGTAGCGCCGCTGTAACGAGTGACAAATGCGTCAAATTCCACTGAAGATCCCGCAATAGGAATCTTTGGTAAGGTGATGCAGGAGGATGAACTCGAAGTCAGAAGACCTGCTTTTTCGCTCTCATTAAGTCTCTCTTGAGAAAGAGAGACGCTGCCTCGCCTAAGGCAGTATGAGGATGCACGTCAAAATGACTTGGCAAAAGGAAGGGTCTGATGAACTTCTCTTAAACGTTATTTTCTGCATTCCAATCAATCGTGACAAGAGGCATGTCACTTGTGGAGAAAATCACTCATGGATGGGGATCAGTTTTCAAACGAAGAGCGTAATGGACTTTATAAGGCCATTCGATCCCGACGGGATATCCGGCGTTTTCGTCCCGATCCCATTCCCGACGATCTCCTTCAACGGATTTTAGTCGCCGGACACCAGGCTCCATCGGTCGGTTTCATGCAGCCGTGGAATTTTATTTTAATTTCTTCTCAAGAAACACGCCAACGGGTGAAAAAGAATTTCGAAGAAAAGAATCAGGAACAATCAGCCAAGGTTGAATCGGTGGAACGTGCCGGGCTTTATCGAAGCCTGAAACTCGAGGGGATCATGGAATCCCCCCTCAATCTTGCGATTACCTGTGATCACCGCCGGGATGCTCCTTTTGTGTTAGGTCGTGGACCGATGCCACAAACCGATGAATATAGTGTCTGTCTAGCGATTCAAAACATGTGGCTTGCTGCCCGTGTTGAAGGAATTGGTCTCGGGTGGGTCAGTATTTTGGATTACGATCATGTCTCCCAAATTTTAGGCCTTCCCGAAGGCGTCAAGCTCATCGCCTATCTCTGCGTCGGTTATCCATTGGAGTTTACCGAAAAACCGATGTTAGAGACCGTAGGATGGAAGCAACGTGAACCGATTGAAAATGTAATTTATCACGAAAAATGGGGATCAACATCCCTGTGAAAAGTCGAATCCATTTCATTCTTGGCGGAAATCGCAGCGGCAAAAGCTTGCGAGCAGAAACAATCGCAGCAGAACAAGCTCTTCCCGTGACTTATGTCGCGACTTATGCGGATGAAGGTCTTGATGATGAAATGAAGCAGCGGGTGAAAACACATCAGGAACGACGCCTTTCTCATTGGAAAACCGTAGAGGAACGTTTTGATCTCACTTCTGTCTTGGATGAACACTCAGGAAGTTTTGTTCTCATTGATTCGTTGACGCTTTGGCTTTCGTGGAAAAGTGTTTTTCAGAAAAATGAATCCGAAATATTGAAGGAACTTCAATTGGTTCTTCATCATGTCAAAAAGAATAATTTTCGAGTGCTTTTTGTCGGAGATGAATTGGGAATGAGTCTTGTCCCCAGCAGTACGGAGGGTCGTGCATTTCGGGATCTCGTCGGACGAGCGAATCAGATCGTGGCTGCCGAAGCGGATCATGTCGAACTGAGCATCGCCGGACTCCCTCTTGTTCTGAAAGGAGAAGCATGACTTCATCCGTTCAAAAACATGGAGGAAATTTTCGGGAGGCAGCCCTAACGTTTGGAATTCCAGAATCCGATTGGATCGATTTTAGCTCCAACCTGAATCCATTCGCGCAAGAGGTATCCGCTGAACAGTGGACACAATGGAGAGATGAAATCTTACGATATCCAGAACTTAATCCATTCACGCTTCAGAAACAGATTTCCACTGTTTTTGAAATCGATCTGAACCATCTTCTCCCTACCTCAGGTGGGATTGAAGCGATCTATCTTGCCTCACGACTCTTTCACGGAAAAAAGGTGATGATTCTTGATCCGGGATTTGGTGATTACGCCAGGGCGCTGGAGTCTGCGGCAGTTTCGTTTGATCGCATCGATATTCCCTCTACGGAATGGATTGCTCCCACTGCTGAAGGTTTGAGAAAAATGACCAAGGATCATGATGTTGTTGTTGTGGGGAATCCCAATAATCCGACAGGACATGCCTATACGCGTGATCAAATCCTGAAGGCAAAAAAACCGAATCAGATCTGGTTGGTGGACGAAGCCTTTATCGAATTCTGTCCACACTCCGACGATTATACTTTTCTCCCTATTCTTAAGGACGATCCAAACCTCATCATTGTCCGATCATTGACCAAGTGCCGTCAAATTCCGGGACTTCGACTCGGTTTTGTTGCGACATCGAATTCTTTATGGATGAAGGAGCTAAAGCGTTTTCAATATCCATGGTCGATCAATGGGATCGCCCAAAAATGGGCGAAGGAGTTTCTGACCCTTTCAGAAAAAGAAAAGCTCTCAGTGCATTTTAAAAAATTAATCTCCCTGAGGGAGAAACAGACAGTACAGATCAACTCCATTGACGGTCTCCACGTTTATCCTTCTGTGACGAATTTTTTACTCATTGAAATTACAGATCCGTCCCAAGGCGCGAACTTCATTTATCGGAAACTCGGTGAACGAGGCATCCTGATCCGGACATGCCACTCTTTTCACGTTCTGACGCCTGATCGATTTTTTAGAATTGCGATTCGAAGTGAGGAAGAGAATGCACGCTTAGTCTCCGCACTTCGTGAGATTCTTCCCGTCAAGTCTTTGGAGGCGGCATGAAAGTTCTGAGTATCCTTGGTACTTCCTCCAATAGCGGTAAAAGCTGGATGACAACGGCAATTTGTGCGTGGCTTCGTCGGCAGGGATACCGCGTTGCACCGTTCAAGGCGCAAAACATGTCGAATAATTCTTACGTCACGTTTGAAGGTCATGAAATCGGTCGGGCTCAAGCGGCTCAGGCAGAAGCGTGCGGACTTCGCCCCATTTCGGCGATGAATCCGATTCTTTTGAAACCTTCCGGGAAACTTGGATCCCAGTTGATTATTCAGGGAAAAGCAGAAGGTCATCTGAAGGCAACGGAATATTATCAACAAACGGATCGTCTGTGGAAGGTCGTTACTAAAACGCTGGAGGAATGGAAAAGTCAGACCGATGTTTTGGTGATGGAAGGGGCGGGAAGTCCCGTTGAATTAAATCTTCTTCATCGCGACATCGTCAATCTTCGTCCCGTTCATCATACCGATGGACGATGGATTCTCGTTTCGGATATCGAACGAGGCGGAGTCTTCGCTCAGATCGTCGGAACATGGCAGCTTTTAAATGAAGCCGATCGCGCGCGAGGACTTGGGGTGATTGTTAATAAATTCAGAGGCGATTTGAGTCTCTTTTCGGATATTGAAAAACATCTCCTCCCCCATACAACTCTTCCTTATTTGGGGGTTCTTCCGTTTGATCCCGAATTACAACCGGAGAGCGAAGATAGCCTTTGTCAGCAAGCCGAGGAAAAAGAGGGAGATTTGTGGATGGCGTGGATTCGGTTCCCTCACCTCTCAAATTCACAAGATGCTCAACCCTGGAAATTTGACTCGGGGATTGGACTTCGATGGGTCGATTCATTGCAACGTCTGGAAGGTGCAAGCATGATCGTCCTTCCAGGAAGTAAAAATACGATCGCAGATCTAGAATGGCTTCGGAAAATGGGGCTTGATCGTGCGATCATCGAAGCCGCTAAGCGGGGTATTCCTGTTATCGGCATCTGTGGGGGGTATCAGATTCTTGGGGAAACACTCCGAGATCCTGCGGGCATTGCTGGCGACTCTGGCGAAATTCAAGGACTGGGA
>JAZKBH010000162.1:32308-40298 GCA_040388725.1 Verrucomicrobiota bacterium
AACAACTTTTCATTCCGAGAAAGAAATCACTCAGGTCAAGGCTCGTTGGGAGGATGAGACTTGGAACGCTTACGAAATTCACATGGGAAAAAGCGTCATTCACCCGAACGTCTCCCCTCTCCTTTCATGTCGAACTCCTCCTGGAGAATGGCGTCCTGAAGGATGCAGACGAGGAAATGTAGGGGGGACTTATCTCCATGGGATATTCGAATCCGCAAAGTTTCGCCAGAAAATGGCGCAAGAGGCGGGAATTTCGAGTCATCAGATCTCGGCTCAATCGTGGAGAGAAAAACTAGATGAGATCTATGGTGGAATGGCAAACCTCATTGAACAACACTTGAACCTTGAACCGATCCGAAGCTATGTGGAGCGTTGAACCGATTCAAATCCTCTTGGCGGTCATCCTCGATCTTCTCCTCGGAGATCCGAGAGGTTGGCCTCATATCACACGATTATGTGGGGTCTTGGCGGCTCAATATGAACGTCTCATCACTTTGAGGGGAAGAAGAAGCGTGATGAGTGGTATTTTATTTTGGATATTAGTTTACGGAACGATTCTTGGACTTTGGTTTGTTATCAATGGATTTTTAAAGAAAATCCTTCCAAACGCATCTTGGATTCTTGAAATATTTGTGATTTATCAGACTCTCGCTGCAATGGACCTTCGGCGACATATCCTTGCTATTTTGAATCCACTGCAAAAAGGAGATCTTCCTGAAGCCCGAGAAAAACTTTCATGGATCGTGGGTCGCGACACCGATCAACTTGACGAAAAGGAAATTAGTCGGGCGACTTTGGAAAGCATTGCAGAGAGTGCAAACGATGGGTTTGTTGCTCCTCTCTTTTGGGCTGCCGTGGGGGGAGTTCCCGCTGCACTTCTCTTTCGTGCCAGCAATACCCTCGACTCTATCGTCGGTCATCGCAATGAACGCTATGAATGCTTTGGCAAATTTTCCGCCAGAGTGGACGATCTCTTGTGTTGGATTCCCGCTAGACTCTGTGTTCTTATCTCCATGATCTACCATGGATTTCATACCTGGCCCTCGATTTCCAAAGAAGCCACTGCCCACGCAAGCCCAAACGCCGGATGGGTTGAAGCGGCCGCCGCTCACTCACTGGACGTATGTCTTGGCGGAGAAAATTTTTATCAGGGGGAGAAAATCACAGGACCTATTTTTAATCCTCAAGGACGCCCCCCTCAACCCTCCGACATCGCTGCGGGTCTCCGTTGGTTATGGATCCTTGAAGGGGGCGCTGTTTTGATCTGTCTTGGAATCAACCTACTGATGAATAATGGAGTCTTCTTATGATCGAAGAAACACTGGATACCACTGGAAAACGTCCTCGTCTTCAATGGGGAGCCTTTCAAATTTATACGGGCGAAGGAAAAGGAAAAAGTACCGCTTCCATGGGACTCATGCTTCGTGCGCTCGGATGCGGACTCAAGGTCTATTATCTTCGAATGATGAAACCGCGTTGGAAAACGGGAGAACTCGCGTTATGCCCCACCCTTCATCCCCATCTTACTTATCGCAATGTGGAACAGGATTGGATTCTTTCGAAGAGCAAAGACATTCCTGAACATGTAGAGGGAATGAAAGCCGCATTAGCGAAAGAAATGGATCTTTTGACCGATGTACTCGTCTCTGAGGAATACGATCTGATTATTGTCGATGAGATCAATTACTGCATTCGACGTGAACTTATTTCACTGGAGAGAGCAATCGAATTCATTGATAAACGTCCTGCTAAAGTGGAGCTCGTTTTCACAGGTCGTTATGCCGCTCCTGAACTCATTGAAAAAGCGGATGTCGTGACGGAGATGACAAAAATCAAACACCATTTTGACAAGGGTGCCAAAGCGCGAAGAGGAATTGAATTCTGATGAAAAGGAGTTCCAAAATTAATTCTGCGCAAGGCATCATTCTTGCCGGAATGCAAAGTGGAAGTGGAAAAACGGCAACCACCTGTTTGATCCTCTCTGCCCTGCGTCAACGTGGAGTTTCGATTCAACCCTTCAAAGTCGGCCCCGATTTTTTGGATCCACAATACCACCGTCACTTCGCGGGAAAACCTTCACGGAATCTCGATTCATGGCTCATGGGAAAACCAGGTGTCGTTCGTGAAGTTGAAAAAGCAGGAGCAGACTGCTTGGGGATTGTCGAGGGGGTCATGGGATTCTTTGATGGAAGCGATGTGAGATCAGACGAAGGAAGCACGTTCGAGATCTCGAAAGAGTTGAACTGGCCTGTTATCCTGATTGTTCCAGCAGCCAAGGCAGGTCGTTCCATTGCAGCATCGATCCGAGGATTTATCGATCAGGCGGGGAAAGGAAAAATTCAGGGACTTATTTTTTCAGGAGTCAGTGGTGAATCGCATGCCGACTATTTAAGTGAAGCGGTCGCTTCATTAAAGATTCCCATTTTAGGAGCAATTCCAACTCTTCCAGAATTGCGCTGGCCGGAAAGACATTTGGGGCTACAGGCTTTGTCGGAACTTGATCTTCCGTCGTGGAAGAAATTGGCAAAGGTTGCGGAGAAATATCTGAAGGTGGATGAAATTCTTTCTTTCAATGGGAGGGGCGAGCTCCGCGAGTCCAACGTATTTCGACCACTTGACGACATTCAATCTATCCATCCCTCTTATCACTCTCTGGCATCTCATCCTCTTCAGGAAGTGCCAGAACGACCTAAAATAAAATCATCTACGAGACATTTCACAACAATCTCACATGCTGGACTCGCGGAGCTCATCTCTCCCGTAAGAAGAAAAACCACTCACAGAATCGCCATCGCCCGTGATGAAGCGTTCCATTTTTATTATGAAGGAAATCTCGCCACTTTGGAAGACGAAGGAGTCGAATGGGTTCCTTTTTCCCCTCTTCATGACAAGTCACTTCCCTCTTCGATTGATGGCGTTGTTTTAGGTGGCGGATTTCCTGAAGTCTTTGCCCCACAGCTTTCTAAAAATCGTCCGATGAGAGGTTCATTCGCGAAAGCCATTCAATCCGGTCTCCCCTGCTATGCGGAATGCGGTGGACTTATGTGGCTCTCGCAAGAAATGATGACTCTGGATGGTAAAAAACATCCGATGGTTGGACTTTTGCCGGGTCGAGTAGAAATGACCCCCCGACTTCAAAACTTCGGTTATTGCACGTGTGTAACTTCCAATGGCATCCAAGTCAAAGGTCACGAATTTCATCACTCTCGATGGATCGGGGAATCAAAAAACGCCAATCTCTGGCGAGTCACCCGCAAGCGAGATCAATCTTCCCGTATGGAAGGGTATCGCTACAAGAACCTGCATGCGTCGTACATTCATCTCGACTGGTGCGCAGCAAAAAAGATATTGAAACCTCTCTTTGAAAAACCACGAAAGTCAAAATTATGATTACCTGTATCGGAGCCGGACCTGGAGATATCGCTTACCTCACACGACGAGGAGACCAACTCATTTCTGAGGCGGATCTCGTTGCCGGATTCGACGCCGTCGTGAATGTCGTTCGGAGTCGAATCTCCCCTACGGCGCAAATCGTGACGATGGGATATAAAGATCAGGTCGCCAAACTTGCCGAAGTCGCCAAAGCCCATCATGAGGGGAAAAAATGTGCAGTCGTTTTCATGGGGGACATTCATTTTTCTGGCTTTCAGTTTTTAGAACGAGTGGAGCGCGCTTGTGGACATGCGGTTGAAACCGTTCCTGGAATCAGTTCATCCCAAATCCTCGCCTCCCGTACGAAGGTCTGTTTTGACGAAACAACCTTTATCACATTCCACCGTCGAGGTGATCTCGCTCCTTTCAAAAAACACCTCGTTCACGTTCTTCAAGATGAACGCAACGCCATCGTGATTCCCTGCCCTTGGGATTTCATGCCGAAGGATATCGCCGCTTACTTGATTGAAAATGGGACATCCCCGGATCACCCCGTGGAGGTTTGGGAACGTCTCACACAGTGTGAAGCCGAATGGAAAGGCAAGCTTTCCGAGTGTACGAAAGAATTTACCGACATGAGCATCATGTTGATCCGCACCCTGACTCCGATGGCGAGCCAGATCGAGGCGTACAAATGACTGTGATTCCCAATACTTCTTCCACGGAAGATTTCGGAATCGTGATTGCCGGACATGGTAGTCGTGATCCAGATGGCGTTCGTGAGTTTGAGGAGATGATTTCTCTTTTGAAAAAACGTTTTCCGAAAAAGACAATCACTCACGGATTTTTGGAGTTCGCTCAACCGACGATCGATGAAGCGATCCGGGCCAATGTTCAATCGGGTTCCAAAAAAATCGCTGTTGTTCCTGGGGTTTTACTCGCCGCAACGCACGCGAAAAACGATATGCCGAGCGAAGTCCTGGCAATGCAAAAGGAACTTCCCGAGATCGAACTTCATTACGGCTCAGCGATGGAATTAAATCCTTCGATTCTTAATCTTTGTCGTGAACGTTTGATCGAAGCCGAAGGCAAATCACCGAAGACCGTTGCCCGTTCCGAAACCTGCCTTATTGTCGTTGGACGCGGCACAACAGACTCCGATGCCAACTCCCAAGTCTCCAAACTTGCCCGAATGCTCGAAGAAGGACTTGGATACGGTTCCTCTTTTGTCTGCTATTCAGGAACGGCTGATCCGAAAGTGAGTGAGGGACTCAAGACAGCCGCCAAACTTGGATTCAAACGTCTCATCGTCATTCCCTTCTTTTTGTTCAATGGGATTTTAGTAAAGCGCATCTACGCTGCTGCTGAAGAGATGCAAAAAAGCCGTCCTGATTTGGAAGTTCTGTGCGCCCCCTATCTTGGAGTTCATCCAACGGTGACGGATCTTCTGATTGAACGAGCCGGTGAAGCCCTCGCTGGAAAAGCGGCGATGAATTGCAGTCTCTGCAAGTATCGTGTTCAGATTGTTGGCTACGAAAAAGAAGTGGGAACTCCGCAGCAAGGTCACCATCACCACGTTCGCGGAGGAGTTTCTCTCGCTCCCGAGACTCCCAAGGCCCCTGCTCCCATTGATCTCAATGGTTATGTCCCTCATCCCATCGAAGCCGAAAGCTTCAAAATTATCGAAGCGGGATTGGACTGGAGTCCCTACCAAGGCTTAACTAAAGCGGTCTTGCAACGGCTTGTTCACACCAGCGGCGATTTTGGAATCGTTAACGATATTTATATTTCAACCCATGCCTTGGAAAACGGACTAAAAGCGCTGCAAAGCGGAGCGATGATCCTCACGGATGTCACAATGGTTCAAAGTGGATTACGACGAACGCTGTTAGATACTTTCGGCCTTCAAACGTTCTGCGCCGTTCATGATGAGGAGACTCGACTCCTTGCCCAAGCCCATCAGATCACACGATCGGCGGCGGGAATTCGACTCGCATGGGAAAAATTCGGAAACAATGTCATCGTTGCCATTGGGGATGCCCCCACGGCCGTCGAAGAGGCGATCCGATTGGTGAAAGAACATCAATGGCGTCCCCATTTGATCATTGGGCTTCCCGTAGGATTTGTCGGCACGAGGGAATGCAAAGAAAATCTCCGTCGTTGCTTGAATGTCGCCCGAGTCACGAATCGAGGAACGCGAGGTGGTTCGCCTTGGGCTTCTTCGGTGATCAACGCTCTCTTGATCGAATATGCGAATCTGTATGCCAAACAGCTGGCCTCCCAAACTCAGGTAAGCGCATGAGTGCGACCATCGCCTTTCCTCTTGAAATTCCAGCCGCAAACGGGTTGATGCGTGGCATCACCACGGGAACCTGTGCCACTGCTGCGGTCAAAGCGGCATTGCTCCAGTTGCTTTTTGGAATTCAATCGGATCAGGTCGATGTGGCGCTCCCCGATGGAAAACATTTTGTCACGGTTCCGATCGCGAAGATTGAGCCGAGAGAAAGTGGATTTTTTGCCTCGGTTGTCAAAAACGCGGGGGATGATCCAGATCAAACCCACCGTGCGACTATCTTTGCGATTGTCAGACCCAATTCACTTGGAGAACTCCGTTTTCTGAAGGGTGAAGGCGTTGGAATAGTCACTCAACCGGGACTTCAGATCCCCGTCGGAGAACCCGCCATTAATCCAGTCCCCCGCCAAATGATGCAAATGATGGTTGATGAGGTTTTGGAAGAATCCGATCAATCGATCGGTAAAGGATTCGATCTTGAAATCGGATGCGTGAACGGTGCGGAGATTGCGAAAAAGACTTTTAATCCACGACTCGGAATCGAAGGCGGTATTTCAATCCTCGGAACGACGGGCATCGTCGAACCGAAATCGATGGCAGCGTTCAAGGCATCGATCGAAATCTATGTCCGTGTCGCTCTTGGGGATCTTCCTCCTGTGATCGTCCTTGCTCCCGGAAATCTTGGACAAAAATTTGCGAGGGCCTCACTCGATCTCCCCACAAAACGTATCGTTCAAATGTCTAACTTCGTCGGATTTGCGTTTGATTGCACAGAACAAACACTCACTCAGGCAAGTCACCGACTCCAAAAACTTTGGGTCGTTGGTCATCCTGGAAAACTCGCAAAACTCCTCAATTCAGAGTGGGATACTCATTCTTCCAATAGCGGCTCGGCGGTCCCCGCAGTCGTCAGTATCGCTCGAGAAATGGGATTAGCTGAGGAAAAACTCCGTGAACTCTCCCAATCGTTGACCGTGGAGAGAATCATGGAACTTCTCGCCCCTACTTCTGAAGCCTCTCGGATTTGGAATCGAATCTCTGAGATCATTGCTCGAAGAGTTTTTGAAAAAGTCACTCACGTGAATGAGATCGGCGTTCAACTCTTTCAAATGGACGGACGATCCTTGGGCTCTTTTGATCTCATGACTTCGGAGAAATGTTCATGAGCACTCTTGGAGAATTTTACGGAATCGGCGTCGGTCCTGGTGAGCCTCAACTCATTCCTGTCATTGCATGGAATATCCTTCACCAATGTGACCTGATTTATGTTCCCCGAGCAAAAACAATGACTCATTCCGTTGCTCGCATGTGTGTTGCGGGACACACCATTCCGGATGAGCGTTGGAGAGAGATTGAATTTCAAATGGAGACCGATCGAACAATTCTCAGCGATCACTATCGGGATCTTGCAATTCAAATCGCCTCCGAAGTACGACAAGGAAAGAAAGTCGCCTACCTGACGATTGGCGATCCCCTCACGTATTCAACCTACGGATACACTCTCGCGAGTCTCAAAGATCAGCTACCGAACCTTCGTTATCGAACTATTCCCGGAGTCACCAGTTTTGCCGCACTTGCGGCAGAGACTGATTGGCCCCTGGGGGAAGGTCGTGAACGGATCCTGATTCTGCCCTGTCCCGATACGGCGGATGATTTAAAAAAGGAGATCGAAACTCACGATGTCGTTGTTCTGATGAAAATCGCAGACCGGCTTCCGATGGTGCTCGATCTTCTCAATGAAATGAAAATCGCGGAATATTGTGCGTTTGGAAAGCGAGTAGGTCAGACGGACGCCATCGTCCATCGTCAATCCACCGCTCTTCAACCTAAAAAAGAGAGCGGATACCTCGCCACGATGCTGATCCGTAAAAAACGAATCGAACGGAGACATTCATGAACGCCAAAGTCTACTTTATCGGAGCCGGTCCCGGAGCTGCTGATCTCATCACTCTCCGAGGAGCCGATGCCTTGAAACGTGCAAACCTCGTCATGTATGCCGGATCCCTCGTGAGCAAAGAGATGCTTCAACACTGTTCACCCACCGCAAAAATTGTCGACACCTCATCTCTCCATCTGGATGAACAGGAAGCATGCTATGTGGAAGCGAAGAATAACGGATGGGAAGTTGCACGTCTTCATTCAGGAGATCCAGCGATCTATGGTGCCACTGCCGAACAAATGCGTCGTCTCGAGAAGCTTGAAATTCCTTACGAAATCATTCCTGGTGTCTCCACTTTTCTTGCCGCCGCTGCGTCAGCAGGTGTCGAACTCACAAAACCTGGTATCGCCCAAACGATTATCATCACACGAACAACAGGGAGAGCC
>JAZKBH010000163.1:0-11676 GCA_040388725.1 Verrucomicrobiota bacterium
TTGATGCATATTCGCACCCTTTTCCAGCAGCAATTTCACGCAACAGACGACGCATGATTTTTCCGCTACGAGTCTTCGGGAGAGCATCGGTAAACTTGAGGTCATCCGGTTTCGCCAAGGCACCAATTTCTTTGGCCACGTGCTTACGAATACTATCTTTGAGTGCTTCGCTCGCCACAACGCCTTGTTTCAAACTGATAAAGGCGACGATCGCTTGACCCTTCAAATCATCAGGACGACCGACCACAGCGGCTTCGGCGATATCATGATGGCCCGCGAGCGCTCCTTCGACTTCAGCGGTTCCGATACGGTGACCGGAGACGTTTAAAACGTCATCCACGCGGCCAATGATCCAGAAGTAACCGTCTTTATCGCGGCGAGCTCCATCTCCGGTGAAATAAGCGCCCTTAAAGTCTTGCCAGTAAGCGGTACGGTAACGATTCGCATCGCCGTAGATCGTGCGGAGCATGGAAGGCCATGGGCGGCGAATAATGAGCTTACCAGTGACGTTCGGTCCCACTTCTTTTCCTTCATCATCGACAACGGCAGCATCCACTCCAAAGAACGGAAGTGTTGCTGATCCGGGCTTTAATGGGGTCGCGCCAGGGAACGGAGCGAGCATGTGGGCTCCGGTTTCGGTTTGCCACCAGGTATCGATAATCGGACAGCGTTTCTTTCCGATTTTTTCGTGATACCACATCCACGCTTCGGGATTGATCGGTTCGCCGACGGAACCCAAAAGACGGAGGGATGAAAGATCATGCTTATCAACCCACTGATCGCCCCATTTGATAAAGGAACGAATCGCGGTCGGTGCGGTGTAAAGGATATTGACCTTATACTTGTCGATAATTTCCCAGAAGCGATCGGGTTGAGGTTGGTTCGGAGCGCCCTCGTACATGAGGCTCGTTCCGCCATTGCTCAAGACTCCATAGACCACATAGCTATGTCCGGTGATCCAGCCGATATCGGCGGTACAGAAGTAAATATCTTCTTCCTTGAGATCAAAGAGGTATTTGGTCGTGAGATAAGTACCGACGAGGTAACCCCCGGTGGTATGGAGAATCCCTTTCGGTTTTCCGGTGCTTCCGCTGGTATAAAGAATGAAAAGAGGATGTTCGGAGTCGAGCTTTTCAGCAGGACAATCGGCATTCACTTGATTGACTTCATCATGCCACCAAACATCGCGGCCTTCTTTCATGACCACTTCTTGTTTGGTTCGTTGAACGACAATCACTTTTTCGACGAGAGTGGAGCCTTCGATGGCGACATCGACACTCTTTTTGAGTCCGACAGGAGCACCGCGACGGAAACCACCGTCCGCCGTCACGATGACTTTGGAGCCGGAATCATTAATTCGCTCGCGAAGAGATTCTGCGCTGAATCCACCGAACACAACATTATGAGGAGCGCCAATACGGGCGCAGGCGAGCATTGCGAAAACCGATTCTGGAATCATCGGCATGTAAATGACTACGCGATCGCCCTTTTTCACGCCTTGCTTTTTCAAGACGTTTGCAAAACGACAAACTTCACGATGAAGTTGTTGATAGGTGTAGGTGACGGAATCGCCCGGTTCACCTTCCCAAATGAGCGCGGCCTTGTTGCGGCGAGGAGTGGTCAGATGTTGATCAATACAATTATAGGAGGCATTGATCTGTCCACCGACAAACCATTGAGCTGCGGGAGATTTCCATACGCAAACTTTTTTCCATTTTTTGAACCAGCTGAGGTTCGATGCGGCTTCGGCCCAGAACTTGTCGGGTTTTTCAATCGATTGTTTATGAAGCTTTTTGTACTGCTTCATATCTTGAACGTGAGCTTTCGATGAGAATGCTTTAGTCGGTTTAAATACTCGTTTTTCGATCAGTTGATTTTCAGGTTTTTTAGTGCTCATTTAAGTAATCTAAGGTTAAAATTAGAGTAATGGAGATAATTGAATCAGTTTAATTGTCGAACCTTTTTTTATTCATATAAGTAATTGTAATTAGGGCTATTAGGCATTTTCCCGAAGTAAACTAGAAACCTGCGCTTCGCAGAGACGTGAATAAAGTCCTTTTTGTGAGAGAAGTGCTTGATGATTACCATCTTCCACAATTTTTCCTTCATGAATGACAAGGAGGCGATCTGCATTTTGAACGGTGGAAAGTCGATGGGCGATAATAAACGCGGTTCTATTATGGAGAAGAAGTTTAAGCGCTTCCTGAATCAGTTGTTCAGTTTCAGTATCCACACTAGCCGTTGCTTCATCGAGAATTAAAATCGGAGGATTTTTAAGAATGGCGCGCGCAATGGAGAGTCTTTGTCGCTCACCACCACTCAGTTTCACACCTCTTTCTCCGACAATCGTTTCATATTTTTGAGGGAGCTTCATAATAAAGTCGTGCGCGTGAGCTTTCTTTGCTGCTGCTTCGACCTCTTCTTGTGAGGCATGGGGAAATCCAAACTTTAGATTATCGAGAACGGTGGTGTTAAAGAGAAAGTTTTCCTGACTGACGATTCCAATTTGTTCGCGAAGACTCGAAAGCGAAATTTTAGAGGTTGGAATTCCATCGAGTGTTATGACTCCTGACGTCGGCTCATAGAAACGAGGAATTAAATTCACCAATGTTGATTTGCCTGCACCTGTGGGCCCGACGATTGCGATCGTCTGACCGGATTCGACCTTGAGGTTGATTTCATGGAGCACGGGGAGACTATCTCGATATTCAAAAGAGATATTTTGAAATTCAATTTCACCTCGAACTCGTGGAGGAATTGATATTTGTTCCGTGGGCGCATAGTTCTCCTGAGGCGAATCTAAAATTTCAAAGACCCTTTCTCCTGCTGCACGGCCCGATTGATAGATTTGGTTCAACTGATGTAAACGCCCAATCGGTTCGTAGAACATCTGGACAAAGAGGAGAAAGCTGACGAGTTGTCCCGTCGTAAATTGAGCATGAGTGAGAGCATCTTGGCCGCCAAACCAGAGAACCGTAATGTAGCCCAGCGAGCCAATGAAGGACATACTCGGGGAATAGGTTGCCCAATATCGCATGACAAGGAGTGTTGCATCGCGAAGCTTCTCGGCGACTTGATTGAAGTGCTTGGATTCTTCCTTCTCTCGGGAGAAGGACTTGATTTGACGGATTCCTTGAAGGTTGTCCAAGAGGAGAGATTGCATTGCGCTGGATGCTTTACGCTGAATTCGATATCGCTCGTGTGCGGTAAGGGTATACCAAAGGGCTCCCGCGAATAATAAGGGGATCGGTATCAGTGCCAAAAGAGTGAGTTGAGGATTCAGATAAAATAAATAAATACCAACACCAAGCAGTTGAAGGACAGCGACTGTCCCCTGTTCAATTCCATCAATGAGGACTCTCTCAACACTCTGAACATCTTCTCCAACACGTGTCATGAGGTCGCCGCTCGAGTGGTTATCGAACCATCTTAAAGGAAGTTTTTGGATGGAGTCGTAAAGATCCTGGCGTATTTTAAGAATTACTTTTTGTTCGAACGCATTGTTAAGAAGAATGCGAAAAGCATTGAGAAGATCTCGTAAAATAAAAGCGGCGACGACCATTACAACATACGGAAGCAAAAGCGTAGGTTTTTGCGGAACAATAACTTCATCAATGATCCGTCCTGCGACAGAAGGATAAACAAATCCAAAAAGAGTTGTTCCAACGGCGCATGCAAAGGTTCCCCAAGCGAGAAGAGGGTGTTGACGCGCATATTTCCAAACCCGACTCATCGGAAATTTCTTTTTTGTTTTTTCGTAAGAGGTTTTGCGCATGGGAGATTAATCCTCGGTGATTCAATGGAGCTGACAAGGAAAAGGAAAAGAAAAAGAAAAACCCGATTCAATCGAAATTGAATCGGGTTTTAAAAGAGGAATTTCGATTAAGCCGACTTGGACAAAGCGGCTTTCACGAGATCAAAATTCGGAAGGTCTTTCGGAGTCGGGGTCTGTTCGCTATAAGCAATGACGCCTGACTTATCGATGACGAACGCTGCACGGGCGGAGGTATCTCCGACTCCTGCGAGGTTCGGGAATACGACGTCGTAGGCTTTCGTCACGGTCTTATTGAGATCACTCAAAAGAGGAAGAGTGATCTTCTCTTTTTGAGCCCATGCTTCTTGAGCGAAGGGGCTGTCCACACTGATGGCGAGGACTTCGGCATTCAAGCCTTGGAAGGCATCGATTCCGGAAGTGACGTCACAAAGTTCTTGAGTACAAACGCCCGTAAAGGCGAGTGGGAAAAACAAGAGGACGACATTCTTTTTGCCAGCGTAATCCGAAAGCTTCACGTCGACGAGACCGTCGGCGTTTTTGCGTTTCAAGACGAATTCAGGGGCTTTTGTTCCAATTGCGAGTGGCATAGGTTTTAACTCCGTTTTAAAGTTTGATTATTGTTTCGCCGCGAGTTCGCTGCGATCTTTCATGGCGGCCTTGCGGCTCAATTTGCAGCGACCTTTTTCGTCGACGCCAATGACCTTGACCCAAATTTCTTCGCCAACTTTGACGACATCTTCGGTCTTGTTGACGCGAGTGTCAGAAAGTTCGGAAATGTGAACCAAGCCATCTTGACCAGGGAGAACTTCGACAAATGCGCCGAATTCCTTGATCGTGACGACGCGGCCACGGTAGGTCTTGCCGATTTCGATTTCACCGGTCATGCCGCCAATCTTTTCCTTCGCGAGTGCCATTCCATCGGGATTTGCACAATAGATGCGAACGGTACCATCATCACTGATGTTGATCTCGGCGCCTGTTTCAGCCACGAGTCCTTTGATCGTTTTACCCCCAGGTCCAATGACGAGTCCGATTTTATCAGGATTGATTTTGATCGTTTCGATACGAGGCGCATGCTTGGAAAGATCCGCACGAGGCTTCGACATGACGCTTTCCATGTAGTCCAAGATTTTGAGGCGAGCGCGATTGTTTTGAGCGATCGATTCCTTCATCAAGGCGAGCGAGATACCAGGGAGTTTAAGATCTAATTGGAAACCAGTGATCCCCGTACGAGTTCCACAGATTTTGAAATCCATATCGCCGAAGTGATCTTCACTTCCGATGATGTCGGTGAGAAGGCTATAACGCTTCATCGTACCGCCTTCAAATTCGGTGACCATTCCGACCGAGATCCCTGCGACAGGGGCAGAAATAGGAACACCTGCATCCATCAAGGCCAAGCAACCCCCGCAAACGGAAGCCATCGAAGTCGAACCATTCGACTCCATGATCTCAGCGGAGATACGAATTGCGTAAGGGAAGTCTTGTTCCGAAGGAATGACAGGAAGCAATGAGCGTTCTGCCAATGCGCCGTGACCAATTTCACGACGATTCAATCCACCGACGCGGCCTGTTTCGCCGACGCTGAAAGGAGGGAAGTTGTAGTGAAGGATGAAACGCTTCGTTTGATCGCCACCGGTGTAGCCGTCCAAGTCTTGAGCTTCATCGGTCGACGCTAAAGTCGTAAAGCAAAGGGCTTGAGTTTCTCCACGTGCGAAGAGGGCTGAACCGTGAACGCGAGGGATGATGCCGGTTTCGCCTGTGAGCGCGCGAAGTTCATCGATTCCACGACCATCGCAACGTTTGTTCAAATCCAAGATACTGCGGCGGAACGCTTTCTTTTGGAGGTAATCAAAAGCGGAACTGATTTGGAAAGCAGTCGCGGTCGGATTCTTTTCCAAAATCTTCGCTTTGACTTCTTCTTTAAGAGCGCCGACGGCTTTGGAACGTTCGACTTTGCTTGGTTTGTAAAGAGCACCTTCGATACGATCTCCAGCGACTTGATACGCGATCTCTTGGAGGTCTTGAGCAACGATAAAGAGAGGAACTTCACGTTTCGCTTTACCGGCTTTGGATGCCAATTCTTTTTGGAGTTTGATAACGACTTGAATTTGTTCTTGAGCAAAATCAAGGGATGCTACGAAATCCGCTTCGGGAAGTTCGATCGCGCTTCCTTCGATCATGATGGTATCTTTTTCGGATCCCACATAAACGAGATCAATGTCGCTGAGTTCCATTTGAGCGTGGGTGGGGTTCGCAATGAACTGTCCATCGACGCGACCGACACGGACTGCTCCGATCGGGCCATTAAAAGGAATGTCGGAGACCATCAAAGCTGCGGATGCGCCGTTGATGCTCAAGATATCAGGATCATTTTGACCATCTGCCGAGAGAAGAGTCGTGATGATTTGAGTATCGTAGAGGTAACCTGCAGGGAAGAGGGGACGCAGAGGGCGATCCGTCATCCGGCAAGTGAGGATTTCTTTTTCGGAAGGACGGCCTTCACGTTTGAAGTAACCCCCGGGAAAACGACCTACAGCAGCAGGACGTTCACGATATTCGACTGTGAGAGGGAAGAAATCTTGGCCTTCTTTAATCGAGGTGGCGGAGACGGCGGTGACGATCACCATCGTTTCACCGTAACGGACGGTGACGGCTCCGTCAGCGAGTTTGGCAAGTTTACCAGTTTGAATTTCAATGTTATGAGCTCCGAACGGGGCGGAGACAGTTGTCGGTTGTACGGACATATTATTATTTCCTTTCCCTTGATTCAGCTGATCTGAGCCAAGGTGTTTTTCCATGGGAAAAACGATTTTGTTTTTTCTTGTTTTCTAAAAGAGACATCGAAACGAATGCTAAATCTTAATCGAGTTCAGCAGGGAATCAAGAGGCCATGCGTGGAGCAAAAATGTTGGAATGCGAGTGATTCCCGCGAGTTCCCAACAGACCTCTATTTTCCTGTGAATCTTCAAATGTCGAAAAGTTTTGAAGGGGATGAATGACTGATTTTCTCTTTTGAAAAATGAGAAAATCATTCTCTCTCCTCGACAAAACCAATTATTTACGAAGCTTTAAGCGTTTGATGAGAGTCTCGTAACGGGTCGCATCTTTGCTATTTAAATAATCCAAAAGCTTACGACGGCGATTGACCATCGTGAGTAATCCACGGCGTGAGCTGTGGTCTTTATTGTTGCCGTTTTGCAAGTGGCCGGTCAAAAGATTGATTTGCTCTGTCAAAAGAGCGACTTGAACTTCCGTTGATCCGGAGTCTTTGTCATGAGTTTGGAACTCTTTTTTAATGCGATTCTTTTCTTCTACTTTGATCATAACTTTCCTAGTTTTCTTTCTTTTTCTCTTTATTTTTGAAGGGCTGGAGAATGCCGAGCTGTGAATAAAATGCAAGTTTTAAAATTTTCCCAAGTTCTTCTTGGATTTTTAGGGAAAGCCCCTATTTCTTAACAGCTTCACCATCTTTATGAAAGAATCATCCAAGTCATTTCTTAAAACGCTTCTCAATACCGCAAGTCCTTCCAGCGGAGAAGCTCCCGGTCAGCGGGTTTGGTTAAACTACGTAAAGCCCTTTGCCGATTTGACCCAAACCGACGCTTATGGAAACGCGGTGGCGATTTTAAACCCCGATGCCAAAATAAAAATTCTTGTGGCAGGCCATGCTGATGAGATTGCATTTCAGGTGCAATATATTGATGATAAAGGGTTTGTCTATTTTTCTCCCGTCGGCGGTCAGGATCCAAGTCTGGCTCGCGGACAGCGCGTCCTCATTCATTCTTCTAAAGGACCTGTTTTAGGGGTCATTGGTGGGTTAGCGATTCATTTACAAGATCGTTCCAAAAAGCAAGAAGCTCCGGCCTGGCATGAAGTTTTTGTCGATATCGGGGTAGAATCAAAGGCCGAAGCGGAAAAACGGGTCAAAGTCGGCGATTTGATGACCTACTCCGTCGGCTGTGAAACCCTTCATGGCGATATTTGGGCGGCGCGTGCATGTGATAATCGCATCGGTACATTTATCTCGGCGGAAGTTCTGCGGATTTGTTCGGAAAAGTCCAAAAAGCTGAAAGTTTCCCTTATTTCTGCCTCCACAATTCAAGAAGAAAACGGTCTCTATGGCGCTGCCATGGTCGGGTATTCGGTCAAACCGGATGCCGCTATTGTGGTGGATGTCGGTCATGCAACCGATATTCCTCTCGTGAAGCATAAACAATTTGGAGATATCAAACTCGGAAAAGGACCTGTCTTAAGTCGAGGAAGTGTCAATCATCCTGTCCTGGTCGATCATCTCGATCAAGTGGCTAGGAAAGAAAAGATCAAAATTCAATACGGAATTGATGCCCGTTACTCTGGAACGGATGCCGATGCGATCTTTATCTCCTGCGGAGGAGTTCCGACCGTTTCACTCGCAGTGCCCAATCGGTACATGCATACGCCAGTCGAACTCGTTCATTTGAAAGATCTCGAAAAAATGGCCGAATGGATTGCTGCTTTTGTTTTGGGCTTGGATGGGAAAGAATCGTTTAAGGTTAAAATCTAAGTTTGGAGTGCATCGTATGAGTCAACGCGTTGGAAAACTGTTACATACCCGCTATCGAGTCAGTGATCTCGATAAAACGACTTATTTTTATAAAGAGGTTTTGGGATTGGAAGAGATCAGTCGTAAAACATCTCCTCGAGGCTCAACACTCGTTTTCTTTAAAGCTCCCGGAAGTGAAGAGCTGATTGAAATCTGCCATTTTCCATCGAGTGGAGAAGTGAAGGTCCAAGCCGATCTGACTCACTTGGCTTTTGAAGTGGAAAATATCGAAGCTTTTGCAGCGCATTCCGCCTCGAAAGGATATCCTTTGAGCGATGGGCCGACCTCCAGCTCATCCGGAAGTCGATTTGCTTTTATTGATGGTCCTGAAGGTTACGAAATCGAACTGATCGAAAAAACAAAAGCATGAAATCCTTAATGATTGCCCCCTCTATTTTAGCCTGTAATTACGCTAAAATTGAAGAAGAAATTCGGCGTGTTGAAGCGGCGGGAGTCGATATGCTTCACGTCGATATTATGGATGGACATTTTGTTCCGAACATCACCTTTGGGCCTGAGTTTGTAGCGATGCTTCGTCGAACGACGCAACTTCCTTTGGATGTTCATTTGATGATCGAACAACCGGATCGTTATGTGAGAAATTTTATTGAAGCCGGAGCTGATATTTTAACGATTCATCTGGAAGCTTACCATGATGTCGGTCGGACACTTTCGACGATTAAAGATATGGGATGCAAAACGGGATTGGCGATCAATCCGTTAACGATGTTCCAGCATGCGACCAAACATCTTAAAAATCTCGATCTTTTGCTTTGTATGACCGTGAATCCTGGGTTTGGAGGACAGTCTTTTATTGTCGAAGTTCTGGAGAAGATCCGACAAGCCAAAGCCTATCGGGAAGAAAAAAATTTAACGTATGATATTGAAGTGGATGGTGGATTGAGCGAAAGCACCATTGGACCTGCGGTTGCTGCAGGAGCCAATGTGATTGTTGCCGGTACATCGATTTTCGGAAAGCCTGATGCAACAGTCGCTGTTGCAGGATTGAGAAGTAAGGCCTCTGAAGTTTCCGCTGCCGGTTAAAATAGAGAACTGATTGTAAGTGAAAGTAGAATAGACCATGTCCATTGAATTGACTCGTAACTTTTGTATTATTGCCCACGTTGATCACGGAAAAACGACCCTCTCCGATCGTATTTTGCAAAGAACAGGAACGATCTCCGATCGTGACATGCAGAATCAACTTTTGGATTCCATGGATTTGGAGCGGGAGCGGGGGATCACGATTAAAGCTCATCCGGTGACGATGGCTTTTAAGTCTAAAGATGGTAAAACTTATCGTTTTAATTTGATTGATACTCCGGGCCACGTCGATTTTGCCAACGAAGTTTCTCGAAGTCTTTCTGCCTGTGAGGGAGCCCTTTTAATTATTGATGCGGCACAAGGAGTGGAAGCTCAAACCGTGGCCAATGTTCACTTGGCGATGAAGCAAAATTTAAAGCTGATTCCGGTCATCAACAAAATTGATCTCCCCAGCGCGAATATCGAAGTTTGTAAGAAACAACTCGAAGATATTCTTGCCATTCCGGGAGAAGAGGCGATTCCTGCCAGTGCGAAAGCGGGGATTGGAATTGATGAAATTTTGGAAGCCATTGTAGAGCGGATTCCTTCTCCCAAACGTGAAGAAGATGGAATTTTACGGGCGCTCGTTTTTGATTCGATTTTTGATACCTATCGTGGAGTGGTCACTTATCTGCGGGTCATGACCGGGAGCCTTAAAGCGGGTCAGAATATCCTTCTTTATTCTTCCAATCAGAAATATGAAGTCAAAGAAGTCGGAGTTTTTGCTCCGAAGCCGACGGCGGTGAAGCAGCTGAATCAAGGGGATGTCGGTTACATCATTGCCAACATCAAGAGTCCGAATGATATTAAAATCGGCGATACCCTGACCGGTGCGGAACGTCCGACCGATAAGCCTTTGGAGGGTTTCAAACAGATTACGCCGATGGTTTATAGTGGGATTTATCCGATTAATACGGCGGATTACGAGCAGCTTAAGATTGCGATGCACAAGCTTCAGATCAATGATGCGGCTCTTGTTTTCTCGGCTGAATCCTCGGTGGCCTTAGGCTTTGGATTTCGTTGTGGTTTCCTCGGACTCCTTCATATGGAAATCGTGCAAGAGCGTCTCCATCGCGAATACAACATGGATATCATTGCCACGTATCCGAGCGTTATTTACAAGGTTGAAAAAACGAATGGGGAGTGGCTCGAAGTGGATAATCCTCTTAAGCTTCCGGATCCTTCGGTGATCGAACAAATTCAAGAACCGATGGTGAAATGTTATATTCTCACGCCGAACGAATTTATTGGCGATATCATGCAACTCGTCATGGAAAAACGGGGAACGTTTGACCACACTGAGACTCTCGATCAACGTCGTGTGATGCTTCACTCGGAAATTCCTCTCAGTGAGATTGTCGTCGATTTCAATGATCGAATTAAGACCGTGACTCGAGGTTATGGATCGATGGATTACGAATACGCGGAATATAAGACGAACGACTTGGTCAAACTCGATATGTTGGTCAATGGCGAAGCGGTAGATGCTTTTTCGTCCATTGTTCATCGCGATAAAGCGCCTGGACGGGGAAGAGCGTTGGCTGCCAAATTAAAAGACGTGATTCCGCCGCATTTATTCAAGATTGCGATTCAAGGAGCGGTCGGTGGAAAAATCGTCGCCCGAGAAGATGTTAAAACGGTCGGTAAAAATGTGACCGCAAAGTGTTACGGCGGCGATATCAGTCGTAAACGAAAACTTTTAGAAAAACAAAAAGAAGGAAAAAAACGAATGAAGTCCTTTGGAAGTGTCGATATTCCTCAGGAAGCCTTTATTCAAGTCCTTCGATCAGGATCGGAGTCATCATGAGTGAACTAACGGGCCCCTTGGCAGAAATTTTTAAAAAACTTCAAGATCCTAACCGTCCTTTTACCTTATTGATTCAGGCGGTCATCAAGCCTGGATCAATGAAAGCATTTCGTCCTGTGGCGGAAGCGGCAGTGAAAGGGACGCGTCTGGAGTTGGGAAATATTGCGTACGAATTTCACGAGTCTTTGGATGATCCCAATCGTCAGTTCCTTTTTGAAAAATGGAAAGATTTTGAATCCTTAAGAAGTCACTTCGATCAATCCTATACCCATGCGATTTTAGAGTCTTTTAATCAATATGGAGCAGAGCCTTTAAAGCTGGAAGTCTTTCAGCCCTGGATGGAATAAAAGATCATTTTGAGTATTTTTAGCTCCTATTCTTTCAATAAAAACGGCGTTTTCGGATGAAAACGCCGTTTTTTATAGA
>JAZKBH010000163.1:11686-14278 GCA_040388725.1 Verrucomicrobiota bacterium
TGATTCGAAGGTATTATTTAACGAGACCGTAGGTGCCGGGAGCGACCTTTTTGATTTTTCTATTTTTCGCACCAGTGGTGTAAAACCAGCTATAGATATTATTGGTCGAGAGTTTAAGGGTTTTTGCGATGTCCGCGACTTTCTTTCCTTTTTTGCCTGATTTTGCAAGAATTTCGAGGATTTGAGTGCGGAGATTTTTGAAAGTTTTTTTGCGACGGCTCGAGAGAGGGCTTTTTTTCTTGATCGCCTTTAATTGAATTTTGGAGAATTCTTTGAGTTGTTTGTCGACGGTTTTGATTTCCGCGAGCAAGGAGTCACGTTTTTTGAGAAGTGCGTTCACTTGCTTGAATTGTTGTGTAGAAAAAGAGGATAAATTCATAGGAATATTTTCTTATTGGATTTCTAGACAATAAGCAAACTTAAAATTTTTAAGAATATAGAGGGCGCTGGCTGAGAATAACATTTCGAATTCTCGAGATGATTTCAGGAATGTCGTCCGCTTCGGTTTTTCGGCCCATTGAAAAGCGAACAGTCGACTGAGCGGTCGATTCCGAAATTCCCATCGCTTGTAAGACATGGGAGGATTGAACGCTGCCGACCATGCATGCTGAGCCGCTGGAGACGGCGATCCCGGCGAGATCGAGTCCCATGAGCAATTCTTCCCCATGGTGTTTCGAAAAGCTGACATTTAGGGTATTGGAGAGCCTGTTGATTGGATCGCCATTGCGTTGAACTCCTGGAAGATCGGAAATGCCTTTCCAAAGCTCTTCTGTCATTGCCAAAAGCTTTTTAGACTCTTTCTCACAGGTTTGTTGAGCAATGGCATAGGCTTCGACGAATCCGACAATTCCGGCAACGGTTTCCGTTCCTGGACGTCGTTGGTTTTCTTGTGCCCCGCCGAGATGAAGGCTTTGAAGGGGGGTGGCAACCTTGAGGTAAAGAAGGCCGGTTCCATGAGGACCATAAAATTTATGTCCCGTCAAACTCATTGCCGTGACTTGCCACTCTTTGATTTTTAAAGGTTCTTTTCCTGCGCTTTGAACCGCGTCGGTATGAAAGTAAATGCCGTGCTTGGCACAGATTGCGCCGATTTCGAGCATCGGGGAGAGGACTCCGGTTTCATTATTGGAAGAGAGGATGCTGACCAGGATGGTCTCCTTGCGAATGGCTCTTTCTAAAACGAGGGGATCGATCGATCCCGCGGGAGAGAGGGGAAGGATGGTGACCTCAAAGTTTTCATGTTTCTGAAGGTATTCAAACGCATGGAGGACGGCATGGTGTTCCCCGGCGGAGGTAATTAAGTGTCTTCCTTTGGCCGAATGAGCTCGAGCAAGTCCGAAGATTGCCAGATTATTGCTTTCGGTTCCTCCTCCTGAAAAGATGATTTCAGAAGGCTTGATCTTCATGAGACTTGCCAGTCGCTCACGGGCAAAGTCGATCGCCGCTCGAGCTTTTCGTCCCTCATGGTGGACACTCGAGGGGTTTCCCATCATCTCACTGGTCATCCAGGGGAGCATGACCTCAAGGACTCGAGGATCTAAGGAAGTCGTCGCATTGTGATCGAGATAAAATCGTTTCATTAAATCTGAAAATCGTCGGTATTTTTTTTGCGAGATCGAATTTGAACGCCTAGGGCTTCGAACGAAGCGACGGAGTCCGGCGGAACGGATTGAGTGAGCCAGACGTTTCCTCCGACCACACTTCGGGCTCCGATAACGGTATCTCCACCTAAAATCGTGGCCGCGGAATAAATCGTGACTTCATCTTCAATCGTCGGATGGCGTTTGCCAGTTGTCGCTTGACCTTGAGCGTTGCGCGTGACGCGATGTGCGACGCTGCGTCCTCCCAAGGTGACACCTTGATAAACGCGGACGTAGTTTCCGATGACCGTCGTCTCTCCGATGACGACGCCTGTACCGTGATCGATAAAGAAGTGAGTTCCAATTTGCGCCCCGGGATGAATATCGATTCCGGAACGAGCATGAGCCCATTCGGTCATCATGCGGGGAATGAGGGCGACGCCGAGTTTGTAAAGCGTATGCGCGAGTCGTTGAACGGCAATCGCTTCAATTCCCGGATAGGCTAAAATGACCTCTTCGGTACTCGTTGCGGCGGGATCTCCATCAAAGGAGGCTTCGACATCCGTTTGAACGGTACAGCGGGTTTGGGCGAGTGATTTTAAGAATGCTTCCAAAATCGCTTCGGCGGTTGTTTCAGGAACAGGACGATAATCGAGGCTCTTGCTGATCTCGATATGGAGTCGTTGCTGGATGCTGGAGAGGAGTGCCGCTGCAAATTCGGGGAGTTCTTCTCGCTTTAAGACACGATCTGAATGAAATCCGGGAAAGAGAATCGAGAGAAGATCTTGGGTAATAGAAGCAATCGCTCCTTTGGAAGGAAGGTTAATTCCATCAATATGATTGATACCGCCGCATTCCGCGTAGGAATCGAGTAGATCGTCAACGAGCTGTGGAAGAAAGGAGTCCATTTCTCCTTACCCTAAATAAGTCATAGGCCGAAACCAAGAATTAATCCTAATAAAACATCGAAAAACTTGTCTCGCACAACGACGCGACGACGCCACGCCCAATA
>JAZKBH010000163.1:14288-18203 GCA_040388725.1 Verrucomicrobiota bacterium
ATAAACCGTTGAACCCTTTTCCTGCAAAGCGCAGGAGCTTTTCATTAATCGATTGGTTTTCAGAGCGAGCTCTGAAAACCAATCTCTTTATGAAAAGGGATTTCGGCGTTGCCGAATCCGGGTTTAACTGGTTTTTAAGTCTATTTGACTGACTTGAAAATGTGCCCACATGGAAATTGAGTTTCTTTTTGCTTGTAAGAACGGTTGGAGTACTTTTGATTGGTTCTACACATGAGTAATCTGTCCTACAAAGCCAAGATTCAACTTCTCCGTCAGCTGGTCGAAGCGCTGATGTGGGAGATGGATGCGATTCGCTCCGGACAATGGGATCAAATCCCAAAGCATACTCAAAACAAACAAACGCTTACCGAGAAGATGGCGGAGTTTGACTGGACTCCTTCGCCGATGGATCGGGATGAATTAGAATATCTCTCCCTCAAATCCCAAATTATTGATCTAGAATATCAGGTGAGAAAGTCGCTTGAAGTCAATTTAGAGACGGTGAAGCTTCAAATGACCGATCTTCGTCAGCGTCATAACCGCTGGAAAGCGGCGATTGCTCCTTATCTTCAGAAGTAATATTTCATTATGTTTTATCAAAAATTGGTAAAGCCGATCCTTTTTCGTTTCGATCCGGAATCGGTCCATCATGCGGCGATGGACTTTCTTCAAAATCCTTTTTTTGCCTCACTCGCTTCACTGGGGTGTTCTTATCAAAATCCACAACTCAAAAAAAATCTCTGGGGAATCGATTTTCCGAATCCGGTCGGATTAGCGGCAGGATTCGATAAAAATGCATTAGCGCTCCCTGTTTGGGAAAAGTTTGGATTCGGGTTTGTCGAGATTGGAACCGTCACTGCACACGGCCAAGAGGGAAACCCTCGTCCTCGAATTTTTCGTATTCCGGAAGCGGAGGCGGTGATTAATCGAATGGGATTTCCGAATGAAGGAGCCATCGCTATTTCTGAACGGCTTGAAGTTTATAAACATGCAGGACAATGGCCTCGTATTCCCGTCGGTATTAATCTCGGTAAATCGAAGATCACCTCGTTGGAAGAGGCCCCTCTGGATTATTTGGAATCTTTCAAGCGTCTTCGGGATTTTGCGGACTATATTGCCATCAACGTCAGTTCTCCGAATACGCCGGGATTAAGATCGCTTCAGACAAAAGAATCTCTTCTTCGAATTGTTGAACCAATTCAAGAAGCGAATTCAAAACAGCTTCCGATTTTAATTAAGATCGCTCCCGATCTGACTTGGGATGAGATCGAAGCGGTTCTCGAGGCGATCGAGACTTTAAAGTGCCAAGGGATTATTGCGACGAATACGACACTCGATAAGAGTTCGGTCGCGCTGAAAGAAGAGGGAGGACTAAGCGGTCGTCCCGTCAAAAATCGAAGCACTGAGATCGTTCGATGGATTTCTAAAAAAACAGAGAATAAGCTTCCGATCATTGGAGTCGGTGGGATTCAATTTGCAGAAGATGCCCGTGAAAAATTAGAGGTCGGAGCTAGCTTGGTTCAAATTTATACAGGATTTATTTATCAGGGGCCAAGATCGGTAAAGAAAATTCTGAAGAGAATTTAAACAGCATAAGAATTGTATAATTGGAGGGGCACAGGTTCCTGTGCCTCAGGGAACCAGGAAGGCAGTGGGCCACTGCCCCTCCATTTAATTAGATCCGGTTAAAACTTGCGCTTCTTGTGCCTCTTTGCGGTAAAAATCATTATAATTTCTTCGGCGTCAGGTGGTCTCCCGACTCATGATATTCGGCATCCGTATTGACCTTCCACGGATCATGTTTTTCGCCTTCAATATTCCGTGCTGCAAGAATAGCGGTCATCATCGAGTGATCTTGATTATTATACCGATGCATTCCATTTCGGCCAGTTGTTTGGAGGTTTGTAAAGGTCTGTAGCCACTCCCGAATGACATCCACATTCTGTTGGTACTCATGATCGTAAATCGGATAAGCCTTCGGCATTCGGACAATGAAGGCGTCGGTGACTTCTTCCGCGCGAATGAGTCCGATTTGAACGACTTCTCGAGTCGCGAGTTCACGGAGGGCTTCGGGACTCATATTCCAGGTTTTATCTCCCTCGAAACAGAAGTATTCCATACCGAGTGTCGTATAGGCTTGGTCGGGGACCATCGCCGCACTCCAGTTTTTATAGTTTTGAATTCGACCGACTTTGACGGAAGGGTCATGAATATAAATCCAAGTATCGGGGAAAATTTTCTCGCGTTTCACCACAAGACAGACGGTTAAAAAGTCGCGGTAACGGAGTTTCTGAGCGGCTTGAATCACCGCTTCCGGAGGGAGAGGTCTCATCGCTTCGATCAAATCCCGAAGCGCAATGGAGTTGAGATAAGTATCCGCCGTTTCTTCGAAGGACTCGCCGAGGTGATTTTGTCCCTTCACTTTCGTGACCCGATTTCCCTCCCAATGGATCTCGGTGACTTTTCGATCCATGACGACCGAATTTCCTTTGGATTCAATTTTTGAAACCGCCGTTTCCCACATCTGGCCGGGACCGAGTCGGGGATAAAAGAATTGACGGATCAGAGTCTTGGCCGTGGGCGCGGCTTGTTTTCCTCGCAGCGCACTGATGATGGCTTCTTTGAGACTGAGTCCTTTAATTCGTTGAGCGGCCCAGTCGGCGCTAATTTCATCGCACGACATTCCCCATACTTTTTCGGTATAGGATTTAAAGAAAATTTGGAAGAGACGTTTCCCAAATCGATTACTCACCCAGTCGGTGAATGATTTTTCCGTCGGAGAGGGAAAAAGCTTGCTGTAGAGGTAACTCAAAAGAACATGGGCGGTTTCGAAAGGCCCGAGCTTGATAAACGCATCGATCGCTTCGAGGGGGTAATTAAAAAATTTGTGATTGTAGTAAATACGGGAGAGTCGCGGGCATTCGATAAAATCGTCAGGCATGATCTCCATCCAGACGCGATTGACTTCTTCAGATTTACTAAAAAAACGATGTCCTCCGATATCAAAACGGAATCCTTTTTCTTCGACCGTGCGAGCAATTCCACCCACATAACGGGGATCTGATTCCCAAATCACAAGGGGATAGTCTTTTTTACAGAGCTCCCAAGCGGTCGTTAAGCCGGCAGGTCCGGCGCCTAAGATCATGACTTTAGGAGTTTTCATCAAGTTTTATAATGCTGCGGTTTTAAAAAGGAATTTCAAGCGTTGGGATTATTATTTAAATCTCGAGGAGATTCCCAGTCTTTGAGCTTCTTTTTGGAGTCGTCGATCGCGAGTCCAAAAGGGAGTTTGAGAGAGTGTACATGAGGCTAAAAGATGCAAATCAATCCATCCGAGTCCCTTTCCGTAAAGATGGTGATGATCCAAAAATGTCATCACTTCCGAATGATCTGCCACCATGGTATGGGGGAGGAATTCCAGGAGCATCAAAATCTCGTCTCGTTGCCGTAAGTTTCCGCAAGCGAGTTCTCCGATAATGAGTGGATGGATCGCGACTTTTTCCTCCAAGAGTAAATCGTGAAGAAAATTTACTTTATTTCTCAAGTGATCAATCCAAACGGAAGTATCTACTAATGTCATATGGATCTAACCCCGTCGCCTTGGAATGAGATCGAGTTTTTTTTCACTTCCCCCCAGCTTTGCAAGTCGTTTAGCGCTTTCACGTGTGACAAGGGCTTCAAGACCCATTTTAACGAGTGTCGTTTTTTCCTTAATTCCCGTCATTTTACCTGCTTGAAGGATTAAATCTTGATCGATGTTGAGTGTCGTTCTCATACATATCAATATGCATGATATATGCATATTGTCGAGGGGTGACGCTGAATATTTTCACCTCAACGATTAAACTCAGATCATGCATTAGAGCATTTTTGATTTAGATTGTCGCCCATCCCAATATGATTTTAGCGGGAGGG
>JAZKBH010000164.1:0-1507 GCA_040388725.1 Verrucomicrobiota bacterium
TGTTCCCTCTAAAATCAAGGCCGCGCATCGCTTGGCCCTCCCATTTTAAATTCCCAATGCAAGATTTGGGATAATCATTCAACCCTTGATCTAAATATCGCTTCCGATCTCCGACCATTGCATTGGCGGTGACGACGATAATGATCCGAGATGTCTCCCCTTTTTCGCGCTCATAGGTGCGAATCTTTTGGGTTAATTCCACGCCATCCATGAGAGGCATCTGAATATCCATTAAGATCAAAGCATAATTATTTTTTTGAATGAGAGAAAAAGCCTCAACGAATAATAATTGGCTCGCACGCTCATCTGATGCATCCTGATGAGAAGCGCTTTCCACATTCCATTTTCCTTTTTGAACATCTACCCGTTTCTCAGATTAACAATTGCTTCCGCAAGGAAATCAATCACATCCGAGGCCACTAAAAATTCTTCTGCTCCCACATGCATCAATGCTTCATCCGCGGCCTGTCCATGAAGCCAGACTCCTAAACGAGCAGCATCCCAAGAGCTCAACCCTTGAGCCATTAATCCCACAATGATTCCCGTGAGCACATCTCCCGAGCCTCCTTTCGCTAAGCCGGGATTCCCCGTGGAATTATAATGAATTTTCCCTTCAGGACTCACGACGAGAGTTCGTGTTCCTTTGAGAACCACGACGACTTTCCTATCCCTTGCATACGCCATCACTTGAGCTTCACGGTCAATCAAATCTGTTTTGAGCAACCGAGCCATTTCCCCCGCATGCGGAGTGAGAACCGAGCCTTCGGGAATCATTCTCTCTAACTCAGGATGCGTGGACAATAACGTCAAGGCAGAGGCGTCAATCACGACCGGCTTATGAGCATGATCGAATAAATAACTGAGAGCAGAAAGGGCCTCTTGGGTTTGTCCCATGCCTGGTCCGATAGCGATCGCATTCGCAGTCTGGAAAAGGTCAAACAACTCTCCAGAAAACAAATCTCGTACCATGATTTCAGGAGGAACAACTCCCGCCAAAAGCGGAATACAATCTGTAAACGTCGAAAGATAAGTCAAACCCGCTCCGGTCCGCAAACAAGCATTCGACGAAAGAGCCGCCGCCCCCGTCATTCCAAGAGACCCCGCCATGATGAGCGCTTTGCCATACGATCCCTTGTAAGAGTGAGGGAGTCGACGCGGGAGTAAACTTTTTAAATTTTTCCGACACAAGAGTTCGCGGTTTTCAGAAAGCGTTTCTGTCTCCGATTCAAAAATAGAGACGACTTCCAATCGACCGATCCAATTCGAAAACCGTTCCTCGACTAAAATACTCTTCGGAAATCCGACTGTGATGGTGAGATCCGCAATCATCGCTTCATGCACTTCGGATGTCTCTTCATTCAATCCACTTGGTAAATCTAAAGCAACCGTTCGAAAGGAGTGGTTCCATCGCGCTTCATTGGCCCACTGAATCCATTGAGCAATCGCTCCATGAGGTTTTGATTTCCCCCCTATTCCCAAAAGGGCATCAATCACAATTCCTTTGGAA
>JAZKBH010000164.1:1517-6644 GCA_040388725.1 Verrucomicrobiota bacterium
GAGTCGCTTGAGTTGATCGAGTTTTTTAAGAGGGAGTTCTCCCAGCGGCTCCAAAGCCAAAACCACCGTCACATTCCATCCTTCGTCCATCAACAATCGGGCGAGAACAATTCCATCTCCGCCATTATTCCCTTTTCCGGCGAGAATCAAAGCCTCTCTGGAATTGCGAGTCAGAGGGTCCGACTGTAAAATATCTCTCATGCCATGAGCCGCGAGCTCCATCAGTCGCTCGGCTGGCATCCCCTTTTCAATCACCCGTTGCTCAATTTTCTGAACCTCCGCAATGGTTGCGATGCGCATAGGGGTAAATCTTACAGAGGAAAATTCTAATGAAAAGAGCGATTTATAGAACCTCTCCTCCCCCTCTATTCATCAAAATTGAATTTTTTGATCTCAGATCGGAAACATCTTTCCTTTAGCTGGAGGGACGAGCACTGCGAGTCCTGATGTGGAAAAGTCGAGGACTCGCAGCGCTCGTCCTTCCAGTTTTTTATTTCCCCGAGTTGATTCCGATCTTTTTTGTGCCAAGCTCCACTTATCGCCTATGATTTTCCGCCCATTTATTTTTTTGTTGTTCTTGAGCTCTATCTTCTCTCTGAGTGCCGCGGAATCGACCAAAATCACTCGTTCTTATACCGTTTCCTCGGGAGACCTCGCCGCAGTTAAAACCGCACTCGAAGGCGTCATTTCATCCGAGGGGAAAATTATTCTCGTAGAAAAATCAGCGAAAGTGATTGTTCAAGATATTCCGACTCAATTTGGTCTGATTGATGAAGTCGTCCAAGCCTTCAATGCGCCTCAACCGAATGTCCGCATTGAAATTATTTCCAAAACGTTTGGAGACCATTCTCAAAACAGAATGGATATTCGCGGCCAAAGACCTCATCGCATCGAACTCGGAAATAATTTAGGAACAAGTGATTCCCTGACCTCTCAATTTCTCGTTGTGCGTAGCGGTGGTTGCGCCTCTCTCGAAGTGGGACAAGATGTTCCTTTTATTGATTATTTTTGGTCGTATGCCAAAGGACTCGGACTGATCGGAGCCACTCAAACACGTTGGGAAAAAATCGGCTCTCAACTCGGAATATCTCCAAAAGTTTTTGGAAACCAAATTCAAGTCACCGTCATCCCTCAAATTCGAAAGCTCTCGAGTGACTTCTTTGAACCCGAAGGCGTCATCTCCTTTCAAACATTAAAAACCACCGTGACAGCCCTGGATGGCTCAACAATCGAAATTGGTGGAATTGCCCAAGGAGATCACGATTTTCAGCAACACTTTTTTGGATCACAACGGAGCGACTCTACTGATAATAGTTCAATCACATTAAGTGCATCGATTTTGAAATAACAAAACAATTCACCACGGAGGCACGGAGTTTAAATGCGATTTGCGTTTAAACTCGAGAACTAGTCTGCCTTTTGGTTTACTCCGTGCCTCCGTGGTGAATTCCCTTTAAAGGTTGTTTTCCCCTTGTTCATTTTGACCCTCCCCGATAATGTTTTCAAAAAAAAGACCTCCTATGAGCACTCCCTCCCTCTCCTTTCGCACGGCCTTTTCTGATGCAATTCAATCCTTTAAACGCGGAGGCCTTCTTCTGACGGGTATGGTAATTGTTGCCTTTGCCATTCTAGTCGCCACAAACTTTATCGCTTTTCTGGGAACCTTTCTGATGGGGCCTCTATGGATCGGATTCGCTCTCTCCGCTCTCGCTCTTCATGATGGAAAAACAATTGAATTTTCGATTCTTTTTGATGGGTTTAAACGTTTTATTCCCGCCGCGATTACTGGATTTTTGGCGCAAGTCATTCCGATGATTCCTTTCATTCTTTGCCTGATGGGAGGAGCCGCTATGGCATTTGGAAGCGCTGCCTTTGGATTGGAAAAACTAGGTTTCGGATTATTCTTTATCGTCGGTCTCGTGAGCTTTGGACTTTGTATGGTCGGCAGTTCACTTCTCGGTCTTTGGCCTTATCTGGTTGCTGATCAAAAAGCGGAGCCACTGGACTCTCTTGGCGCTTCATTTCGATTAGCACGCCCCCATATCGCAAACTTATTCATTTCTTTTATTCTCTGTTTCTTAATCTGTATGGTGGGAGCTCTCTTTCTCCTGATCGGTCTCTTTCCTGCAGTCGCTTTTGTTCTTTTGATTATGGCATCTCTTTATCGTCAAATCGTTCCCGCAGGCCTCTCGGTTCCCCCCGCAATTCCGACGGTCGATGGAGCTCTCGGATCTGATATTGCTTCCGAAGTAAATCCCACTGCTGTTATTCCTCCTTCGACCCCCTCTACATCAAATACGGCGATCATTTTAGGAATCCTGGCAATCGCAATCATCGGCCTGAGTGCCGCGGGTTATTTCGGTTATAAAGCGGTTAAGAAAACAATCGCCTCCACAAAAGCCAAATTCGAATTTCATTCCGAATCCACCACGGAGCCTTCTAAAGAAAATAGCGAAGTGGGAATGATCAATGCCATGGCGAAAAATGGATTTCAACAGATGATCAACAACATCAATCCTGATCTAGAAATCAAATCCTTTGATAGTCAAACCGGCAAGTTTTCGGTCTTGTATAAACCAACAGGTGAAGTCACCACGGTCGATATGGCAAATGGACAAGCGGATCTCGAAAAGTTTATCGCGACCATTCAAAAAGCGACGGAAGCCACGGAAAACAATTCGACAACAGAAATCAAACCGAATGCCTCTATTGGAAGTACTCCTTCTTCAGAATCCTCTCCGACCACTGTTTCTGAAAACGAAAAAGCTCCCGAGTGGGTCCCTTTTTATCCTGACGCTAAAGTCCAAGATCAAATGAACCAAAAAATAAACGGGATGGCCGTAGGGAGTCTCAGCGAGACGAGTTCAGATGATATTAAAAAGATTGGTGAATTTTTTGAATCAAAACTAAAAGCATCGGGATTACAAGTGGAAGTCACCAAAGAAGAAGAGGGAGAAAAGATTACAAGCATTAATCTGGTCGCACAAGCGAACGAGGGAAAAAAGGGCTGTAATGTCTCTATCTTTAGCGATGAGTCCGGCCAAAATATTAATCTCTCTTACACCGAGATGCCTTAAAAATTTCTCCCCTCCGTATGTCCCGCTTTTTCTCCTTTATTCTTTATGTCGCCATCCTGGGGGTGAGCGTATTTACTCTTTTTTATCTCTTCCACATTCAAAGCGTCGATAAGAAGAATCTCGAGCGCATGTCACAGCTCAATGGGGGCTTTAAAATTCTCTCTAAAATTTCCATCGATAAAATTGAAGTAAATGATTTTCGATCCATTTTCGAAGCTTACTCCCAAAATGGTCGCAACCCCGGACTTGCGATCGGCATTACTTACGGCGTTCGCACCTTTCCTTTTTACTTTGGAAGCACAGGGACCGATGGAAAACCGATCAATGACAAAACTCTCTTCGAAATAGGAGCCGTTACCCAAACTTTTACCGGTCTTTGGCTTGCTCGAATGATGGAGCAACAAAAACTTCCTCCTAATCCTCTGCTGAATCAAATCCTCGGCTCATCCACACCGCTCGATTTAAAATCCATACGACTTCTTGATTTAGCGACCCACACCGCCGGATTTCCAAAGATGCCTCTGAATTTTCCTTCGGGAAACGCTAACGAAAACCCTTTTGCTCATTACTCCTCCGATTCGCTATGGAGCTCCCTGAGCACCATCCAACCGGAAAAAATTGGCACGTATCAATATTCCAATTACGGTTATGCAGCGCTGGGAGAATCTTTGGCTCGATTCCGAGGAAGTCCTTTTCCAACGCTGCTTCGTCAGGAAATCTTAACTCCTTTAGGACTGCAATCGATGCGCTTTGGGACCGAAGGAGACCCCGCCCCGCCTTATCAGATGGCAATCCCTCATCGAGATGGCCGGACAACCTTTCGTCTTCCCCTTTACGCCTTCGATCCCGCAGGAGGGCTCTGCTCCACTCTTCCGGATCTTTTGAAGTACATCAATATCATGACCTACCCCGATCGATCTCCTTTTCCGATCACGCTTAAACTTGCAACCAAACCGTGGAAAAAATCAGAAGAGACCTTGGGTCTGGGACTCGGTTGGTATGTCAGCCCTCACCCTTTTGGAACGATTATTTGGAAAAATGGCGGAGCAGGAGGATTTCGATCCTATGTTGGATACTGGGATGATCTTCCTCTGGGCGTCGTCATCCTTGCCAATTCCGACGACGAGTTGATCGACCTCATCGGCATCCGCCTTCTTCAAGCACTAAGAGAATTGTAACCGCCAAGGAAAAGGCAAAGAACGCCAAGATTTTTAAAATGCTCTTCGACCCTTATCTTCATGGATAAACCCGGAGCTTGCATTGGGAATACTTTTACGACGTAAAACACAAAACCTTTTTCGTGGATTGGAGCTGGAGGGCCGAGGTTCTGAGGCCGCATCTCTGTTACGTCACAAAGCCATGGTCTCTCAGGCTCGACCCTCCCTTTTCAAGGTCCCAATGCAATAAATGGGATAAAAACAGTGATTGGATTTCTTCAATAAGTAAAAATGAAGTTTATTTCCGAATTTTTCTTGGCGGCCTTTGCCTTTCCCTTGGCGGTTCCACTCAAATTTACGCCCGAGGATGCGCCTTCTCGTAAACCTGCTTCATCCGTTCCGTCGAAACAGCGGTATAAATCTGCGTCGTGGTAATTTGGGAATGCCCCAACATCTCTTGCACACTTCTCAAATCTGCCCCGTGATTTAAAAGATGCGTCGCAAAACTATGGCGAAGCTTGTGAGGACTTAAGGTCACGGGAAGGCCTCCCCATTTTAAATACTCTTTTAAAAGTAATTGAATCGATCTCGTGCTTAATGGCTTCCCCTCCTCACCGATCCACAAAAACTCAGAAGCAGGAAGAGGTTCTGCGAGATAAACTTGAATCGCATGAATCGCGTGAGCTCCTAAAATCGCAACACGTTCTTTTGCCCCTTTTCCAAACACCCGAATTGAACTCGTATCAAAATCAAGATCGCTCTTCTTGAGACGACAAAGCTCCTGAAGACGAATTCCCGTACTATAAAGAACTTCTAACCACGCCGCATCCCGTAACATCTGCCATCGATTCCAGGGACGTCCGGCCTTGACGCTCGCAGACTTCGCCTCCCAT
>JAZKBH010000165.1:0-2066 GCA_040388725.1 Verrucomicrobiota bacterium
TTCGGGTCCAGTGTTCCAGTTTTTCCCATTGCTCATCGGTATGAGGGTTCTGGCCTGTTTTATGATCTTCTCCTCCGACAATCAGAACGTGTTCTTGTGGTGATCCTTCTTTCGTTGCGAATCGAATATAATGGTAAGGGTCTTCCGTATCCCAATACAATCCGTCATGAACGATGGCTTCGGGAACCTCGAAAACGAGAGCATACGTCCGATAAGGAGCCTGAAGCGTAAAATATCGAAATCGGACAAAAGGCTCATTACAGGCAAAGATCACTTGATTGCAGCGGATTTTGATTCCGCGAGAGGTTGTGAGTAAAATCTTATCATTTTTCTCCTCCCAGTTTTCAATCTGAGTATCCGAAAAAATTTGAAGACCTCTTTGCTGTAACACTTTTAAAAGACCAAGCATATAGCGCGCGGGTTCAAACTGGGCTTGGTAGGGGAAACGGAGTGCAGTGGCTCCTTCAAATCCTTTTAAAGGGATCGAGGTCATTAAATTCACCTCTCGATGTCCGGCTCTCCACGAAGCGAGGAGTTCTTTTTGTAAAAAGAAGGAGGCTTCTTTTTTTTGAGAAAAAAGATAGCCATTCAGTCGTTTAAAGTCGCAGTCGATGTCGTATCGTTTTACGATTTTTTCAATGAAATCAATGGCAGCGGCATGACTTTGATAGGCGAGCTGGGCGCCTTTTTTACCATGCCATTTTTCAATATGGATAAATCGATCGTCGATGACCGAAGCAAGATGAGCCGAGGTGTAGTGAGTCTCTCCACTATCCGGAGAAAATTTATCAATAATCACCGGATTGAATCCCTTCTCGCTAAGAGCATAGGCCGTGGTTAACCCTGCAATGCCTGCGCCTACAATCACGATGTCATGATTGAAATCCGTTTTCAGCGGATGGTGAAGAAGAGGAGCTTCTTGCCAGTAGGAGTGAGTCATCCTTCTCGATTTGCAAGTCCTATGCCAAGGTCGTTTTCCTCGGATTGCGCTTGAATCCTCTTTCTCGAATCAAGCAAAAAGCATGGGAGGGAGATCAGAAAAGGCGCTTTGCAAGAGCATTTTGATGGCGCTTTAACCCAAATCTTGCGTTAGGAATCGATTTTATCTGTAAAGTATGTCCCAGATGGTGAAAGAGAAGTGGAGCGCCGACGGCCTCGGCGGCATGGCTTAAGGGGTGGATTGATGGACGAGGAAGAAAGACAAAAACGTCCTCCTTTCGCCCATGCCGCTGAGCCAGCGGCGCTCCATTTTTTAATTCCTAATGCAGAATCTGGGTTAAATCTTTTTTATTTCGACTTGGATTTCTTTTTTTTCTCAAAACGCCGAAGGCCTTTTTCGACTGCTTTTTCTGCCGCTTCGACTCCGGATTTTCCGATGAGTTTAAATTTCACGGAACGAACCTTGTTGTAAGAAATAAAAAAATTTTCGATTTCATCCACCAGTATTTCGGGGAGATCTCGGAGTTGTTTGATTTTTTTCCATGTCGGCGAATTTTCTTCAATCGCGATGAGACGATCATTTCGTTGTTTTTCGCCATGAAGAGTCTGTTCTGCTTCTAAAACCCCAATCAGACGGATATTCACGAGACACCCTGGATAGACCTTGGCGTCACATAAAACCAAAACATCGAGAGGATCCCCATCCTCTCCTAAAGTGGAGGGGATAAATCCAAAGTCGTAGGGAAATTCAAACCCTTTCGATAAAACATGATGAAGGGTAAAAAGTTGAAGTTTCGGCTCATACTTTAATTTGCCATTACTTCCTCGCGGCGTTTCAATCAGAATTTGAAATGATGTCTTTGAATGCATTTTCAATTTTTGATGAGCCATAAATCGACTCCTTTTACATCCCTCTTCCCTAAAATATATATTTCTTAGGAAAGCTGGAAAATAGGAAATTTAAAATTCTCTTTTTTTTTCATGCATTCCTGAATTCCTTAGAGGATAGTGAGGTTTTCGCTCCCCTTTTCCAGCATCATCGAGTTTAACTTTTATCGACTCGGAGTCGGAACGGTTCCTTGCGGAGGGACGACCGCTCCAGGAGGATTGGTTGCCCCCGGAAGAGT
>JAZKBH010000165.1:2076-3647 GCA_040388725.1 Verrucomicrobiota bacterium
ATTAGGAGTAAATCCCGGTGAAGGAGGAATTGTTGGACGCGAAGGAGATGACGGTTCAGGGGGTTGAATCGATCCGGGAGGAAGAGTTGAACCGGGAGGTGGAATCGATCCGGGGGGGATCGTGGAGCCTGGAGGGGTTGTTGTCCCTGGAGGAGTAGAGCTCGGGGGCGTGGCGGTGCCTGGAGGAGTCGAAGGACTTGTGGGAGTGGCTGTGGGGCCTGCGGCTTTTTGAGCATAGGTGGCGCTGATCAAAAGGACGACACTGCAGAGCAGAAAAAGAGTCTTTTTCATAGGATACCTTTTTAAATTTGAGTGAATGATTCTTACTGAATCTAAAGAGCATTGAAAATGCCATGAGTCTTTTTATCTTAAGTGGCTTAGTTCGAGTGAGTTAGAGGTATAGAGGGGAACTCGTTAAAAAATATCCATTCATTTCGCATGCATGATACGTGCAAAAAGCAGTATAAAGGAGAACTCCATTTCAAAGACAGTTCTCACGCAACGACACAAAGTCGCAACGTGAAATTCAATTTGGAAAGAAGGATTAAGATTTAACCCAAATTTTGCATTGGAATTTAAAATGGGGAGGGCCAAGCGATGCGCGGCCTTGATTTTGAGATATTTCCATTCAAAAATCAAAAAGGTGCTTTTCGATGACATTCAAATAAAAATTCTATCACTTCAGGAAACGACATTTTTTCATGAAGTTTTTTCTCCCAAAGCTTTTGAGTCTCATGATATCCGTCACTGGAAGGTTTATGAAGGTAGCTCCCTTGTTTGCAAAGAGCTTCATTGAGCTGAGTGATGATTTCCCAAGAGTAGGGAGAGAGCCAAGCTTTTCGTTCAAGCTTTGGCGGGACGCTTGCTGACATTGGCTTTGATCTTTTGAAGTGTGGATGTTCCCTCACTTCTCATCGTTCCTCTTCCAAAAAGCTTGAGCTTAGGTTCAGCGTCAAAACGAGGCTGAATCTTGATCCCATCCTTAATTAAGGATTTGAGAAGCTGAGACTGCGAAGCGGTCATAGGTTAAATATACTTTATTGGATCTATTTTTAAAGTTCTTATTTTCGTCTGGTTCTTTTTTCAATTCTTCGCGACTTTTTTCCTAATGCCGTTGGCTCTTGTTCTCGCCCCCACTTCGTTCTCTGCAGATCGAAAGTCGACTGCAATGAACTCCATTAAAGCCTCTGCGTTTGCGAAATAAACAACTTTCAATGAATTTGTCGTATGTCCTTATCCTCCAATGCTTTATTTTGATTTTATCCACGTTATTCGAGATGATGCGGGAATGTCACTCAACGACACGAAGTCGCAATGTGAAATTTAATTTTTAATAGAATGATTAGGATTTAAAAGCAACCAAATCATCGTGTAGTCGTCCTGTCTCGCCGTAGTCTCTGGACGAAGGAGGATGCGTGGTCGTGCGAGGAAATGTCTAACCCAGATTCTGCATTAGGAATCGATTTTATCTGTAAAGCATGTCATCTGAATGGTGAAAGAGAAATGGAGCGCCGCCGGCTCGGCGGCATGGATCAGGGGTGGAGTTGAAGGACGAGGAAAGACAAAAACAT
>JAZKBH010000166.1:0-9189 GCA_040388725.1 Verrucomicrobiota bacterium
TAATGTTTTTTGCTTATCGTCAAAGAACACGGCCTGTTTTTGTCTTATTGGTCCTTTTCATGGGGACGGTGGGATCGCTCGGTTATGCGGTCATTGGAGTCGGTCACTTGAATATGATTTCTCAAGCCTTTGTGGCGATGGTGATTGGGTTGGGAGTCGATTTCGGAATTCAAATCATGGGTCGTTATGAAGAAGAGCTGGCCCAAGGTCGCTTTGTGAATGAAGCGATCCGAGGGGCTCTTTGGAATACGGGATATGCGGTGACGACGGGGGCATTTACAACGGCGATTGCCTTTTATACGATGTGCTTCAATGATTTTATCGGCCTCGCTGAATTTGGAAATATTGCGGGAACGGGAATCTTGATTTGTCTCTTTGGGGCCTTGGCGGTATTGCCGTCGATTTTTGCATTGCAGGATCGACGTCGGTCACCTGCGGTTTTGAAAGAAAACGCGCTCAAGTCGACGTGGACGTCAGGAACAAAAATCAGCAGTGTTTTACTCGCATTTCCTCGAGTGATGGTCGGAGCGACGATCTTAATTTCGATCTTTTTAGCGTTGCATATCTCCAAAGTGACGTTTGATCATAACTTGCTGAATCTTCAAAATCAAAGTTTGGAATCAGTTCAGGAAGTGCGTCGCTTAACGGATAACAACGAGAAATCCGTCATTTATGGGATTGTAGTCGCTCAAGATCTCGCGGAAGCGAGGGCCAAGGCAAAGCTCTTTGCAGAGAAGCCTACGGTTCGCGAAGTTCAATCGTTAGCGGTGATGATTCCGGAGAATCAAGAAGCCAAATTGCCGATTATTCGTTCCATCGTCGGTCGACTTCAGAGTGTGAAGTTGGATACAGATGTCAGCAAGCAAGTCGATGTTGCCCGCGCTCGTCGTGAGCTCAAAGAGTTTTTATCCAAGTGCAAAGAGGGAGAAAAACAAGCGAAGAACTATACGCTCATTTCTTCCCAGGCCCGTGAAGCGGTTGAAATTTTTGGAAAACTCATTCCACCCTTGGAAAGAAACATTCGTCTTTTGGATAAAATGTCTCAAGAAGATGTCGGACGTCGACTCAATCGTTATCAAGTCGAGGTTTTTGGGTCCATGCAAAAAGGACTCGCTTGGCTCAAAGGACATGCCACGGATCGAGGGATCACGGTCGCGGATCTTCCGGATGAACTTCAGAAACGTTATATTTCGCCGAATGGACGTTTGGCTCTGGAAATTTACCCTCGTGAAAATGTCTGGAATCGAGATGCCAATGTGCGATTTGTCAGCGATTTAAGGTCGGTTGATCCCAAGGCGACTGGAACACCCGTTCAAAATTATGAATACATTGAGGTTTTACGTCGGAGTTATATGCAAGCGGCGCTCTGGGCTTTTATTGCGATCTTGGTGTTGATGACGATTCACTTTCATCGCCTCAGTTATATCTTGATGGCGCTGGCTCCTTTGGTCACTGCAGTGGTATGGACTTTGGGGATTATGGGCCTCTTCCATATTCCATTTAACCCGGCAAACATTGTGACGTTACCGTTGATGATTGGGATTGGGGTTGCCTTTGGAATTTATGTCGTCGATCGCTATCAAGAGACAGGGAGTGTCGATTTCTTTTCCAATAGCACCGGTAAATCCATTTTACTCTCAGGAATGATGACGATGATCGGTTTTGGAGCGCTGATGATTAGTCATTATCGTGGAATGTATGATATTGGATTTCTGATGTTTTTAAGTGTGTCGCTTTGTCTTTTGGCGAGTTTGGTTCTGTTGCCCGCATTTTTGAAGGTGATTAAGTCGAAGTAAGACGAGACGGTTAACGCAGATCGTGGGGATGAGAAATTGCTGGGGAGCGATCGCGGGTCGCGATCACGCAATAAATTATCGTTAACGCCCTCAATAATCATCTATTTTTACGCGCAACCCATCGACTTTCTTAGCGGGCGTTAACAACGCCAGGTGGCGTGTTCGCGCGGCCCGCGATCGCCCCCAAGATCAATTCCTAATGAGAGGAGAGGTTTGTTTTTCCCGGAAACGAAAAACCCCGTGGATGACTCCACGGGGTTTTTGAAAATCGAAACTGAAAAGAATCAGGACTATTTTTTAGCCTTGGCCTTGGTGTTCTTCTCGGTCTTTTCTGCGTTCACAGATAAAGCTTCCTTACCTTTACGTCCGCGGAGATAGTAGAGTTTAGCACGACGGACTTGTCCGGAACGCTCAACGCTTACTTTTTCGACGAGGGGAGAATTGATAGGGAATACGCGCTCAACACCTTCACCGAAGCTAATACGGCGAACTGTGAAAGTTTCGCTCAAACCGCGACCACGGCGACCGATGACCACGCCTGCATAAATTTGAGTACGCTCTTTATCACCCTCTTTAACGCGGGTGTGAACTTTTACGGAATCGCCCACTTTAAATGGGGAAACTTTACGGAATTGTTCCGATTCAATTTTTTCAATCAACTGTACATTCATGGACATAGGATACTCCTTCTTCACTACTTCGCTTCCGCTGCCAGCATGGCACGGGTTTCATACCCGAAATAGGGTTTTTTGTATTAGCATTTGAAACGAAGACGTAAAGGGTATTTTTTAAAATCCTTTAATCTTCGTCTTTTTAACGTTCAAATCCGACCTTTTTCTCCTTAAGGAGTTATGTTTTTCACTCGAAATGCCGGAGGTTTGCCGACGATTTCATATTCAGGAAGCTGAAGTCGAGTTCCGCGTTGAATCTCCAAGAGATCGTGTCGTTCCTGCTTAGATAAATGCCGATGCATAATTTCATGGCGTCGAGCGATTCCATCGCCGGAGCAGCCGTGAAAAATGGTTTTTCCGTTTTCTTCCAGCATCGGAGAGATCATTCGTGTGACCCGAGGATTTAATTCCGCTTTCGGTCGCTCGGCCTTTTGAATGGCCAAGAAGCTAAATTTAACGATTGAAATTTCACGGAAGAGACTGCGGTTGAGAATCTTAAGACTCTCGGGAGGAGTCCACTCGCGGACCTCGTGGCAACGCATTTTCGCATTCGTAAGGAGCGGGCAAACTTCCGAGTGAAGACAAGGGGCAAGAATTTGAGCATTGTGTTGAGCTCTAAAAAACTCGCGAATTTTTTCAAGTCGAACCGGCGTTTGGTGAAGTGCGGGCTCCATAATGAGAAGAAGCCCATCTTCATTCACGAGTTTCCAGAGGGATTCGAGCCAGGAGAGTTCGGGTTCCTTGGTTTCAAAGAGCTCATTAAGGGAGAAACTCATGACCACCACATCTGCGGTATGAGGTTTTACTTTGATCGGAAGCATTTGAATATCTCGATTGTGGGTGTGAACATCGAGTCGACGATCGCGGGCAATCGATTCAAAATGGCGTAGACTGTTAGGCGACTGATCCCATCCGACGATATGAGGAGAATTTTCGGAAAAATAATCGGCGATACTCAAGCTTGCCGCGCCGAGGCCGCAACCGAGATCGAGAATTTTAAAGGGGGCATCGCTTTTGGGACGCCATGGGGTGAAACGAGCGATTTCTTCGAGCGGGAAGCGAACACGTGCGTACGTTTGGGGGAAGAAAAACATCCCATAGGCCAGAAGGAGTTCAGGGTCTTCGGAGTAATGCGCAAAATCGTCACTTCGTTTGGTGGTAAATTGGTCGCTGAGATAGCGCACCGCAGGTTCGAGTGAGAGGATGGCTTGATTTTTGTCGTCGGTTTTAAAGTGACGGAGGGCCAGTTTGAGCCAGTACAGTTCGTAGTCGGTCGGATAAGAAGAGTTCATGATTTGATGCTTTTCACGGTGAATAGGGTGGGCAGGGTAATCGACATGCTCCGAAATGTCATTTTGTTTTTATCTCTCGTCTTGATCTCACTCGCTCCCGCTCAAGAAATGGAGTCGAGTGAATCGTCTTCGACTCCTTTTGAGCCGAAGAAAACGAATGAAATTGATCCCGATGTTCATATGTTCGGCATTCCTTTGGGAAGCTCTGAAGATGTGGCTCTTTCAGTTTATGGAAAACCTCAAGTCAGAATTCAATTCTCCGACAAGCTTTCGGGAATGATGTATCAGTGGAATTATGTGTTGTTTTTTACACAGGATCGACTCTGTGGAATTTCCGTGGTGAATGGTGCTTTGGATTATAATTTAATGAAGTTTGTTAAAAATTATAAAACGTTATGGGGTGGAAACGAGGTCCTTTGGACCTTGGCGAATGGAATTCATCATAAGATGTCTAAAAAAGATGTTAAAAAAATATTAAAAAAATACCCGGATGGGAAACTCGAATCTTACCGGGCTTTTTATTCCAGCAAACGATGTTTTGTGGAAATTCAATTTGTCGGTTCAGGTGCTGAAGATAAAAAAGATGAACTCGGAGAAGCCTTTACGATTAACGTGATGGAAAAGGGAGCCTACGAGGAGTTTAACCGGTATAATCCATGAAGATTCTCGGAATTGATCCTGCCATGCGAAATACGGGATATGGACTGATTGAGTCCACGGGACAGACCCATCGCTTTATCGAATGCGGCGTGATTAAAAATCTTCCCAAAGTCTCTCAAACGGCCTGTTTATTGAAAATTACGGAATCCTTTAAGGAGCTCATCTTACAACATCAACCGGATGAGGTAGCGGTGGAAGGGATCATTTACGTTCAAAATTTTCAGACCGCCATTGCGATGGGAGCGGCTCGTGCTGCCGCGTTGATTGCCTGCGCGAGTTGCGTGTTGCCGATTTATGAATATGCCCCCCGTAAGATAAAAGCCTCTGTGACGGGGGTAGGACAAGCCGGGAAAGGACAAGTCGCTTTTATGATTCGAGCCTTATTAAAAATGAGTCAGACGCCGACCGCAGATGCCGCGGATGCGCTCGCGGTTGCGATGACCCATGCGCTGAATCAAAAAGGAATTCAAAAGCCGTTGCGCATTGGGTGAGTTTGTAAATTTTAGTTGGAGCGCGGGATTCGAACGTTAAGATGCGGGAGATGACGATGGTAAAGAGTTTTTTAGATAGTATGGGATCGGTGGTTCTCTGGATTGATTTTGCAATTCAGGGAGTGGGGGTGGTTTTTCGCACTTTACTCTTTCGTTTGATTTCTTTCTTTTTACCTTTTTGTGGAAAATCGGATTTTGAATGGAAGCTGGAGCCTAAATTATTTCCTTTGTGGTATTTTGCTGCGCTTTGGGTTGGAGGAGTCTTTGCTCTCTTTTGGTCGACTTCGATTCGAGTCCTGGAGGTCGTTCTTGTTTTGGAGTTTTTCTGGAGTCTTTATGCTTTGGTGAATGGGAAAGGAGAGCGCCGTCGTGAAATTTTCTTTCATACTTTGGGGGTCAATTTGCTCTCCTTGGTTCTTTTTTTCATCGTCATTGAAGGAATGAAAATGACCTCTTGGCGTGCGGTCGATGTTTTTCAACATCACGGAAGTGTCGAGGCGTATTGTTTGGTGGCTTTTTTGGTTCTTAGGACAGGACTTTTTCCCTTTCACTCGAATCGATTAGATGTGCTCTCGGAGATGTCTGTTTGGTTGTCATTAACGCAGACCATTTTTAATTGTTGGGTCATTTTTCAAGCGGGATTACTCCTAAAAACGGTCGGATTCATGGATCTGTTCGGGGATTATTCCTCTTTGATTATGAGTTGGGTGGTGATCTCTTTTCTTTTTGGTTTAGCTCTTTCGGCGGTTCAAATTCGAACGCAACGAATGTGGTCTCATCTGTATTGGATTTTAGGTCACGTCGCCTTGTATGTGACGGCACTTTGAGAGTGGATATTTAAATTGCGGATCTTGTCGGTTATTTATTTTCCAATCAAAGACTTGAGGTGCTGTGAGGGGAGCCGTATAACTTTCAGATGCAAATGATCCATACAGCGATTCAAGCCTCTTTGGCAGCGGGAGAACTCATTCGATCGAATTTTGGCCGGGAAGTCCAAGTGAACGAGTCGACGGTTCATGACATCAAGATTCAGACCGATATCGATTCACAAGATTTGATCTATAGCATTATCTCCAAACATCATCCGGATCATCGTTTAATCGGAGAAGAAGGAGACTCAGGGAATGCGAAAGGAGAAGTGGAGTGGATTGTTGATCCGATCGATGGAACGATTAATTTCGCAATGGGGATTCCTCATTTTTGTGTTTCGATTGCCGCTCGGAAAGAGGGAAAACTGCTCTTGGGCGTCATTTATGATCCCATTCGTAATGATCTCTTTACGGTGGAAGCAGGTGGTCCGACCTATTTGAATGGACGTGCGGTCCAAGTCAGTTCTCGAAATAAATTATCGGATGCGATTATGGCCGTCGGTTTTGCGAAGACCAAAGAATCTGTCGATCATTGTATGGCTCTTTATAACCATTATGGACATGCCGCGAAAAAGCTTCGGGCGATGGGGTCGGCGGCTTTGGATTTGGCGTATGTTTCCTGTGGACGTTTAGATGCATATATTGAGCAAGGAGTCAGTCTTTGGGATATTGCTGCCGGGTGGATTATGGTCGAGCAGGCCGGGGGAAAAGTGGAAGTGGAAGTGAAGGCGGATGGAAAGTATCGTCTTTGTGCTTCGAGCGGTCGGATTGAATATCCATTGCGGTAATCGTTGGATTTCCACTCGGTCTTTTGAGTGGAGTTTTTGAAAGGAAACCCTAGAACGAATCCCATCGTTTAGCCTCTTGAAAATCAGGAGGTTAGACAAAACCGATTAAAATCAAGTACGTGAACGTTGTTCAAAAAGAAAAAGCGCTTCGGGCGCAGATCAATCGTTGGAAATCCGATCAAAAAACCATCGGTTTTGTTCCGACGATGGGGGCCTTGCATGAAGGCCACATGAAGCTCGTCGACGAAGCTAAACGACTATGCGATCGGGTTGTTCTCAGTATTTATGTGAACCCCACGCAGTTTGGTCCTCAAGAAGACTATCAGCGATATCCTCGTCCATGGTTGAAAGACAACGCCCTTTGTAAAAAAAGAGGCGTCGATTTGATTTATCGGCCTTCCTCTCTTTATGAAAAGGATGTTTCGACTTCCGTTTTAGAGGAGTCGCTATCCAAAGGTCGGTGCGGAAATTCAAGGCCGGGACATTTTAAAGGCGTGGCGACGGTGGTGACAAAACTTTTAAATTTAGTTCAACCGGATCAGGCCTTTTTTGGATGGAAGGATGCGCAACAAGTTCAAGTCATTCAGCGGGTCGTTCGTGATCTCAACATTCCCGTTAAAATACAGCCTGTAGAGATTATTCGAGATCGCGATGGATTGGCGTTGAGTTCTCGGAATATTTACCTCTCCGAACGCGAAAGAGAGACGGCGTTGGCGATTCCTCTTCTTCTTCAAGTTGCCTCGTTGAGACGGGATGGTGAGGCCTGGCTTTTAAAACAGCTTTCGCGGGTTAAGGGAATTCGAGTGGATTATGTCGAGAAGTCGGGCGGACGTCTTTGTGTCGCCGCATGGGTCGGAAAAACTCGTTTATTGGATAATCGTCCTTGTTGAGAAGAAGATGAAACGAGCTCTCATTTTTATTCTGATCTTCTCTGTATTTCTATTCGGAGGAGGGTCTCTCTTGGCTCAATGGGATGTCGTTAAGTTTGATCACAATGAGTATGTGACGTTGAGATCGTTTTGTAAGTTTTACAAACTCACTTATCCCGAGGGAACCTTTGAACGGGAGGAGGCGACTTTAAAGAACGCTTCTTTTACGATCAAAATCAAGAAGGGGAGTCGTAGTTGTTTGATGAATGGAGTTCGACACTGGTCGACGTTTAATATCGAGCAAGGGGAATTGGATTGGCTGGTCTCGCGAAAAGATGTGACCAAGTTTTTTGATCCTATTCTACGACCCTTTGCCATTGATGATTGGGCAGAGAGAAAAGGCGTCGTGATTGATCCGGGACACGGCGGAGATGATCGTGGAGCCGTTAATCGTAAGGGAGTGCGTGAGAAGGATTGTACGTTGGATACGGCACTACGTTTGGAAAAGGTTCTTCGAGCTCGCGGCATTTCCGTGGTGATGACTCGGCGGAGTGATATTTTTATCGAATTGGAAGATCGGGCGCGAATTGCAGCAAGATATCCGGATTACGTTTTTGTGAGCATTCATTTCAATGATGCTTCCGGAAGTGCCCGAGGGATTGAAACCTATTGTTTTCCTCCTTTAGGAGGAAGTTCTACCGAATATGAAGGACGGGTTTTTAAGCGTGATTCCGTAGAGATGCCCGGGAACGATCATGATTTCATGAATATCTTTTTGGCGAGTGCAATTCATCAACAGGTCTCAAAACTCAATCCTGAGGATGATGAAGCAGATCGAGGTGTCAAACGCGCTCGATTTGTTGTTCTCAAAGAGAATCATCTTCCAGCGGTTTTGGTGGAGGGAGGATTTCTTTCGAATCGTCAGGAATCGGCACGCATTAGCACTCCGGAGTATCGTCAGAGTCTTGCGGAGAAGATCGCGAATGGAATTCAATTCTTTTTTAATCGCGGCGTACAGCCTCCCAAGGCTGTGGAAGTGAAGGGGCCTGTCGTGGGGTCCTCTACGAATCAAACGGCGGTGGTGACGTCCACCAACGTCATGAAGGCCCTTCCTGTAATGCCTTTAACAAATGCGGTGCCGGTTGTGGCGACGAATCGAGTCACTGAAGTCGTCAAACCTGTAAAGCCCGCGATGAGTACGAATAATCCGACGGCTTTTCCATTCACGACGAATTCCGTTTCAAATTTATCCATCACCAACGCTCCATCGGTGGTGATGAATGTACATGAGCAACCTTTTACATTGAATGCGATGACCAATGCAGTGCCTGTTCCGAGTGCATTGACGAATTTAACACAAGAAGTCCCCTCAAAAATAGTTTTGCCCGAAAAAAAGGGAGAGATTCCTTCTAAGCCCTTTCTTCCTCAAACACCACGTCCTGAAGCCCAAGAGGATACTGTTCCTGCCCATGAGGAACCTGCTGTGGAAATTTATATGCAAAATACCCCTCAGCCTCGGGTTCCTCAAGTGGATCTTCGACGTGATGGATCGATAACGAATGCGATTCCTCAAGGGGTAAAGCCATGAGCCAGAGTTTACCAATCGGGGTATTTGATTCTGGAGTTGGCGGATTAACGGTCGTCAAAGAAATCCGTGAGTTGCTTCCGCATGAATCGATTGTTTATGTGGGAGATACTGCGAGACTTCCTTATGGAAACAAATCTCCAGAGACGATTCAGGAGTACGCGACAC
>JAZKBH010000167.1:0-6505 GCA_040388725.1 Verrucomicrobiota bacterium
AATCCCCCAAGACACCAATGACAACGACTTTGTCTTTAAAAAAAGCACCCGATTGAAAATTTCTTTCCCATATTTTTTCGTCAAAAATCTGAAAAAATGGAGTCGGAAGAAAAACATCATCGTGATACGAATCGAATTCTGACTGTCGTTGGGGATTATAAGTTAATCGAAATAGTGCGAGCTCAGGCAGTTGGTCTGGCGTGACTTTGTCTTCCATTTTTTCGAGTATTTTTGCGGAAAAAGAGGGAATAGTTTGACCGAGACTTCCTTGAGTGAAGTAGTTGACATAGCGGATTGTGTTATCGACTGGATCGGGAATAAAATTTACAAAAGCAATACTGTCCCAGACTGACTTAAAACGGGGCTCATCAGGATTTCCGACAATCGATCTGCTTGGGTAATCAAAGCTGAGAGATTGCTCATTGAGCGAGCTTTGCATGACACTGTTCATGGATTCGAGCTGAATGTTAAGGCCGAGCACAACTTGTTTGGAGTGTTTAAGGAGAATTTTTTGGAGTTCTTGGTCTCCGAGTCCTTCCGTTTTAAAAATCAAATCCAATGCAACGACTTTTGCTCCTGCTCCGACGAGTCGATCGATGGCGAGTGCCCAAACTTCTCTAGACCACGGCCATGGACCTAAGAGAAGTTTGGTTCCCTTGGAAAGATTCTCTCGATCTGGATATTGATCCGTATAGTTCGGTTTATCTACGGAGAGAAAAACAAGGCGTGGATCCTGAGAGATTTTTTTCCCATAAAAGGCACGGAGATCATACGTTTTGGCTTCGCCGACGGAAAAAGGAACACCGGGAACGAATGCTTCGAACCGATAAAGAAAGAGAAACGCGGTTAAGATGAAAAAGCAGATGATGAAATTTAGCTTTTTGTGGTCGTCTTGGTTCACGCTTTTAAAGTAGAAGGCTTTTTCGGATAGAGAATCAAAAAATGAGAGGGAAAAAGGGAGTCTTTTTCAGAGGTGCGCGTAACATTCCTAGGAGGAGGAGAGCGTTAAATTAAATCAAAGTTAGAATTTTTTGAGCTAAAGTCTGGGAGTCAAGATGAGGATATATGACTGCAGTTGTGTTACAGATTCCAAATCCTGGACCGTAAGCTTTCCCATTGATAATGCTGTAGTCGGAGTATTTCAGCTGCACTTGTTTTTGCGCTTTTGCGATGGCTTCGGCAGGTGTTCCTTCCAATTCATATTTCCATGAAATGATGGTCGACTTTGGAAACCACGGGCGAAGCTGGGGGAGTATTTTAGGGGCAGGTTTGAGATGAAGTGTTAAATGAGGGTGGTGACTAGAAATTTTGGATGGAGAGGCGAGATTCGGACTTTTTTCGGTCTGAATGCGATCGATCTCATAATCACAGAGGGCTGCGGCATGAAGAATCAGATCGGGTTGAGTCTGAGTGCTGATTTCTTCGAGTTTTTTCTGAAGGTCATGATTCGTATTAAAGGAGAGATAAGGAAAAGCGAAAGGAACGGTGGCTCCTTCACCGCGAAGAGCAATAAGCTCATGGTTTTGAGATCGAAAATAGTCGGCAAGTGTCGCGCCCAACGCTCCGGTGGAGTGGTTGGTGATCCTGCGAACTTCGTCGATGGGGACGGAAGCAGGGCCGAAAGTGAGGAGAATTTTAATCGTTCGCATTTGGATGGAAACGTCTTAGATTGCGTTTCATGAAGGCAGATGTCATCTCAAAAGTCATGGCAGGAGAAGAATTTTGGATTCACGAGAATCGGGGCGTTCTTAAAGTGGTCGGCGGAGATCGGGTTCGTTTTTTAAATGGGCAGGTCACGAATGATGTTTCCCGAATTCCGGTGGGCGAGGGATGGTATGCCGCGACTTGTACCGCAAAAGGGAGGATGGTCGCGGATTTTTGGATTTCGAATCGAGGAGAAGAATTTTGGCTCGATACGGATTTGAGTCAGAGAGAGGTTTTAAGAGAGCGACTGGAAAAATATTTGATCGCCGATGATGTGGATGAAATCAAGTTACTTCGAATTCTGAACCGTGTTCCTTGTTGGGGATTTGAATTAAGCCCGGAGATTTTGCCCCCGGAAGCGGGAATGGACCGAAATGGGATTCGTTATGATAAAGGGTGCTATGTCGGTCAAGAGGTGATGGCTCGAATCAAGAGTATCGGTCATGTGAGTAAACTCCTGGTGCAACTCGATTCTTCCTCGGAAAAAGTCCCTGTCGAGGGGGGGAAGATTTTCCATCAAGGGAAAAGTGTCGGATGGATTACCAGCTCGATATTGAATCCTCTCACCGGGAAGGGAATTGCTTTAGGCTATGTTTCCTGGCTTTTATCGGCGACGACCTCGGAGGTGGAGGTGGATGGTCTAGCCTTGACGATTCGACCTGAAATCGCCTGAATGAGCGTATGAATCCCCGTTTTTGGATCACCTCTTTTTTAGCATTGATCGTGGCAATGATTGTCGCGGGGTGTTCCGGCGGTGTTTATACCGCATCGAGATCTGAATTGGATGGGGAGCAAGTCGTTCGCGAGGGAGCCAAAGAACCATCGCCTCCTGGTGCCGTAGAGACTTTCTGGACTCCTGATCATTCCGTGGCTGCAGCTCCGCCTGCTCCTAAAAATGAACAAATTTTAAAGGATGATTTAAAGGAAGAGGTGGCGGTGATTCATACCTCCGAAGGCGATATTCAAATCAAACTCTACGAAAAAATTGCACCGAAGACCGTGGCGAATTTTAAAACGTTGATTCAGGATGGGTTTTACAATCTGACGACTTTTCACCGAGTCGTTCCTGGATTTGTCATTCAAGGGGGAGATCCGATCTCTCGAGATCCCAAGGGGATTCGTGAGCAACAGGGAACGGGCGGACCCGGTTATACCGTTCCTCAAGAGATTGCGCTGCCTCACGTGAAGGGTGCTGTTGCGATGGCTCGATTAGGAAACGATGTGAATCCTGAAAAGCAATCAAACGGAAGCCAGTTTTATATTTGTTTGGAGACGACTCCTTCGCTCGATGGGGAATATACCGTTTTTGGTCAAGTGGAAGAGGGGATGGATGTCATTGAGAAGATTTCAAAGATGGATCGCGATGAACGGGATAATCCAAAGTCTCGTATTGAGATGACCGTGACTCTGAAAAAGCGATTGGTCAAGGAAGCAGAGTAAGACATTATCTTACGCAACGGCGCAACGACGCGACGTTCTACCTTTTGGTTTATTTTAACTAACACTCTTTGGATCTCTTTTGTTTTTCAAATGAGATCGAAAAACAATTTCTAATCTCTCTGTTTTTTTACGTCGCGTCGTTGCGTGAGGCAATGTCTTTGAATGAATTTTTTTCCGTTAATCTAGATCTATCGATTTCGGCGAATGGTGAGAAGAATGTAGATGAGAATTGATCCGAGAATAAGTCCCAGAAGAAAATAGACCCAAGGGGGAGTAGGGGTGGCTGGAGGAGCAGGAGTTTCCGGAGATGGGGCATCTTGAGGTGAAGGGAGCGGGGCTTTCCATTCTGTTTTATTTTCCATTTTTTCCAATGCAGAAAGGGACCATCGTTGACGTTCTTCGATGTTGTCCGTCATGTTGACGACCGCAATGGCGCGATCGAGATTGGGGGTCGTGATGAGGATTTTTGGGGGGTAGAAAAAACTGATGCCCGTATCGTAGAGGGATTGCTCAACGACCGGCGGAAGATTTTTTTGTTCGGATTCGGCATTGATCCAAACCAGGATACCTCGTTCTTGAAACGTTTGAAAAGCGTAGTGAGTGGCTCCCGCGGGATTCGGGGAAATGGCATTGGATTGTTCATCGTCTGCATCGAGAAAAGCAGGGAGAGCGACAATAAAGACAATCGGCAGATCCAGTTTCTCGGCTCGTTTTTGCGCGAGAGGGAGTTCGTTCAGGTAAAAGAGATCTTTAGGAATCGGAATGCGTGCTTGAAGGAGACTCGATAAAAAAATGAGAATAACGAAGAGCCGTATCCCATTTTTGAGATAGAATTTATGGAGAGATTCCATCGAATGATCACTTATGCCGTGATTCCTTGTTTTCGAGCCATGTCAGAAAAGTGGCCCCGTTTTTGAATCAATTCTGTGAAGGTTCCTTCTTCAATGATCGAGCCTTTCGAAAAAACGAGGATCTTATTCATGCCGGAAAGCGTGGAGAGACGGTGGGCGACACAGAAGACGGTTCTGTTTTTCGAGAGAAGATCGAGGGCGGCTTGGACTTCTGCTTCAGATTCTGAGTCCAGACTCGCGGTTGCTTCATCGAGAGCTAAGATAGGAGCATTGCGGACAAAGGCGCGAGCAATGGTGAGACGCTGGCGTTGACCCCCTGACATGCGAAGTCCTCGTTCTCCAATAATCGTATTAAAACCATCTGGCATTTGTTGAATAAAAGGGGTGGCATGCGCAAGACGGGCGGCTTGCTCGATTTCTGCCTGGTTTGCGGTGAGTTTTCCAAAGGCGATATTTTCGGAGACCGTTCGGTTATAGAGCATCGCTTCTTGACTCACGAGGGCCATTTGAGAGCGAAGGCTGGTCACTTCGAAGTCGCGAATGTCGTGTCCATCGACCAAGATTTGACCTTCAGTCACGTCGTAAAAACGGAAGAGCAAATTAATCAGAGTACTTTTTCCACAACCACTTTCCCCCGCGAGCCCGATGGATTCTCCTTTGCGAATGCTAAAGTTGACATTTTTCAAGACGGGAGAATCGCCATAGCTAAAACTGACATTTTTAAATTCGATCGTTCCATTGAAATGTTGGAGTTGAATGCCATCGGTTTTGTTTTGCACGGACGGTTCTTCTTCATAGAAGTCACGTAGACGCTCCAAGGCAACGTGTGTTTGTTGAAAGAGCATTCCGAGTGCCGTCAGTTTTTTAATGGGGGTCGCCATCAGGATGAGCCCCATGAAGAAAGTAGTCATATTGGCGAAGGTCATCCCAGAGTGGACGACATACACGATGACGAGTCCAAAGCTCAACATGGAAAGAGTTTCTACGACAGGATTCATGAGTTCTTTTGCTCTCATGGTTCGGAAACTGTGGCTCAGAACGCGACGGGCATAGTCGCGAAATTCTTCTTCTTGAAATTTTTCGAGTCCAAACGCTTTTGCGACGCGCATATTGGAGAGAGATTCGATCAAAACACTCGATTGCTGAATTCCGACTTCGGATCCTTTGGTCGAATATTTGCGAACTTTTCGACCGAGAATGGAGATGGGAATCACCAAGATCGGAATATAAATGAGGGCCATCAATGTGAGCTTCCACTCGACGGCAAAGAGATAAACGAGTGCAGAGATAATCGTGACCGGTTCTTTGATTAAATCGGAGAGACCGAGACTGAGCCAACGTTGAAGAATGGCTGTATCTTGATTAATGCGGGTGATCATATCTCCGAGGGTGGAGCGATTGAAGTAATCCATGGAAAGGGAATTGAGTTTGACGAGAGCATCGCATTTGAGATCGGTCATCACCCGATCACTCGCCCAAGCGAGGCAATAGGAGCTGAGATAGCCGATGACTCCTCGAACCAATGCGAATCCGGCAAAAAAGAGCATCCCTCCTATAATCTGAAAGGTATCCAAAGGGCGTCCCATAAGCGGGAGAAAAGGGTCGAGAGCGTTGAGGAGATGCTGTTGAATGACTTTTAAAATATCTTTAAAAGTATGTGCATCTGCCCACGTCATGACGGTCGTCGTGGCTTGAGCGGTGGGGGTGGGATCAATGCGTGAGATGACGACATTCACGCCCCACATGATTCCGGCATGAACGATTCCGAAAAGAATACCGAGGAGGATTCCGAGGGCAAAACGCTTCCAGTAGCGCATGATAAAAGGCATTCCGCGCCGGATGACGAAAGTTTTCAAATCCATCGCGAAAGAGTAGAAAGCTTTTCCTAAAAATCCATCTTAAACAAGAAGCTCTTAGGAAGGCTGGAACGCAGGAAAAGACTACAAGGTTGCAATGTAAAATATTGAATCGAATAAAGAATTCAAAGTGAACTGGATTTCATTTACTGGAAACTTTTGAATTTGTTTTTCTCTTTTATGTTTTTTCCTGTTTTCTAGCCTTCCTTAGAGATTTTTTTCTCTGAATAGAATGTTTGTGAATTCGTTTAAGTTTGGAGTAATCTTCAGTCATGCCCTCGAACGAAGCCCTCATTTTTTCGGATCGCTTTTTGGAAGCGACCAAGATTCGAGGGAGATCGGATTTAACGCGACGGAATTATCGTCAGGTTTACTTCGAATTTTTGGAGTGGTCGAAAGCGAGTTCGTGGGTCGATTTGAAGACGAACGATTTTAAATCGTATCTTTATTTTTTAACGATGGAGAAGAAGATTTCGCCACCGAGTATTCGTCTCCGCTTTGCGGCTCTTCGTTCCCTTTATCAATATGGCATTAAGAATCGGACTCTCGTTTCCAATCCGGTAAAGGGAGTGAGCTTACCCAAGCTTCCGAGAAAGCTGCCCGTTTTCATGACCGAGAGTCAGATTCGTGATCTTTTGGATGCTCCTCGAAGAA
>JAZKBH010000168.1:0-1999 GCA_040388725.1 Verrucomicrobiota bacterium
GCGTCGTCCTGTCTCGCCGGAGTGCTTGGACGAAGGAGGATGTGTCGTCGCGTGAAATAATGCCTTTAAAATGCTTCTTTAAACCGGCGAAACAGGACTTCCCGACCAGGAGGTCTCTTCTAAAAGTGTCTCCCCTTTCATGACCAGCGACTGCGGCTCGACAAAGACATGCCGACCGATCGTACTTCCGTAAAGAACAACGGTTCGAGCGCCAATACTACTTTTCTCTCCAATGTGAACGAATCCCATCTTCATCACGCGATCCTCAAATAAATGGGTTTGAGGCCCCGAGTCTTCGTTGAGTGCCACATCACTTTCTAACGTCACTAAATCAAATTCAGTGATATCCGTGGTATTCATCCAAACCCGATCACCGACATGTACTCCAAAGAGCTTCAAGACCACAGGCAACAAAGGAGTTCCCTGTAAAAACTGCAGAAAATAAGGAACGGCTAAAGATTCATAAATAACCGTAACCGCCTCACTACTCCAAACTCTCCAAGACCACATCGGAACTTCGGTTTCACGATATTTTCCGACTAATACCCACTTTAATGCCACTGCAATCAGAAAGGCTGGAATCCCAATGATTCCCAAATAATAAAAAGGCATTTGAATAATCACATCAAAAAGCGACTCCTCCGTCATCAAATCATGAGCAAAAGCGACAAAGATGGTACTCAGTGAAATCACCACGCGCATCGGAAGAATGATTCTAAAAAACTCCACTAACCCGCGTGCAAAGCGACGTCTCCAGGAGGGATGAAGTTTTAAGGTTTCATCAAAAGCGCGACTCTCTTGCCGACGAGGCATTGGTATCGCAGGGATTCCAAACCAATTTTTGGCAGAACTTTGAACAAATTGTTCTTTCGTGGGAGGCGTCGACATGACTCCGATCAACACATTGGGAGGAATTTCTGAACCTTGAGGAACCCGTGCTGCATTTCCAATAAAACTCGATTTTCCAATCAATGTCGCCTCTAAGATGATGGAATTTCCCCTCACCTCCATCTCTCCCAGACTGACGGTATCTGCCACGAATGCTTCCTCCCCAATTTCAAGTAAATGAGGAGTCACATTACTGGCCGTGGAAATTTCAGAATTTTTTCCAATCTTTGCTCCTAAAAGCCGGAGAACGGGAGAGATAAAAACCGTGGCATAAATGGGATGAAGAACAAACAGCGCAAGTCGCCAGATGTGATCAGCAAACCATTTTCTTAAGTAAGTCACACTATAAAGCGGATAAATTCCCGGCTTTATTTGATTTTGAACCAACCGAATTAAAAGGATGGATTGAATTAAAAAAAGAACAACATAACTAAATGCAAAGCCGGGATAGTAGAGTAAATACCAAAAACTATAATCCGGTGCCGCCTCATCTAATGTGGTAATGGCGATCAATGTCGGGATCATCGGTACCACCATAAATAAAGGGAAGAGGGCCAAAAGAATGACGAACATTCCCCCGAAAGCCCATTTCGTTCCTAAAGAAGCTTCAGGGTGAAGATCAACCTCATTTGCATCTCGATCCGCGACTTTTTTAGCCGGACTTCCCTCCCAAATTTCATTTGATGGAATCCTCTGTCCGTCGCGAAGGTATCCCATGTCCTTGAGCTCTGTACGATCCTCCATCTCAGATCCGCCACTCAAAACACATCGACTTCCCACGATCGAATCTCTCCCCAGAACAATTTTTCTCACCTTAAAAAAGCCATTTTCCACCCACGTATTTTGCAGCAAAACATCTGATCCTACGCAGACATTTGAATCGATGGAGATCAACTGAGGAAGTCCATATTGAATCGATTCCAACTTTACGTTTCGACCAATATTCATCCCTAAAAACCGCAGATAGAGCGGATAAAGCGGCGTACCATTTAATTGTTCCAAAACACTCGTCTTCTGGATGGTTTGGACCAACCACCATCGAAAATAAACTTTCCCCCAAAGCGGATAATTCCCCTCTTTAATTCCCTTCAAAAGCAATCGACTGGAGAGT
>JAZKBH010000168.1:2009-3836 GCA_040388725.1 Verrucomicrobiota bacterium
ATAAAGGAGACATTAAACAAAACATCACCACCGCAGCAAAAATAGAGATCCCATGTCTCTCAGTCTCTTGAAGGATATAATAGTAAGTCAAATACGGAAAAAAAATCTGAATGGCATACAAACCAAAAATCCAGGGTAATGCAATGACCTGAGCAATCCCGCACCAAAAATGCCTACGAGGATCGACTTTCGAAAATGCTTCCTTTACTCCTACCAAGTCAGATGAGGCATTTCCCCATTTCGTAGCAAGCGTCGATAAAGGTCTGTTTAAATAAAGATCTTTAATGGATGCTTCTGCAATTCCTGCCTTTTCTCTTAAAAGAGAAACAAGATGTGAAGCCAATAAAGAATGTCCGCCTAAATCATCAAAAAAATCTTTTGAAAGATCGATGATTTGATGAGGGAAAATCCGCTGTAAAGCCCATGTTATTCTTTCTTCAATCGATTGCGGTAAAATCAAAGACCCATCCTCCAGTTCCAACCTCTCTGGAGGAATAAACTCAAGAACCAGCCTCTTTCGATCAATCTTCCCGCTGGCTAATCGAGGCATGCTTTTCAAAATTAAAATCTTTTCCGGAACCATGTAGGAAGGAAGTCGAAATAAAAGAATCTCACGGGTAAGCGATTCCGACCAAACCGTTCCCTCATTCAGAACGACAAATCCGATTAATCGAGGAGCTCCCAGATTCGACTTTGCCACGACGACGCAAGAAGCCAAAACCCCTGATAAAGCAGCAAGCTCTCCTTCGATCTCACCCATCTCAATCCGATAGCCTCGAATTTTAATCTGATCATCAAGTCGCCCCAAAAACTCGATCTCTCCGTTTTCCAACATCCGAGCTTCATCCCCCGTCCGATAAATGGATTCGCCCGGCAAGTCACTTAAAGAAATCGGTTTTTTTACAAATCGATCTGCGGTCAAATCGGGACGTCGAATATAACCGACGGAAACGCCTTCTCCAGAAATCACCAATTCCCCTCGTTCCCCAAGAGGAACCACTTTCCATTCCGCATCGACGATCGCCATCCCATAATTAGGAAGAGGTTTTCCAATCGTGACGCTGCTCCCTTTTTTCAAAAGCTGAATGGATGCTGAAACGGTGGTTTCGGTCGGACCATAGGTATTATAAAATCGAAGAGTAGGACTCGCCCATCTCTCAAAAACACTTTCCGGACAAGCTTCCCCTCCTGCATTGATTAATCGTAGTGAAGGAATAGGTGCATCCATCACGGCAAGAAGACTTGGAACCGCATGAAGTACCGTGACCCCAGCTCGACTTAATGTCTCGGAAAGATCATCAAACGATTTTGATATCACTTCGTCCGCAACCCACAAGGTGGCGCCGACTAAATAAGAGATCCACGTCTCTTCACACCACATATCAAAGGAGACCGAAAACCCCTGATAAACCAAATCCGATGACCCTACCTCCAAGATGCTATTTTCGGAGCGGATAAAATGACTAATTTGCCGATGTTGAATCGGTATACCCTTGGGCTTTCCCGTACTTCCGGAAGTATAAAGAACATAAGCAATATCTTCCGGTGACGGTCCCGACTTTCTCTCCGGAATGACGGCATCCCGAACAAAGAGAGGCGTAGGAAATCGTATTCCTTCGATTAAATTTTCATCTGAAAAATAAGCGGATGCCTCGACTTCTTTTAAAACAATTTCCACCCGTTCCTTGGGCATTTGATGATCCATCGGAACATAGGCCGCCCCTGATTTTACAATTCCAAAAATAGTCGCATGAAGAGCAAGTCCTCTTTTGAGCCAAACTCCAACAAAAGAGCCCCGCCCAAACCCTTTCGCCTCCAATGAGCTCG
>JAZKBH010000168.1:3846-4765 GCA_040388725.1 Verrucomicrobiota bacterium
CAATTTGATTACTCCATTGATCCAACTCTTGATACGTCAACGACTCATGACCAAAAATAAGAGCTTTTTGATGAGGCGTTCGAAGGAGCGTTTCCTGAAAAATCGACGCTAATGTTTCCGATCGAATAAAATCGGGACGTTGATCTCCAATACGGATACTCAAACCACTAAAACTCATTTCTCTCCGAAAGAGATCGGACTCAGTTGGATCTTGAGCCAATCCTCAATCCGATGAAAAGAAGGAAGCGCCAACGGACAAACAGAAGAAAGAACAGGTTCTGATTCAGGACCGCTATAGTCATATCGGCAAAAAGCCATCTTCCAATCGAACTTTTGTGGCTCCGTCGTTTCAAACAGACTCCATGCAATTTTCCATGCAATCCGCCATTGGTTCTCAGCGGGCTCGACCCAGACCTTTGATTCAAATTCGGAAGGAGATCTTAAGAAATTTTTCATCACCGCATCGCCATTCAGTCCCACCCGTTCTTCCTTGGGAGGAAGATGAAGCGCCATCTGAAAGTTTTCGGGGGTGACATGAAGCTCCCAATAATCTTTACGATCGCCTCTTTGAATAAAAATTTCAAAGACATCTCCTAAGACCCAAGGCATATCCCCTTTTTTCTTCGCCGAATTTCCGATCTGTTTATCCTTCAAAACGGTATATCCACACAAAGCCTCTGGCGTCCAACCTAAGCGCACTTCTCCGGGCATAAAACCCGACTCCAGGGCGGGGAGCCAAAATTGACAAAACTGAAGCGGCTCGCTTTCCCCTAAAAGAAAAGGATGGTCATTAAGTTCAAATTTCCCATGGGGAAGTTTGTAAATCATGGAACAACTATTATTCAGAAGGCAACAGCACTTGAAGGAAATCTATTTCTTGTGATAGCGGCAATAGCCTCACTGTTACAAGTAATAATTA
>JAZKBH010000168.1:4775-8155 GCA_040388725.1 Verrucomicrobiota bacterium
GAGCCGATCCAATATAAACCAAAGAAGGAGTCGCTATTGAACAGATGCTCATTCGATTGAGAGCGGATGGTCAGAAGACTGATCGCAGCGCTCAATGTTTTGTAAAACCCATAGACCGCATAAATCCGAACAATGGCAAAAACGATATGCTGAATTTTCATAATATTCCTAAAATTAATTTTTCTTCACTTAAGAAGCGGCCGCAACGGGGGTTGCATCGAACCACTTATTATTTTCTTTGATTAAATCGACGAGTCGATCGACTGCTTCCCCTTCAGGAATGTTGAACTTCACCGCGGTTTTTCCGATATAAAGGTTTACTTTTCCAGGAGCTCCCCCGACATATCCAAAATCGGCATCCGCCATTTCACCGGGACCGTTCACGATACAACCCATCACCGCGATCTTAACGCCCTTGAGATGGCCCGTGGAGGCTTTGATACGAGCCGTTGTCGATTGGAGATCGAATAAGGTTCGACCGCACGAAGGACAAGCGACGTACTCGGTTTTAAAAATACGATTTCCGCAACCCTGAAGAACATTAAAGGCCAAGCGAACACTCGCTCCAGGTCCGGGTTCCCCACGAACGAGGATGGCATCTCCGACTCCATCGCAAAGGAGCGATCCAATTTGAGCGGAAGCATGCAACAAGGTCTCCAATACATCCGGATCTTTTCCAACTACGGGAGGATTAAAAGTATCCTTCAATAAGATTAAATGACGTTTTGGTGCTTTTGCGGCCAAAAGACGAAATGCGTGATGCGGAGAAAGCTTACATCCATCCTTCACGGTCAAGAGACGTGAACCCTCAATCGACTCTAAGCTATTCAATTCCTTGGAGTCTTCGACATCCACTTCAACAACTTCCGATCCCTCATAAACCATATCCGGGAAAGTATCGCCAAATTGAGCGCGTTTGTGTTCAACGGCATTAAAGACGTTCAAAGGAACCAGCACACGCGTCGGTTCGGTCTCGCCGACTTGGGCGCCTGCGACTGAAATCTTCGGAGTGACACGTTTGGAGAAAATAAAAGGATCGTAAGGAAGCTCGGGGGTCTCAATGGGTAATCCCATATGAACATCATGCTCCACCATTTTTACCAATGCTTTTGCAACTGGAATTTCGTGGATACTATCTTCGGTCAACGAGACGCGAATGGTATCACCAATACCGTCAAATAGAAGAGACCCAATTCCGATCGCACTCTTAATACGACCATCTTCACCCTCACCCGCTTCCGTGACTCCCAAGTGAATCGGATAATTCCAATCTTCCCCTTGTTCTTGAAGCTTACGAACGAGAAGACGATAGGCTTGAATCATCACTTTTGGATTCGATGCCTTCATCGAAAAAACAAAATTATGAAAATCATATTTTCGGGCGACACGCGCGTATTCCAAAGCGCTTTCCACCATCCCGAGTGGCGTATCCCCATAGCGATTCATGACCCGATCAGAAAGAGAACCGTGATTCGTTCCGATACGCATCGCCAATCCACGTTCCTTACAAACTTTTAAAAGAGGAGCAAAACACTCGTCAATACGACCGAGTTCATCATCATACTGATTGTCCGTATATTCCCGAACTTGGAATTTTTTCTTATCGGCAAAATTTCCAGGATTAATACGAATTTTATCGACCCACTGAGCGGCCTCCATCGCCGCTTCTGGTTTAAAGTGAATATCCGCGACGAGTGGAACAGGATAGCCCATTTCAACGAGACGCTTTTTGATGTTTTGTAAGTTCGCCGCATCCTTCACCGTCGGTGCCGTAATCCGAACGAGTTCACAGCCCACTTTCACCAAATCGACGGTCTGTTTGACACAGGCTTCCGTATCCATCGTATCACAGGTAATCATCGATTGAACGCGGATCGGATGATCAGAACCAATTTTTACTCCGCGAACATCGACCGTGCGAGTCTTACGACGTTGGTATTTCCAAGGGCTTGAGCAATAAGAGTGCTGTGACATATGTAAAATCCTTACCAAGAAGCGCTAAAAACTCCATCAGGAATTTTGATCTTCTAACGATTCTTTTGAGGACTTTGAATCGGGTTTTGCCACTGAATAGCCTGAAACCTTGAAAAATCATGATCACTACTGAAAACCGTCCCTCTATTTTCAATCGCGTGAGCAGCGATCATCGCATCGGTGGTTAAATTCCCTCCCAATCCAACATCGGCCAATAAATCAAAAAAAAGCCCTAATGTTGTCGATGTCGGAGAAAGAAGCCTGACATGCGATAAATCAAACCACTCTTGAATGTTTTCTCTCACTTCAACGGTTGTAAGAGGTTGCGCGCACAATGTCGGATGCGTCATCAAACGCGTATATGCAAGCACTACGATCCATGGAACTCCTATCTGCTCTTCAGCTGAAAGTACATCCTCCCACCACTTTTTCGCCTTTTCATGGTAGGGCGAAGTACTGTCATAGGCATAAATCAAAACATTGGCATCGGGAATGATCATCATAATGAAAAACAATCAAGACTCAGATTCTATCTGATCATAGAGTTGATTCATACTCATCGAACGAACTGCTGGCTTAATCCCCACCGGACGAGGCTTAATTTTAATGCGAGTGGCTTTCGGTTTTGATCGATAAAGACTTAATCCTCTTTGCAACGTCGCTTCGAGTACGTAACGAAATGGCTTCTTCATCTCTTGTGCGGTTTCTCGAAGCTCCCTTAAAAGAGCATCATTGATGTCAATGGTTGTCCTCATAACTAACATCTTAGATGCTGTTTATTTATTTACAAATGATAAATCGACAAGAAGTGGATCTGCGGGGAAAAAATGGTCAAACCCGTCCAAAACGGCGTTGACGAGTCGAATAGTCTTCAAGAGCCAAGATAAAGGCTTTTCTGCGGAAATCCGGCCAAAGGGTCTTGGTCACATAAATTTCCGTATAAGAACTTTGCCAGAGCAAAAAGTTACTTAAACGCATCTCTCCGCTGGTCCGAATCAATAAGTCAGGATCGGGATAATACCGCGTATAAAGATTTTGAGAGACTACTTTTTCATCGATTTGAGCGGGATCCAAATGTCCCAGTTGGACCTCACGGACAATCGATCTTACCGCCTCCACGACTTCCACCCGTCCCCCATAACTTAAAGCGAGGATCAATGTCATCCCTGTGCAATGACTCGTCTCCTCAATCGATCGATGAAGCTGCTTGCGAGTATGTTCTGGCAAGTCGTTCAAACGACCAATGGCTTGTAATCGAATATTATTTTTTAAAAGCTCGGGCGTTCTTGTTTTAAGAAACTGCTCCAGAAGCTTCATTAAAGTGGAAACCTCTGCCTTTGGACGATTCCAGTTTTCAACGGAAAAAGCATAAAGAGTCAGGTATTTAATTCCAAACTCAGCCGCGA
>JAZKBH010000168.1:8165-10447 GCA_040388725.1 Verrucomicrobiota bacterium
ACCTCTACCACTTCTTTACAGGACTCAGAGCCTGCGCGATGACCTTCGACTCGTGTCTCTCCTCGTTCCTTAGCCCATCGTCCATTGCCATCCATAATGATGGCAACATGCTCAGGAAGCTTCAAGGGAGGCACAGGGCCGGGGCTCATAACCAGATGGTTTGATCCCGATTCGGTCCGACGGAAACGATCTTTAACTTCACTCCCATCAAAGAGGCTAAGGCTTTGACATAAGTACGAGCCGCAGGAGGAAGATCCGAAAAGCGCTTCGCTTTCACGGTCGATGTCATCCATCCTTTAAAAACCTTATAAACAGGCTTACAGAGTGCCATTTCATCTAAATCAGTCGGAGGATGATGAATGGTTTTACCGCGAAGTTTATAGGCGACACAGACAAAAATTTCATCCACTTCATCGAGTCCATCTAAATTAGTAATCGAGAGGTCATCAATCCCGTTGATCATTTGGGAGTATCGAGTAAAGACCGCATCAAACCAACCACAGCGACGAGCGCGCCCGGTGACGGCTCCATATTCGCGACCCATATTGTGTAAACGATCGCTAAGACCTTCATTCTCCGTGGGGAAAGGACCTTCTCCGACACGTGTGGTATATGCTTTCACGCAACCCATGACACGATCCATCCAATGAGGAGGAATACCCGAGCCTGTCGAAGAACCGCCCGCCGTTGTATTGGATGAAGTCACGTAAGGATAAGTTCCAAAGTCGATGTCCAAGAAAGTTCCTTGAGCCCCTTCAAATAAAACCTCGACCTTTTTCTTCATGGCTTCATGAAGCCAGACCACGGTATTAGTCACATAAGGCTTTAGTTTCGCTGCCGCTTTTTGATAATCCTTAAGTGTTTTGGAATAGGAAACAGCCTTTCCACCACCCGCGACAATCACTTTATTTGCCTCTAAAACACGTTTCTTTAACTGATCTGGAAAATCCGATCGATATAAATCTTGAATACGTAAACCGGTACGAGCGGCTTTATCTGAATAAGTCGGACCGATTCCACGCTTTGTCGTTCCAATCTTAATCGTTCCTTTACTTGTCTCACGAAGAGTATCCATTTCGCGATGATAAGGAAATACGACGTGAGCCGTTTGACTGATGACAAAACGACCTTTGGTTTTAATCCCACGTTTCTCAATTCCTTCGATTTCCGTCACTAAAGAAACAGGATCAATGACGACACCATTTCCAATGACGCATTTGACTTTGGAGTGGAGAATTCCGGAGGGAATCAATTGAAGAACAAATTTCTCATTCTTGACTTTGACCGTGTGACCCGCGTTATTGCCGCCTTGGGTACGAACGACGATATCGGCTTTTTCTGTCATCGCATCGATGATCTTCCCTTTACCTTCATCGCCCCACTGAGCTCCAACCAAAATGATATTCATATTTTTCCGTTTCTCTTATGGTTTTACCATTTTACTGACACTATTTTGACCAACCCGCAGACTTCCCTCTCCTCATAATGAAAAGAGGAAAACCACAAGTTTTTGTTTGAAGTTAACCGAGATGACCGCGTTTTTTAAGAGCGTCCAATGCTATAGTAATCAAAACCCATATCACGCATCTTTTGGGGATCGAGCAAATTCCGTCCGTCAAAGAGATGAGGGCTGATCATTTTAGACTTCATGGACTTCCAATTCAAATCCTTGAATTCATTCCATTCTGTTGCGACCACGAGAGCCTCGACGCCCTCTGCAACATCTTCTGCCTTATCACAGTAAACGATATTCGGGAGCAGGGTTTTCGCTTTTTCCATCCCTTGAGGATCATAAGCGCGAACCGTCGCCCCTTCTTTTTGCATCAACTCCACTAAATCCATGGCAACGCTCGAGCGAACGTCATCGGTATTTCCCTTGAAGGCAAGACCGAGAACACCGATCTTCTTATCCTTGAGAACCCAAAGCGTATCGCGAATTTGTTTCAGAAAACGAATTTTTTGCATCCGATTAATTTCCGAAACTTCCTTAAGAAGTCGAAAATCATAACCAAGATCTTCCGAAATTTTTGTGAATGCCGAGAGATCTTTCGGGAAGCAAGAGCCACCGTAACCAATGCCCGCATTTAAAAAGGCACGGCCAATTCGTTTATCCGCTCCCATTCCTTCAGCGACCATATCTACATTGGCACCCGACATTTCGCAAATGACAGAGACCGCATTAATGTAGGAAATCTTAAGTGCTAAAAAGCTATTTGCAGCGTGCTTAATCAGCTCTGCGGAATTGAGATCCGTCACCATGATCGGCGCTTTAAAGGGCTCGT
>JAZKBH010000169.1:0-8727 GCA_040388725.1 Verrucomicrobiota bacterium
AGGGACTGCGGCGATGCTTTGTCGTGGGCATGAAACCTGGCATCCTAATCCCGAGTTCTATTATAAGTCGGGAGGAGGACCTCTTCTGGATATGGGGCCTTATTACCTGACGGCACTCGTGCATCTGCTCGGGCCCGTTGCTGAAGTGACGGGCATGGTGGCGACAAGTTTTAAAGAAAGATTGATCACCAGTAAGCCTCGGAATGGTCAAAAAATTTCAGTCGATGTGCCGACGCATTCTTCAGCGGTGTTAAAGTTTTTAAGCGGAGCGGTTGTCTCACTTCAGACGAGTTTTGATGTGGCAGGAACGAAAATCCCTCCTATTGAAATCTATGGTTCAGAGGGAACACTTCAGGTTCCTGATCCCAATACCTTTGGAGGAGTTATCCTTTGGAAATCCCGCAATCAAAGCGAATGGAAGGAAATTCCATTTTCACATTCTTATCATGAAAATTGGAGAGGGATGGGGCTCGCCGACATGGCATTGGGAATGATTCAGGGACGTCCTCATCGGGCTTCGGGCGAACTGGCCTTCCATGTTTTGGAAGTCATGGAGTCGCTTTCTTCGGATCAAGGCAAAAAGATTCACATTCAGTCTCAGGTTCAAAAAACAAAACCACTTTCCCTATTCATGCAGGAAGGCTTGGAAGAACAATGGAGTTGATATGAAAAAAAAGGCATTAATCGTCTCGGGCGGATGGGATGGGCATCGTCCTCAAGAATGTGCTGAAATTATAATAAAGTCCTTAGAGGCACGGAATATTTTAGTGACTCCTACGGAGACGTTGGAATCATTTGATAAGCCCGCCGAACTTCTAGAATATGATGTCATTATTCCCAACTGGACCATGGGAAAATTGACTGCAGATCAGGAAAAAAATTTAATGGCCGCGATTCGTTCGGGCGTCGGTCTTGCGGGGTGGCATGGAGGAATGGGGGATGCATTTCGCGAAAATAGCGCCTATCAATTTATGACGGGGGGCCAATTCGTCTCCCATCCCGGAAACATCAAACCCTATCAGGTTCATTTTCAAGTTCAGGATCATTTTATCACCCGTGGGCTAAGTGATTTTGAAATCACAACGGAGCAGTACTTTATGCATGTCGATCCTTCGATCCATGTTCTCGCGAATACAGTTTTTAAAGGATCTCCTGAAGGAATGGATTGGGTGAACGAGGTTAAAATGCCTGTCCTTTGGACAAAGACTTATGGAAAAGGAAAGGTCTTTTATTCTTCGATTGGACATCAGCCCGATACTCTGAGTCATCCCACGGTTCTTGAGTTCACGACAAGAGGGGTTGAGTGGGCTTTGAAATAGTTATATTTATTTTCTCATCGAGCCGCTAACGTAGGATCAGCGAGAACGGTTATGATTCAGTCGGCGGATAATTTTTTGAGCATGTTTGATTTACTTTGTCGGCGTTTTTTACGGAAGAGCGAGATGTTCATGTGCTCGTACCTTTATAATGGAATGATTCATTTATGGATCCCGTACGGCTTAAGAGATCTAAGTGGTGCCAAGGGTGGCGAATGCCACCGCCTCTTTCCGAGTAGACAATTACCCTTGCATCACGGAAAAAAGAACTTGTAGGTGTATTGAGGGCTTCGAAGCAGTTAGCTTTCTGATTTGAAAATGCTCAAACGAGAATTTTATTACGGAGAAAAGAGTGCCAAGATATGGGATATCCGTAAGATTCCCCCTGAATCTGTAAATTTGTTGATTTTTTGTAAGTTTCGATGAACCTAGAAAATCCTGCCAAATAAAGCGTAGTAAATTTTTTTGGGTCATGGAACCCGGGGCAGCACGCCTGTAAGTATGTGCAAAGAGCAATCGGGTCGTTAAGTTTTTTAACTCATTTATAATAAGAGAATTGTGAAGTATGATTTTCAGTTTACCTGAAGTAATTTTTCGTTTTAGACCAAAAGTACACATCAATTCACTTGAGGCGGAACAGAAGGACATCTTCATTAAGCGAAGCCTAAAATGTACAGACGATCTTCCTCTATTTTTAACTCCAATTTTGTATTAGAAATGGAGGGGCAGTGGCCCACTGCCTTCTTCGTCTTCTGAGGCACAAAGCTTGTGCTCTCTCCATTTTTTATCGTCCTATTGGTTTCTGGTTTTGCAGATAAAATCTCTTCTCATGGTAATATTTAGGTTAACTTCTTCAGTCGTAATAAATAATTTTTTAATAGAATGAATTTTCAAAATAATAAATAAAAAACAATATTTATAACATCATAGTAATAAGCATATTGCATAATTTAATTAAAGATTTAACCAATGAAGTAATTTGACAATTGGGATAAAAATAGTACATTTCGAATACGATGAAAATGGGATTTGAGCTTCAAGATTTACCTCTGGCCTTACGTCAGGGAATGAAAGAAATTCAGGCGCTTTACCCGCAGCGATTCAAAAAAGGACGAAACACTCAAACGGTTCTCTTTGAAGGGGGTCTCCAATCGGAATGCGGAAAGTTTCAGGTTCGGAAAAATGAAGATAAAATTGTGGTTCGCTATCAAAACCCTTCCGATGCTTTTCGCGGATTGGGACGGCTTTTAGGGGCATCCAGCGCAGAATCGATTTCAAGCGGGTTTGAAGAAGTGGCTCAAATGAAGACGGTCGGGGTGATGGTCGATGTTTCTCGAAATGGGGTGGTCCGCCCAGATGTCTTAAGAGAGTTGATGTGTCGCTTTGCTTTAATGGGGATCAATACGGTCATTCTTTATACGGAAGATACGTTTGAGGTGAAGGGAGAGCCATTTTTTGGTTATCTTCGTGGAGGATATACTCAGAAAGAGCTCAGGGAGCTCGATCGCTATGCGGGGCAACTCGGGATCGAGATGTTTCCGTGTATTCAAACGCTGGCTCACTTGGAGCAGATTTTACAATGGCCCCGGTTTCAGGATTTAAAAGATGTCGATGGGGTTTTGATTGCAGAGGAGAAGAAGACGTATCAATGGATCGAGAAAATGATCGATGAAGCGTCGGCTCCTTTTCGTTCCAAAAGGATTCATATTGGAATGGATGAAGCGCATGGAATTGGTTCTGGAAACTTTTTAAAGAAACATGGCTATAAAAAGCCATTTGATATTTTAAATCACCATTTAAATCAGGTTCGGGATATTTGTTTAAAGCGAGATTTAAAGCCGATGATCTGGAGTGATATGTATTTTCGTTTGGGCTCCAAAACGAATCACTACTACGACAAAAAAACGGTGATTCCTCCTGAGGTGGTCAAAGCGATTCCGAATGGGGTCGAATTAGTTTATTGGGATTATTATCATACCAATACGGCTTTTTATGAAGATTGGATCAATCGCCACCGGGCCTTGGGTTCAGAGCCATTGATGGCCGGAGGGGTATGGACGTGGAGTCATTTTTGGGCGGCCTTGCCTTTTTCCTTAGCGGCGACCGAGGCCTGCATGATGGCCTGCAAAAAGAAAAAAATTAAAGAGGTCTTTGTGACGCTGTGGGGAGATGATGGGATGGAGTGCGATCTCTTTTCAGCCCTTCCCGGGATTCAGTATTTTGCAGATCACGCTTATGCTCATCAGGTGAAAAAAGAGACTGTTCAAGAAAATTTTAGAGGAAGTTGCGATGCGACTTTTCACTCGTGGTATCGTGCGAGTGATTTGGATATGATTCCGCAAGTGGCCTCGCCAGAGGAGAGTACGACGAATATTAGTAAATGGTTGCTCTGGGATGATCCATTTATTGGTGTGGCGCAATCTCAACGGCCTCGAACCTCCGTGGCAGCGCACTATGAAAAACTGGCCCAAGATCTTCTTCGGAATTCTCAATTGCTTCCGGGAGATCGAAGACTTCTTTTCCCCGCGCAGTTGGCGAAAGTTCTTTCTTATAAATCCGAACTTCACTCGCAGTTAAGCCGCGCCTATCTCCGTAAAGATCGAAAAGAGCTTCGTAAAATTCAGCAGAATGTGCTCACTCCCTGCCGCAAAGAAGTGAAGAAGCTCTGGAAGCTTCATCGGGAATTGTGGCTGAGTCTGTATAAACCCTTCGGACTCGAAGTCGTGGAACAACGCTATGGAGGATTAATGACTCGTTTAGAAAGTCTTTCGGATCGATTGGATGATTTTATCTCTCAAAAGATTGATGCCATTCCTGAATTCGAAGCCCAAAGAGTTCCCTTCCTAAAATCTCCCCAAGATTTTCCTCAAAACGACTTTCCTCGAATGACGTATGGTCGGGTGGCCACTTCAAGTCGGCTCCGATAAAAGGGCTAGGAAGTTAACGAAGACTACGTATGATTCTTTCATCGGTTTTTATGAACAGACTTAAGACTTTATTCGTCGTTGGTATTTTAATTCTTGGGACTCTTTATTCTGCAGAAAAAGTGACGGTGAAGGTTTTTAGTCTTCCGAATCAAGCCTCCAACAATCCTCAAGGGATCGCTGAACTCAAAGTGGTGGAGAAGTTTAAAGAACTCCATCCTGAGATTGAATTGGTCGTCGGAACCTCCATTAATATCGAGGGAAGATCGATCGATGCAGCTCCCCTGATGGCGATTGCGGGAGGAACTTCTCCGGACATTATTTATGTTAATTTTAGAAAGTCATCGACCTATCTATTGCAGGGATTTCTTTATCCGCTCGATGAATACGTCGAACAACTCACTCCCCAAGAAGTACAGGATTTTATTCCTCAAGCCGTTCTTCCGGCGATTCATCGAGAGGGGCCCGACGGAAAGATTCATTATTGGGCGATGCCTTATCAGACCGCCGCGATTGTTTTGCAATATCGCCGGGATTTGTTTGCAGCCGCTGGATTGAATCCGGAGCATCCTCCTCGGAATTGGAAGGAATTTATGGAGGTGGCTCGAAAAGTTTCTGATCCATCGAAGGGCATTTATGGGTTTTCACTTTCCGCCAATCGCCAGTCCGCGTGGAAGTTTTTTTCTTTTTTAAGCAGCGCCGGCGCGAGGGCGGTGGAGCAACTGCCGAATGGGGATTGGAAAGCTTCTTTTGATAACGACAACGCGGTCACGGCATATGATTTTGTAAATCAACTTCAAAAAGAGACCGTTACCAAAAACGGAAAAACCGGGCCACTGACTTACCGGGGAAGTGATGAGAGGGAGAAATGGATCGATGGAAAAGTGGCGATGACCTTTGATTATTTGGGAAATGGTCAGATGGGAGATTTTAATCCGGATTTAATCGGAGTCGCTGCTGCGCCGGAAGGACCTGAAGGGAAGTCGAGTGCGGAGGTCAATGCATTGATGATGGGAATCTTTGCGGGTCAAAAAGATAAAAAAGTCAGAGATGCGGCTTGGACGTATATCCATTTTTTAAATAGCCATGAAGCGCGAAAAATTTATGTCGATACGATGGTAGAGCAGGGGGCCTATCGAATGCTGAACCCCCAGTGGCTTCGTGAATTTGGTTATGCGCCTTTGGCGCAACTCTCCCCGAAAGGACTTTCGGAAGCCTTTGAATTTGCGTTGCAACACGGAACTCCTGAGCCTTACGGGAAAAACTGCCAATTCGTGTATGACTACCTGGGGACTCCGATTGATGAAATTTATTTTGATCCCCGCATCGATTCAGCCTCTGAGCCTGAAAAAAGAGAAATCATTCGGGGATATCTGACCAAGGCGGTTGCAAACGCCAATGAGAAGATGATCGGCAATATTTCGGAGGCAAAACGGTCGACGCATAATGCGGTGGCCTGGGTCGTCGCGATCGCGGTGGCGATTAGCTTTTATGTCTTTTTCAAAAACATTTTTTCGAGTGTTTCCGGAGGACGGACACGAGTTTTTGAAAAAGAGAAGGATCCTTATAAGAATCATTACGCAACTCTTCTCATTGCTCCGGCAATGGTCTTGATTCTGGCGTGGCAATATTATCCTTTGCTTCGTGGATCATTGATGGCTTTTCAAAACTACAGTGTGATGGGGAATTCGCCCTGGGTCGGAATCAATAATTTTGCCGATATTCTTTTTGAAGAAAAATTTTGGAGATCGCTTTGGAATGCCTTTTATTTTTGTGCGCTTTGGCTTCTCCTCGGCTTCTTACCTCCCGTGATGCTTGCGGTGTTTTTGCAGGAAATTCCCAAGGGGAAAATTCTCTTTCGCCTTCTCTTTTATATGCCTGCCGCCGTGACAGGCGTTGTGATTTTATTCATGTGGCGTGCGATTTATGATCCGACTCCAGATGGAATTTTGAATAGTCTTCTGGCTTTCTTTCATTTGAATCCGCAGCGCTGGCTTCAAGATCCGGCATTGGCCATGATCTGCGTGGTTTTCCCGATGGCCTGGGCTCACTTTGGACCTGGATCCATTATCTATCTTGCGGCTTTGAAAGGGATTCCGGACGAACTCTTTGAAGCATCGGAAATAGATGGCGCCTCCTTTTGGAATAAACTTCGATACATTGTCTTTCCTTATCTGAAGCCTTTACTCGTCATCAATTTAGTCGGAGCGACGATTCATGGTTTTCAATCCGGAAGTGCCGTTCTGGCGATGACCGGAGGTGGACCGAATGGAGCGACGGATGTGGTCGGTTTCGAAATTTTCGAACGAAGTTTTATGTTCCTTCAATTTGGACATGGAACGGCCATGGCATGGGTGGTCGGGGTGATTCTTTTGGTCTTTACCGCCTATCAACTCAAGATTCTTAACAAGGTCGAATTCAGGACCAATAACCGGTAAGGATATCTATGCCTATTCTCGGATCCATTCAACGGAAGTCGCCCAATGGTCGTTTGATCTTGGCGGGAATGTATTTTTTTCTCACGATCGGTTCTATTTCCATGATTTACCCAGTCCTTCTCATGTTGAGCGGATCGGTAAAAAGCGATGTGGATATTCGGCGGTTTGATGTTTTCCCTCAATATCTTCGTGATGAAAAAATGTTGTTTAGAAAATTTGAAGAACAACGGTATGGCGGGCAAATGGAAGTCTTTTTGGCGGGGACGATGGATCAAAAAAAGTCTCCGATTTATTCCTTTGAGGCGCTTTCGGAAGAGGAGGCGGTTTCTCCCAGTTTGATGAAGGATTGGAAAGAATTTATGGAAGGGGCAAAGCAGTGGCCTCGTCATTTTCTTCAGCTCGGTCATAATTACGGAAGAAAGACAGTTCCCGAAGTCACCTATTTGTATCAACAGGCTTTGATGAACTCTTTTCCAACGCTCTCCAAAAAAGAGTTGATGGTGATGTTGAAGCCTGAAAACTGGCAGGAGCGCGGCTACCAATCTCCCCAGGGACCTTTCGGATTGGTCTACACTCAGTTGCGCGAGAGTCTCGAACCTCGTTATTTCAGACCGACGCCGATTAATGGGCATTTTATCGTCAATTATTTGACGCCTCACTTTGGTGTCGGAGAAGACGCTATTCAGAAACTAAATCAAAGCTGGGGAACTCAGTATGCTTCTTTATCGGAGGTCGTTCTTCCGGAAGCTCCCCCCGAGAATAAAGAGTTTCAACGGGTTTGGTGGGACTATGTGCGCGGAACTCTTTCGTCTCGGTTTGTCCATTTCTCCACGGAATTGCAGCCTGCCTATGGTGCTTTCTTGAAGACTCGTTATAAAGAAATTTCTGTCCTCAATGAGATCTACGGTGAAAATTTTAGACAATGGTCGGAGGCGACATTTCCCGGCCTTCATTCCCGACTGGTCGCTTATTCGGATTTAGATCGTTTTATGGAATCGCTTCCTGCTCCTCAAGGGCTGACATTGGATGCTCCCGAGTTTCGGTGGAAGAGATTTTTAGTAGAAAAATATGGATCCGATCTCGGAAAACTCAAAATCAGTCATGGTCAGGTCTATTCGGGATTTCAAGAAGTACCGATGCCGATTATGGCCTATGACCGGATGCTTATGAACGAAAATAAGAGAGCGATCGTTTGTGATTTTATGACCCGAAATTATAAAATTGTTTGGAACTACATTTCGGTTCAAGGACGAGCTTTACAAAATACGATTATTTTTTGCGTCTTGAGTGTGTTAACCGCGTTAATTGTAAATCCGCTCGCGGCGTATGCGCTCTCACGTTTCCAGCCTCAATGGGGATATAAAGCGCTCTTCTTACTGATGGCGACGATGGCGTTTCCCGCGGAGGTCACTCAAATTCCATCATTCCTTTTATTGAGAGAATTTGGTCTTCTCAATACCTTTGCCGCGCTGGTTCTTCCTGCCGCCGCCAATGGTTATGCGATATTTCTTCTAAAGGGATTTTTTGATAGTCTACCGAAAGAACTTTATGAATCGGCCAATCTCGATGGCGCGAGTGAGTTGAGAATCTTTTTTACGATTACCCTTCCTCTTTCGCAGCCGATTTTAGCGGTCGTGGCTTTGGGGGCCTTTACCGCTTCCTATGGAGCCTTCATGTTTGCATTGTTGGTCTGCCAAAAAGAATCGATGTGGACGCTCATGGTCTATATTTATCAACTGCAACAGAACTTTTCGACACCGATCGTTTTTGCTTCGTTGGTTCTCGCTGCAATACCGACACTTCTGGTCTTTGTTTTCTGTCAGAACATCATTATGCGTGGCGTTGTAGTTCCTGTTGAAAAGTAAACATCGAGATACCTTCGATAGATTAAATCAGGATTTTGGACCTTAAATCGGGAGGGGCGAGCTCCCGCGAGTCCTCTTCTCTCTGGCATGATGAGAACTCGCGGGAGATCGCCCCTCCCTTTCTATTCACCAAAAAGTTTTGTATTTTAGGTCGTAAAACGAGTCCTAATGCAAGATCTGGGTT
>JAZKBH010000170.1:0-8068 GCA_040388725.1 Verrucomicrobiota bacterium
GGGGGGGAGAAGTTGCGAATGGAAATATTTTTGTGACGTTAGTGGATCGAAATAAGCGTGATCTCTCCCAACAGCAGATCGTCGATATTCTTCGCGACCATTTTCAAACAGGACAGGGGAAGGTGAAGGATAGCAAGCCTAGCTCAGGAAAGGGTCGTAAAAAAGGAGGGGGAGGAAATAAGGATGGTCTTCGTATTCAGATTATTGATTTAAGCGGGAGTGCTTTTAGCAATAAAAGAGGGACGACGGTGGAGTTGAGTTTAAGGGGGTCAGACTACGCTATTTTAAAAGCCAAGTCAGAAGAGATCATGAAACGAATGGAAGAGACGGGAGAATTTACAGATTTGGATACCGATTACCGTGAAGGGTCAAAAGAATATCATATTATTCCCGATCGCGCCCAAGCCACGCGAAGTAATGTGACGGTGCAGGCGATTGGCGACACGATGAATGCAGGGATTGGGGGGATTCGAGTTGGACAATATACCAATGGAGATCGGCGCTATGATTTCCGAATCCGGTTATTGCCGGAACAATGTCAAAATACGGAAGACATTCAAAAACTGATGGTACGGACAAACTACGGTGAATTGATTCCTTTGAGTTCGGTGACACATACGGAGATGGTCAGCACTGTAAGCTCCGTGACGAGAGAAAATCGCCAGAGAGCGATTACCTTATTTGCTAATAATGAGTCCAAGACTTCGGCAGAAAAGGCGCTTCAAGAGGCTCTTAAAATCACTCGGGAAATATTGCCTGAAGGATATACCGTCGAGCTGACCGGAGCCTCTCAAACGAATCGGGAAACATTTGCGGGAATTCAATATATCGTGCTGATGGGATTTCTCGTGGCGTACATGGTTCTTGCGGCTCAATTCAATAGTTTTATCCATCCGGTGACTGTTCTGATTGCTCTTCCCTTTACGTTTAGTGGGGCCTTCCTGGCGCTCTTTTTGACGAATCATTCGCTTAATTTGTATAGCGGAATTGGGATTATTTTACTCATGGGGATTTCCAAGAAAAACTCGATTCTTCTGGTCGAATTTTTTAATAAACTCCGGGATGAGCATGGGCATACGGTGAAAGATGCCATTATTGAGGGGGGGCCAGTACGCTTGAGAGCGATTCTGATGACGTCGGTTGCGACGATTGCGGCCGCACTGCCGGCGGCGATTGGATTGGGGCCTGGAGCTGAAGTCCGTATTCCCTTGGCGGTGACCTTAATTGGAGGGGTGATTGTTTCGACCCTCTTCACTCTTTTGGTCGTGCCCTGTTTTTATAGCCTTTTTTCGCCGAAAAATTCTAAGTAGAATCCTACTCATCATCTTAAAGAGGTCTTGTATTTAGAAGGAGTTTATTGATAGATTGATTTCCCACTCTTCGATTTCAAATTTTGAAATCCCAATTGCGCGGTTAGCTTAGTGGTAGAGCGCTCGCCTCACACGCGAGAGGTCACTGGTTCGAACCCAGTACCGCGCACCATTTTTTTAAATTTAAAAGTAAATACGAGTTAGTTTCTTTTGAGAGTGCTGAATTAAAATGGACTTGATTATCGAGTGCGGAAGTATTTAGTGATCTCTGTTATTTAATTGAATTAAATAATAAGGAATTTTATGAAATTATTTTTTCACTCTGTAATTGGAACGTTTTCAGGGTTCATCCGATGGGGTTTATTGGGAGTTATTTTGATGAGTGTTCATCTGATGGGAGAAGTCACTCTTCCTGCATCTATCTCCTCGAAGATGGTTATTCAACGAGAAATGCCTGTTCCGATTTGGGGGCTCGCTTCCGCCGGTGAAGAGGTCACGGTTGCATTTAATGGACAAACGGTGAAGGCAACCGCCAATGCGGATGGAAAATGGATGGTGAAGCTCGCTCCCATGAAAGAGGGAGGCCCTTTTTCCATGACGATTACAGGACAGAATACGGTGGTCATTGAAGATGTTTTGATCGGAGAAGTCTGGTTCTGTTCCGGACAATCGAATATGGCTTTCACACTGAAAAATGATCAGGATGCAGAAAAAGAAATTCCCCAGTGTAAAAATCCCGATATTCGTTTTTTTGTAACCGATGAAACGGTTGCGGATTCTCCACAGTTTACGGTGAAAGGAAAATGGAGTGAATGTAATCCCAAGTCAGTCGGAAGTTCATCGGCCATCGCTTATTATTTTGGAAAACAACTCCAGTCGAATTTAAATGTTCCGATCGGTCTTTTGCAATCGGCCTATGGATCGGGGACGAGTGCAGATGCTTGGATGGATAAAGCGATCCTCCAAAAAGATCCCGATTTTAAACCGATTTTAGATCGTTGGGCTCAAGATGTTGCCACCTATCCTGCGAATTGGGAAGAATATCAAAAACAGAAACAACAATTCGATAAGGCATCGGAAGCCGCGATCGCTATTGGGGCGAAGCCGCCTAAGGCTCCCCTCATCCCTCGAGGAAAGTTGGGATCAAGAGAGACTCCCTCGGGCTGTTTTTATGGCATGTTAAAGCCTCATGTTCCTTATGCAATTCGTGGGGTGATTTGGTATCAAGGGGAATCGAATGATCACTATGGATTCCAGTATCGAAAGCTTTTGCCTGCTTTGATTCAATCGTGGCGAGAGATGTGGGGAGAAGGAGAGTTTCCATTTTTAATTGTTCAACTTCCCAATTTAAACCTGCGAATACCTCCGGCGCCGCCCGCATGGGCAGAAATCCGTGAGGCTCAATTTCTTACTTACAAAAATGTGATAAATACAGCCTTGGTGACGACGATTGATATCGGAGACCCTAATGTTTTTAGTTTTAAAAATAAAAGACCTGTCGGGGAACGTCTTGCCGTGGCTGCAATGGGTCGGGTCTATGGAAAAACTGATGAATGGATGGGACCGATTTATAAAAGTCAGAAGGTCGAGAGCGGAAAAATCAGGCTGACTTTCGATCACATTGGACGAGGCTTAACTTCGAGCGAGGGGGCGTTAAAAGGATTTAAAATAGCGGGCGATGATAAGAATTTTTTCCCTGCTGAGGCCGTCATTGATGGAGATACGGTGGTTGTTTCTAATTTCCAAACCAATGATCCCGTTTCCGTTCGTTATGCTTGGGAGGACAATCCTCAGTGTACGCTTTTTAACAAAGAGGGGCTTCCTGCTTCTCCTTTTAGAACAGATGATTGGCCTGAATCGACTTTTAATAATCGATAGTTTGAAGTTCTGAGGGTGATGCGTGGTGCATTCGGTCGATTCTAAGGTTGATTTTGATCGAGCAGAATCGATCTTGATAGTAAAAAATCCTTATGAAAAGGGTTTCCTCCGTAAGACTAAACTTCTAGGTTAAAGCTATGATTCAGAATCAACTCCAAGGGGCACTTCATACAAATACGGCACAGGTCACGGAATGGGTGAAGGGGCTTCTCACTCCTCAAGCGTATCAGGGTAAAAAGGTTCTTTTGATTATTCCTGATGGAACTCGCTCTGCTCCGATTGGATTGATGTTCAAATCCATTTTTGACGCCATCGGATTGAGTGCTTCCAAGTTAGATATTTTAGTCGCCCTCGGCACTCACCCTCCGATGAGCGAAGAAGCCATCTGCGGGCGTCTGGAGATTTCGATGGAAGAGCGAAAAGGAGTCTATTCGAAAGTGGTTTTTTACAATCACGAATGGGATAATCCAAAAGCCCTTCGAACGATCGGGAAGATTAGCCGCGAGCAGATTAAGACTCTTTCCGACGGACTTTTTGATATGGAAGTTTCGGTGGAAGTAAATTCCCGGATCTATGACTATGATGAGATCATTATTATCGGCCCCGTTTTTCCTCACGAAGTCGTCGGTTTTTCAGGCGGGAACAAGTATCTCTTTCCAGGCGTCAGCGGTCCGGAAGTCTTGAATTTTTTCCACTGGCTCGGAGCGGTGGTGACAAATGCCCGAACGATTGGTCATCAATGGACCCCGGTTCGCAAAGTCGTCGACTATGCGGGAGGAATGGTTCAGCTGAACAAGAAATGTTTTGCGCTCGTGGTGAATAAAAAAGAATTTCACGGCGTCTATTGGGGAACGCCGGAAGAGGCTTGGAAATTGGCAAGCGATCATTCTCGTAAGGTGAATATTGATATTCGAAAAAAGCCTTATCACACCATTCTCTCTTGCGCCCCTGAAATGTATGATGAGCTCTGGGTTGCCGGAAAGTGCATGTATAAACTCGAGCCTGTTTTGGCCGATGGTGGAGAATTGATTATTTATGCTCCTCATTTGCATGAAGTTTCGATCACTCATGGGAAGTTGATTAAAGAATTGGGCTATCACTGCCGCGATTACTTCGTGAAGCAATGGGATAAATTTAAGCATTATCCTTGGGGAGTATTGGCTCACTCGACTCACGTCTATGGACAAGGGACCTATGTCGATGGCATAGAGACACCTCGAGCCCGTGTGACATTGGCGACGGGACTTTCAGAGGCGGAATGTAAGGCGATTAATTTCGGATATCGGGATTGGAGAACGATTAACGTCAAAGACTTTGAAAATCGTGAAGACGAGGGAGTTTTGTATATCCCGAAGGCCGGGGAAGTTCTTTTCCAACTTGAGAATCCTCCGGAATGGGCGCGGGTCGTTTAAAAGGAAATTTCATGAGACGTTTGATCCTTTCGGTCGATGCAGGGACATCCTCCTTTCGTACTGCTCTTTATGACGATGCCGGACACATGGTAGAAGGGAGTCTCAATCGAGAGGTCTATGCCTTAGAGACGGATGCAGAAGGTCGCGCCACTTTATCGGCTCAAAAAATTCTTTATGCGTTTGATACCTGTCTTCAAAAGACTTTGGAATTTGTGAAGGACGATGTCGATACTCGAATCGAAGCTGCGGGGATTTCCTTTTTCTGGCACAGCTTAGTCGGGTTGAATTCCCAAGGAGATGCGGTTACGCCGGTGATCACGTGGGCGGATGGACGTTGTCGAGGTGAAGCAGAGAAACTTCGTCAAAAGTGGAATGAAAGAGTCTATCATGCCTCGACGGGATGTATGATTCGAAGTGCTTTTTGGCCCGCGAAATTAGTCTGGATGAAAAAGAATCATGCCTCGCTTTGGAAAAAGGTTTCTCAATGGATCTCTCCTTCGGAACTTATTCTTCATCGGATGACAGGAAAAGCGGTGCTCTCACATTCCATGGCTGCCGGAACCGGACTCTATGATCAGCGCCAAAAAGGATGGTCTTTAAAATGGTGCAAGTCTTTAGGAATTAAAGCGCATTCTCTTCCCGAAATTTCCAATTCCGGCTATCGAACCTCAGAAGGGTTAGCGAAAATTTATCCCCAACTAAAAGAGACTCATTGGTTTGGAGGGATTGGAGATGGAGCGGCCAGTAATCTTGGACTAGGCGCGACTGATGGAAAAATTGTTGCCATTAATTTTGGAACGAGCGCGGCGATTCGAGTTCTTTCGCCCATGCCTAAAAAAGCGATTCCTTTTGGACTTTTTTGTTATCGGCTGGATGAAGAGAGAGTTTTAGTCGGAGGGGCTATTACCAATGCGGGGATTGTTCGCGCGTGGTTTGATCGTGAGTATGGGGTTCCTGCCGACAAAACAGAGATCTCTTCAAAAACTAATCTTTGGTCCCTTCCTTTTTTAGCTCCGGAACGTGCACCGACATGGCCTGAAGAACTACCTGGAATGACGATCGGCTTTCAACTTGAGAGCAATAAACAAGAGCATTATGACTCTCTCATTGATGCGACGCTCTTTCGTCTCAATCGTATTCGGATGGCGCTTCAAAAGTGGTCGGGTAAAAAGTTGAGTTATCGTTTAGGGGGGGGATTAGCAGGAACGGGAGAAATGATTCAAAAATTTGCCGACGTTCTCTCGAGTCCAGTGGCGATCGTTGAAGAATCGGAAGCTTCTATTCGAGGAGCGGCGATTTACGCGTTGCTACAGCTCGGCGAAAAACCTCCATCTCCTCAAGAAGTAAAACGTTATCTTCCTCATCCTAAAGCGGCGGCCGAGTATCAAAAAAAGACCCTTCAACAGGAAATTATCGAAGAAGAATATCGGGAGTTTTTTAAGCGTTGTAAAAAGCGTGGAGTGAAAATTTAAGTTTAAAGTTATCCAAAAAAGAACGATCAAAAAGAGAGAAAATGATGAATAAAGGAATGTTTGATTTAACAGGCGAAGTCGCCGTTGTCGTCGGTGGAAACGGTTCATTAGGAGGAGCAATCTCCAGAGCTTTACATCGTTCCGGGGCTGCTGTGGCGATTGTGGGTCGTGATGGGTCGAAGGCGCAATCGATGTTGGATGACGCTAAGAGCGCTAAAAATCCGATGAAATTTTATGCTGCCAATGCGACTTCAGAGAATGAGTTGAAGTCAGTGATGGAGTTGATTGAAAAGGACTTGGGGTCGACCACGATTTTAGTGAATGCGGCGGGAGGAAATCAACCTGCGGTGACTCTCACAGATGGACGGACCTTTGATCAAATCAAAGTTCAGGACTGGGTTCATAATTTCGATCTCAATTTGATTGGAGGAGCTTTTCTTCCCTGTCAGATCTTTGGTGCCGGAATGGTTCAACGCAAAAAGGGAAGCATCATTAATATTGCGAGCGTCTCGGCTCATCTTCCATTAAGTCGAGTCGTCGCGTATTCGAGTGCTAAAGCAGCCGTTTTGAATCTGACCCAATTTCTCGCTCGCGAATGGGCTCCTCATGGCGTTCGGGTGAATTCGTTGACCCCTGGTTTTTTTCCTGCGGATCAAAATCGGAAACTTCTTTTTAACGAAGATGGAACTCCGACTCCTCGAGCAGAATCGATCTTAGGCCATACGCCGATGAAGCGATTTGGAGATGCCGATGAACTCGGGGGCGCAGCCGTTTTTCTCGCATCGCCCCAAGCAAGTGCGTTTGTGACAGGAATTGATCTTCGTGTGGATGGAGGCTTTTTGAGTCAGACGATTTAATCCCATGAACCCAGTGCTTGACCAAATTCTCTCCCGATATGCCAGCATTGCCGTGGCTTACTCAGGAGGAGTGGACAGCGCTGTTTTAATGGAAGCGACCCATCGATCTCGGGGGGATTGTTCCTTTGCTGTTCTGGCAGATTCTCCTTCACTCCCACGAAAGGAATTTGAATCGGCGGTGGCTTTGGCGAAGAGTCAAAAATGGAATTTAGTCGTAATTCAGACAGAAGAATTTCAAGACGCTCGTTACATGGAGAATCCCTCCAATCGATGTTATTTTTGTAAGAGCGCTCTCTTTGAAAAAATGGATCGTTTTGCGATCGATCGTCAGGTGGAAGCTTTGGCGTATGGTGAGAATGCGGATGATGCTTTGGAAGAGCGATGGGGACGAAAAGCGGCCTCGGAATTTAAAGTCATCGCTCCGCTCAGAGAAGCCGGGTTTACGAAGTCTCAAGTGCGAGCTTTAGCCCGGGAGTGGAACCTGCCTGTCGCTGAGAAAGTGGCCAGTCCCTGTCTTTCTTCCCGGGTTCAAACAGGAATTCCCATTACATCGGATTCTCTGATTCGCATTGAAAAAGGAGAGGAATTTCTCGGTGAGTTAGGATTTCGCATTCGGCGCGTTCGGTTTGACGGAAAAACCGCTCGAGTCATGGTTTCTGAAAACGAGCTTCCTGAACTTCTGAAAACCGATAAAAAAAATCGTGTGATTGATTTTTTAAATGAGATTGGGTTTGAGAAAATTGAGATTTCAGAAGAGCCATACCGAGGAGCTTCTTTGAGATGAAAAAAAAATCTCCACTCAAAGAAGTTGACTTAGGTTTCGCGAAAATCGATTTAGAACGAGAATCGAATCAAGGGTTTGGCGAAGTTATTTTTGCAGAGCGTAAAACCGTGGATCAAGTCCTCAAGATCGCGCGCGTCTTAAAGAAGAAAAATGGTGGAGTGCTCATTACTCGTTGTTCTCCTGATCAAATGAAGGCGCTCAAAAAGGAATTTCCTAAGGCCACTCACAATCAATTGGCTCGGGTGGTTCGTATTGGAGGGCCAGCGATTCAAGTCGGAAGAGGAATTTCAATTGGTGTCTTAGCGGCAGGAACGTCGGATTTATCGGTCGCAGAAGAATCTTCCGAGGTCTTAGC
>JAZKBH010000170.1:8078-8698 GCA_040388725.1 Verrucomicrobiota bacterium
GTCTTAGCCTATTTCGGATTTCAGGTGACACCCATTTATGATGTCGGCGTTGCGGGTCTTCACCGGCTTCTTTCGCGTTTAGATCTGATCCGTCAGCAAGAGGCTTTGATTGTGATTGCGGGGATGGAAGGGGCTTTACCGAGCGTGGTCGGAGGGCTTGTCTCTCTCCCGATTATCGGAGTTCCAACGAGCGTCGGTTATGGAAGTCATGGAGAGGGAATGGCTGCATTGCTCGGGATGCTGAATTCCTGCGCCTCGGGTTTGACGGTGGTGAATATTGATAATGGATTTGGAGCCGCAATGGCCCTGGTTCGGATTTTTGGAAAAAGGACTAAAAAATGAAGACACTTTATTTGGACTGTTTCTCGGGAGCGAGTGGAGACATGCTTCTGGGATCCTTATTTGATCTCGGTTTAAATCGGACGCAATGGATGCGTGAGATGAAGGGACTCGGTTTACCTGAGAAGTGGAGTCTTCGCTTTTCCAAGGAAGAACGTCTTTTAGAGTTCTTCTTTTTCTCTCTACTTCGGCCACGCTCTTGAACATCCTCCTCAGGTGGTTGATTTTTATCATCGTTCGTCTGACTTGAACTACTCTCCTCGTTTTGCTTTCCTTTGGCA
>JAZKBH010000171.1:0-7513 GCA_040388725.1 Verrucomicrobiota bacterium
GCGGGAGTTGTTTTTTTCTCTGGATTATTGAGAATCTCCCGGATTGCTTTTTGAAGGAAGGCGATTTTATCCTGGGCGGCTGTCGTCTGGATCTGGAGATCCTGCTGTTTTGGTTTTTGCTCCTTGATTTGCTCGATTTTCTGCTCTGGAGGAATCACTTTGGAATGCTCTAGTTTTGTTCCCACCTTGACAAGAGTCCTCTGGATCTCGAGCAAGCGTTTCAATTCCTTCACGAGATTTTGCTGATCCTGATCGAGCTCCTTCTTTTTGTTGTTTTGATCCTCTAAAGCTTTTTGGGCCCCGGCTTGTTGCTCATAAAAAACTTCAAGTCCTTGAGCGGCGGTGGTCCATCCGGGCTGGAGAAGAAGTGCGCTCTTCATTTTTTTGATGGCGGTTTCCAAGAGGGCGAGCTTGGTTTCAGGATTGGGGACGGAGCCCGCTTCCCGTGCCTCCACGATCGCCTGATTAAAAAGTGTCCGGGCCAATTTTTCAGGAGTGATCGCTCTTTCTTCTGCATCTTGAAAGGCCTTGAGGGCCTCCTCGAATCGATTGTTTTTGGCCAGAAGGAGACCGAGCTTAAAGGCTTTTTTGCCGTGGAGACGGGGATCGAGTTCTGCTGTGACTGATTTTTGCATTGTCTCAATTTCGTTTGAGGCGGATTCGCCGTGGAGGGAAACGCCCGATCCCATTCCGACCCATAAGAGAATCAAGAGAGATCCCTTGATGGGGAGTCGGCCCCCGAAGGGGACCAGGAGGATCAGCGCAGGGAGGAGCAGCCAGGCGAAATATTCATCATAGACGATTTTGGGAGTACCGTTGAGAGAGCTCCGGGGGGCCTTGAGGCTCCACTCCTGATAAGCTTTTCCAAGATCGAACCCCGGTTTTCCAGCGTAAAGATAAATTCCTTCTGGATTCGCGTGGGCCAGTGCTTTCAAGGAATTCTCTTCGAGTCGAGTCCAGACCTCCTGGCCTTCATCCATTAAAAACCCTTCCGAACCCTTTTCGCCAAGAGGAATTCGGGATCCGAATTTGGGATCGCCGTAGCCGACAATCATCAACCGGGTTTTGGAGGCATTCAAGGCGGCGATTGTTTTTTCGGGATGACTTCCCTGATCCCCACCATCGGTGAGGAGGATCAGATCCTGATACCCATGGCGATCCGGAGAGATCATGAGGTCGGTTGTTTTTTCGAGAACGATCTGCAGGTAGGTGCTTCCGTGAGCGACGCTATCGGGAATGACTTCCTTGAGGCGTGACTTGAAAAAATCGTCGTCCGTCGTCAGGGGAGAGAGGAGGGAGGAAGAGCCCGCGAAGATCATCAGGCCGACGCGATCATGATTCAGGGAGTCGAGGCATCGCACGATATCCTCCTTGGCCCGTTCGAGACGGTTGGGCCGGAAATCGGTTCCGAGCATACTCCGCGAGACATCGAGAAGAAAAATCAGATCGCGCCCTCCTTCGGGTGAGGATTCAGGGTGGGGATGGGCTCCCGGACGGGCCAGGGCCAGGATGAGGAGGGCGATTCCCGCCCGTGTCCGCCATTCGTTTTGAGTTCTCTCGTTCTGTTTTTTTTCGATCGGTTCATGGCGGGCTCCTCCCAGGTGGGCGAGAAGTTCCTTTCGCTTTTTTTGAGCAAAACGAAAGAGTAAACCCAGAAGGGGAAGAAGGGCCAGGCAGGTCAGGATCCAAGGCGATTGAAAAAGAAACCCGTTCATGGAATCCTCCGTAAAAGGGTGGAATCCAGAATCACTTCACTCAAAAGAAGGAGGAGAGCAACAAAGAGGAGGTCGGGAAAAAGTTCCTGACGGATCGTTCGATTTTGGGTCTGGATTTCACTTTTTTCAAGGGAATCAATTTGATGATAGACGGCATCGAGGGAATCGAGGTCCTTCACGCGTCGATAGATTCCCCCGGTCTCAGAGGCCATCCGCATGAGGATTTGATCAGAGGTTGAGGGGAGTTCTGAGCTGACGGTTGCCAGTCCGGGAGGTGTTGCCTCCGAGATGCTGATGACATAAATGCGGATTCCCCATTCTTTCGCCAGAGCGGTGGCCTCCAGTGGAAGATGTCGTCCGCAGTTGTTTTCACCATCCGTGAGAAGGATGATGACGCGGCTTTTAACTCCGGCCGCCGCATTCGTATGGACCGAGAGACCGTCGAGTTTATGAAGGTAGGCGGCGGCCAGTGTCACGGCATCGCCAATGGCGGTGCCATCTTCATTGGGACGATTTTCCTCCTTCAGATTTTTGACAAAATCGACCAGGGCATCGTGGGCGAGGGTCTGCGGACTCAGGGTGTTGGTATAGCGGGCGAACGAAATAAGTCCGATCAGGTCATTGGTTCGTCCCTGCAATTGTTTTCTATCCCCCAGGATAAAGCGACTGAGCGCATCGCGGACGGCCTCGATTCGGGAGAGTTTCACTTTTTCCGAATAGAGAGGGGTTGTCATGCTGCTGGAGATGTCGACCAGAAGTTCGATCGCAATCCCCTGATGATGATGGGTGATTTCCGTGGTCTCGGCTTGAGGTCGTGAAAGGGCCAGAATGAGAAGCAGAAGGGAGAGCTTTCGTAAGGCATCCGGAATCCATGCCCAGCGGATTCGCCAGGAAGGGGTCGAGGAGGAAATGAGGTCGAGGGAGGAGTAATCGAGGGCTGTGGCCGGTTTCCTGTGGTCTCTCCAGACGAGGAGGAGCCAGGGAATCGCCCCGAGGAGCATCCAAGGCCATTCAAGGTGAATCATGCTCCTCCAGAGAGGGGATTTGTCCGTTTGATTTTCCGGAGGGGAAAGCCGATTGGATCACGATTTCAGGAAACTCGATGGAGAGGTTTTTCTTTTCACTTCCCTGCTGGAATTCGATCGGGATTTTTTGGGAGGGAATTTTTTCCGGAGGACCGGCTTGAAGAGTGAACCGGAACGGGTGGAGTTCTTTTTCACTCCCTTTCAATTGAACGGGGAGCGAGAGGGACTCCATGGGGTCGAGATTTTGAAGGCCGGAGAGCGAGACCTGGACAGAAGAGCCGAGGGGCGATTCCAGATCGATCTCGACCTCCAATGTCGCCCCCGGGGTGACGGTGGTTTTACTGAGGCGAAGTTGGGCTCGAATTCCTTCGCTCGTGAATTCCCTCTCCGAGGCCCATTTTTTGACGGAAGAGTCGTGGGGATGGCAGGAGCAGAGGAAGAAGAGAAAGAGGTATGTTGCCTTGAATATTGAAACGATATTTTGATTGAGGGAGCGCCCGCGGTTCGCGGGCACGGATATCGTGGAATCAACGCCGACCAAGAGGGTCGATCGCTTGCGTGGGATCAAAAGGTTCTTTTTGAAGGCGTTTATTTTGAACCATGGCGTGATCGCGAGCCGCGATCGCTCCCTTTCCTCTTCATATATAAAATACCTATCCCCCCGTTTCATTCATCACCTTCCTGTGGCGGCCCTGAAAATAGGAGGAGAGGGACTCCACGCAATCGGCCTGGGGATTGACTTCAAAGTGACTGATATCGGATTCGTAGCAGACCTTGAAGAAACGATCATAGGGATCGGTTTGAACGGAACCCTGGGTCGTGGTATCGATGAGTCGGTGATCCTGGCTCTCGGCATCGCGCATTTCGATGAGTCCTCCAGTGGGGAGACGGATCTCGGCAGGATCGCGGACCAGGACAGCCGTCAGATCGTGCCGCCGGGAGAGCATCCGCAGGGACTGTTCATAGCCTTTGGATAAAAAATCGGAGATCAGAAAAACAATACCCCGTTTACGGGAGACGTGACTGATGAAGTCAATGGCCAAGCTAAGATTGGTTCCTGTGCCGAGGGGCTGAAACTCAAGGAGTTCATTGATCAGCCGCTGAGCGGGATTTCGTCCCCGGCCCGGTGGAAGATAGCGTTCAACCCGATCGGTGAAGAGGAGGAGACCGATGCGATCTTTATTGAAGGCGGCGGACCAGGCAAGCAAGGCGGCGATTTCCTGAACGGCCTCCCGTTTGGTTTTTTCTCCGCTTCCGAACGAGGAGGAGGCAGAGAGATCGACGGCGATGAGAAAACTTTGTTCCCGCTCCTCGATGAATCGGCGGATGTGAGGACGACCTGTTCGCGCCATGGAGCGCCAGTCGATTTCCCGCACGTCATCCCCCGCCTGATATTCGCGGAGTTCTTCAAATTCAATTCCGCGTCCCTTGAAGATACTTCGATATTCCCCCGCGAGAAGATGCTCGACGGGACGTCGGCATCGGATCTGGAGCCGTCGAAAAGCCTGTTCAAGGGCAGGGTTCATAACTCACAAAAATCGATTTTAATTTCCCAATTTTTAAGATCGAATGGCGACTGCTCTCAGGAGTTGATCGATGATCTTGTCGGAGTTAATTCCGGAGGCTTCCGCCTTGTAGTTCAAGGCGAGCCGGTGACGAACGATATCGGGAACCACCGATTTAATATCGTCGGGGAGAACCGTATCTCGTCCTGCCATCAAGGCATGCCCTCGGGCCGCTTTGGCGATGTAAATCGTGGCACGCGGGGAAGCACCGAAACGGATGAATTCCTGAAGATCAGGGAGTTCATATTTCTCGGGATGTCGTGTGGCGTGGACAATGTGGAGAATGTAGCGCTCAAGCTCTTCGCTTAAATAAATCTGATCCAATCCCTCCCTGAGGCTGACAATCTCCTGAAGATCAACCACCGGATCGACTTGGGTCACGGGGTTTGAGCATGCCATTCGCTTAAGGACAAGATGTTCTTCCTCAAAAGTGGGATAGGTCACTGAAATCTTGAACATAAATCGATCGATCTGGGCCTCTGGGAGTTCGTAGGTTCCTTCCTGCTCCGTTGGATTTTGCGTCGCTAAAACAAGAAAAGGCTTGGGAAGCGCAAAGGATTGTCTTCCGATGGTGACCTGTTTTTCCTGCATCGATTCGAGGAGAGCGCTCTGAACCTTCGCGGGAGCCCGGTTGATTTCGTCGGCCAGAAGAATGTTCGTGAAGATCGGTCCTTTTTCGACACTAAAAGTGTTCGTCTGGGGATTATAGATTTGAGTTCCAATCAGATCACCAGGAAGAAGATCAGGAGTAAATTGAACCCGGTTGAATTCTGCCTTCAGCGATTGGGCGAGACAGTTGACTGTGAGCGTTTTTGCGACTCCAGGGATTCCCTCCACGAGAACGTGCCCGTCGCAAAGGAGAGCAAGAAGAAGCCGGTTAACGAGATTACATTGACCAACGATGACGGAGGAAATTTGTTGCTGGATCCCCTGAAGTAATTCAGAGGAGGAGCGGGGAGCGATGTCTGCTGTGGTATTCATAAAAAAGGGGGATGATAGGGATGCGTTTCACAATTAAACACCGAAAACACTTGTGAGGTGCTTCTTCGATCATAGGGAAATTAAACCATAATTTAAATACCCTCCTGCACCAGAAAATAATGATCTATTCGTTATCGGGGTTCTTTTCGCTTTTTTTCTCATTTTTGGCTTCTTTCCATGTGACACTCTCTTCGGACCAGATTTTACTCTCCGCTTTGGTCATCGGCTCCGGCATTTCGCTGATCCAGGCATCGAACGATTTTTTTATTTCGGCCAGTTTCTCAGGATTTTGAGAGGCGAGATCGTGATCTTCATGGATGTCCATCGAGAGGTCGAAGAGTTTGACGTCCTTTTTGAATCCGAGCATTTTCCAATCCCCGACGCGTGCCGACCACCAACCGGTTTTGGAACCTCCCGTCCAGAAAAGTTTGTCGTGCAGGGTCTTCGTTTCTCCGTTGATTAGAGGGAGAAGGCTTTTTCCATCGAGAGGTTTGTCGGTCGGAAGAGGTTGACCGGTGACGTCAATCATCGTAGCGAGGATATCCATGGAAATCACCGGCGCGTCAATGCTTGTTCCCTGTTTGAAGTGCCCGGGCCAGGAGACGTAAAATGGGGTTCTTACGCCGCCTTCCCAATTTTCGTGTTTGTTTCCATGAAGGGGAACATTGAATTGTTCCGGATCAAAGGCCCCGCCGTTATCGGTTAAAAAGAAAATCAAGGTATTTTGTTCGACCCCCTCTTTTTGAAGGGTTTCCAAAACACGGCCGATTCCGGCATCCAAACGCTCCACCATGGCCAGATAAGTGCTGATCGGACCTAGGGTTTTATCCTGATATTTCGGATCCTTGGCCTTGGCTCTTGCGAATTTCGCCACGTCCTCTGCCGGAGCTTCGATTGGAGTGTGAACGGCGTTGTAGGCGAGATAGCAGAAGAAGGGCTTGTTTTTATTTTTGGTGATGAAGGAGCAGGCCTCATCGGTCAGAACGTCGGTCAGGTAGCCGGAGATTTTGACCGGCTCCAGACCCCGATAGATCGGCTCATTCTCGTCCGAAAGCTTGAAATAGTCGTGGGCCCCACGTCCCAGAAATCCGAAAAATTCATCGAATCCCCGTTTGATAGGACTTTTATTGACGTCGGTCCCGAGATGCCACTTTCCAAAGGCCCCTGAATAATAGCCTGCGGGCTTGAGAAAAGTTGGAATAATCTTGTTGTCGAGCGACATTCCCCTTCCTCCTTCACCTGCGGTATAAATCTTGGCTCTCTGTGGATATCGACCGCTGAGAATTGCCGCCCGGGACGGGGAGCAGACGTTGTCGGCGATGTAGGCTTGACTGAAGGTGACCCCATTTTTAGAGATGGAATCGATGTGGGGAGTCGAGATAGTGACGGGGTGAAGGGGATTCTGACTGACGGCCGCATATCCCTGATCATCCGTGAGAATGACGAGAATATTCGGTTTTTCTGGAGTAGCGGCGTTTCCCCATCCGAGCACGATTCCGAGCATCAGAAGAAGCCAATGATTTCCATATTTTTTTATTTTTTTAAACATAATATTTTTCCTGAATAATGGTTTAAGGGAGGGTGATGATTTGTTTTTGGTGATGCTTAGGTTTCTCTCTTCTGATGATATAAACCCCTCAAAACGGTCAAAGTGTCGCTGTTATTTTTTAAAATATAAAATCAAGTTTTAACTTAAAGCTAAAAACTAAAACTTAAATTGGCATCCAAACGGTGAGATTCGTAAGAACTCCGGGCCAGATCGGTTTGGTAGCTGAGCTTCAATCTCCAGCGGGAATCCCATTGAATCGCGATCCCTCCTCCCATTTCGACGTAGTCGGGGTCCGCTTCCGGGATGGAGGTCTCAAAACTGCTTCCAGAAACGAATCGAGTCTGAACCGAGGAAGGGTGCCCGGAAAACTCATGAACATAGGAGGTTTGAAGGAAAGGTTGAAGCTGTGTCGTTCCCCATGTGAATTCATGATTGATGGTCATCCCCGTTTTTGAGGTTATACTTTCAACCTCTTGGGGAGAATAAACCAAATTTAACGACTGAGCACCGGTTTCCGCATAGGACTGAATCCATGCCTTTGAATAGTCGATTTCAGTCATGGGAGTGAGACTCCATTTTCCAAAGACAAAATCATAGCCGGTTTTTAAAGACCCGATGAATTGATGTGCATCGGTATCGCCCTCGGCGGTACGATCAAGGGTTGCGAACTGAATTTTT
>JAZKBH010000172.1:0-11688 GCA_040388725.1 Verrucomicrobiota bacterium
CCACAGAGACAAACCGAGCCACAGAGTTTCAGAGGATCATACTTGAAATTCCAGTTCGAATCCGAGGAACGGCCCCTTGTTGGGGATTCACTTGAAAGGTGCCGTGAACAATCCGAATCGTTAAAACCTTAAAATCTTCTATGGCCTTATTGAATCCCTCATCAGGTTTGGTAAAAGTTAAAGTCCTTCGTAACAGTCTCCAAAAACTCTGTGTCTCGGTTTGTCTCTGTGGTGAAAACCGTATTTTTCTTACGTTGCCGCGGATGCGCATGCGCGGGATCGCTCTCGAAAATACTGCTTCATAAATTGGCTTAATAGAATATTCGAACCAAAAGCTGAGCCATGATGACTTTGATTAAAAGTGCCATCGGAAAAACCGTCGCATAGGCCAACGCGACGGGAGCCCGATCCATTCGCTGACTTGCAAACGCCAAAGCCGCGGGTTGGGTGTGCAGACCACAACAGGAGCCCACCCACATTTCCGGACTTCTAAATCCGAACCGCCTCAAGACAAAACAGAGCACGCCGTGAGCGATCAAAGTAATCGAAACCACCGGAAGCATCAAACTCAAGCCTGCCGTTTTGATCACTTGTAAAAATCCACCCCCGGCTTGAACGCCAATACAGGCGAGGAAAAAGAGAATCCCCAATTGCCTTAAAGCCATATTGTTCGACTGAGGAATCAACCAGACCACTTTTCCGGTTCGGCCCTGAGCCCCCAATAAAAGCCCGACGATCAAACACCCCCCTGCAGATCCTAACTTGAAAGACTCGCTCGCTCCCGGAAAGGTGAATGGAATCATTCCGACCAAAACCCCTAATACGATCCCTAAACCAAAACTCGCATAACCATTTTCTGACAAAACAATCATCGAGTTTCCAAAAAGCTTTCTCACTTCATGTTCCGTCTCTTTGAGTGAGAGAACGCGAATTCGATCGCCCAACTGCAAAAGCGTCTCGGGAGTCACTTCCAGATCGATATCACCCCGACGTAATCGAGTGATGATCGCCCCCGCTCGCTCTAGGTTTAAGTCTTGGATCGGTTTTCCGACGACTTCGACATTCGAGACATGATAGCGATGAAGCTCAAATCCGTGCATCTCTTCCACTAAATCAACACCTGCCACACGACCGACAGCATCGGCAGCCGCCCCAATATGTTCAGGCGTTCCCACGGTGACGAAATAGGATCCGACATCCAAAGACATTCTCAGATCGGTCACCAAGACGACTCGACCGGACATCGTTTGATATCGGGTCACCTTCACAAAAAACTCTCTTTCCAAAATCTCAGGAGTCCATTCGGGATATCCACTTGGTAAATTTAAAATCTGAAGCGTTTTAGCGGGATAGATAAAGTTAGGAGATTTTTCCGCTGTCGACTTCGACTTTCTCCATTGCATTAAAAATTCGAGATAGGCCAATAAAGTGATCACCGAAATTGGATAAGCAATTCCGAAGCCCTGAACCAACCTATTGACTCGAGTACTTTCTCCCAGATCTCGCAGCGATTCCGTCGCCGCAGCCAAGGCCGGCGTCGAGGTCAATGCCCCGCAAAATAACCCCGGCCAAATCATCCGATCGATTTTAAAGCAAAGGGCAAACCCATAGCAGACCCCAAACGCTGCCGCCAAACCGATGATCAACGCTACAATCGCTTTCAATCCCTGCGATTTAAAGTTTTGAAAAAAACCGGGTCCCGCCTCTAATCCCACACAGTAAACAAAAAGCGCCAAGCCTAATGAGGCAATCATCGGTTGAAATTCAAAACGGGGATCCCACATTCCAAATCCAAGCCCCACAAATAAAACAGCCGCCACACCGAGCCTGAATCTCCCTCCCCAATTCACATCTCCTAAAGCATAACCAAGAGCAACAATCAGAAATAGTCGTGCTAAAGGATTTTCTAAAAGAAAACCCCTCACCCAATCCAGAACCGATATAATATGAAAATGATCCATCTAATTTTGTAACGAGGGTGGGAGAGAGAAACTAAACTGCAACTTTAGAATACAAAAAGCTCAAACGGACGAACTTAACTTATTTCGCTGATAAAAATCGATTGGAGAGGAAATAAAGAAAACATACGCATCGATATCAGGATGAAGAGGATAAAACACAGAAGTCTTTTTCTTTATCATCACCATCCTGTTATCGATGCTGATACTGTATTTTTCTTAAGTGACACCCAGCCAAGCTTGTATCCGCGCTCCGTGGTCGACTTTCCTGCTTTCTAGCATTCCTTAGAGATTTCAGTTTTTTGCGTTCAATCCGTCTGCCAAATATAAAAAAACTCTAGCGACTTCCGTGATTTAAAACCAAAACTCGGGATCCTGACTTTCCTTCAGGAATTTCAAAAAAACGTTCTCCCATCTTCTCTTTCCAAAATCCTACATCCTTCTCGCTCATAATAATGGCCATTGACTCGTTTGAGTTCCACCGTCCCATGAAATCTTCAATGCTCCAATAGCGTTCTCGCCCAATACCATAAACTCTTGTTGCAAACTCCGCTTCTGAGTTGGAACGGACGAACTGGATCGGTTTCTCTAAATAATAAAATAAACTCGAAGCCAACTGAAACGGTCCATCCACGACAACCGTTGTCTCGTTCATGGTCTGAAGGGTCAACGCTGTTTTTTGGAGTGAAAAAGACTCTGCTAAAATTTTAAAACCTTTTCCCGCTCCCCATAAAGGACCGGACATCGCCACCGCTAATGCAATGGAGATCCATGTGGTAAGACGATTCTTCCATAAAATCCATCCTATCAAAGATCCCATGAGAAGCGTTGCTCCACTCACTAATAAGAGCGGCTTTATCTCCACCGGAAGATTGGCCAGAATTGAAAATAAATGATCCGAAGTATCGGAACGGAAATGAGACGGATTATTCCCTCCTTCAATTTTCCATACGATTAACAAAGCAAGCCCGAGTCCTCCCAAAATCCACCAGGGGAAAAGCAACCATCGAGAATGAGTCCGTTGATCGAGTCCCACGACGACCAGGATCGCCACCGCGAACCAAGAAGACATGGTATAATAATCCTGACGCGCTGAAAAAGAAGAGGTCACAAAAACCACCAACGGAATTAAAAGAAGTAACTTTCTCGCCTGACGTTGCGAATATTGATCTCGTGTTAACTCAAAACTTTTCAAGGCATGAGGAATCAAAAGGAGTGCGGGAAAAAGTAAGACCAAATGCTGAAACCAAAAGTGAACAAAGGGAACCCGTGAATACGTCGGGGGATTTTTAAAGTCCAACGCATGTCCCATTTGCTCGTTCCAAAAATTATCTCGAATAAAGCCCGGATATTTCACTTCGACCAAAATGTACCACGGAAGCGTAATCCCTAAAAATAAAACCAAATTCCGAATACTCCAAAATCCAGCCCACGAATCTCTCTGAAAAATTTCCAAAATACGAGCCAAGCCCAAAACCATGAGAGGCCAGAGCATCCCATGGAATCCTTTCGCAAAAGAGCCCATCGCCATCATTCCCCAAACGAGTGTCCACCAATTCCTTCGAGCAGGATAAGAGGCGGCTCGCAACGCACGAATGGAGGCCCAAAAGGTCAAGGACATGAACAGCGAAAGTAAAATCTCCGGCATGATCATTCGTCCAAAAATAAAAAGTCCAAACATGACTCCCATCATCGTCATGGCAGCACAACCACGTCCTGCATCCATCACCTCCGCCCCAATCGCATAGGTCATTAAAAGTAAACCGAGTAACGCGATGACAAAGGGCAATCGCATCGCCAATTCCTGATCGTGAATAAAGTGACCGCTCAACTTCATGAGCCAATACGTCAGCGGAGGTTTTTGAAGACGTGGAATTTGATTGTTTGTGGGAATCTCCCCATATGAAGTCATCGCCCTCACCGCTCCGGCATATTGACCTTCGGTCTCATCATAGATCGGAGTCTCCTGAATAGAGATCAGGTAAAAGACCGCAAAACAGCAAAGAAGTGCGGCTGCTTTAAAAAAATTGAGATCCGGAATCACCCTCTAAAAAGACGACAAATCCTCTCCTCTGTCACGCTTAAAACTTAAAGACATTTTTCACACGGAGGAAGCGGAGGAAACGAAGGTTTAAATTCTGCTGTTTTTATTTCCGTTTCCTTCGCTTCCTCCGTGTAAAAACGGTTTTAAAGTTTCATATTCGGATCAAAATCGACATTCAAATTCGGCTCGATTCCGGCTTTAAACCGAGCCGCGGCGACACATGCAATCATGGCGGCATTATCCGTACAAAGACGGGGGTCGGCGATATGAAGCGCAATCCCGTACTTTCGACATTCGAGTTCAAGGGCCTTTCTCAAAACGCCATTACAAGCCACTCCCCCAGCCACCACTAAAGTCTTACTCCGGATGAATTGGCAGGCTCGGACCGATTTTCGAACCAGAACCTCGACGACGGCTTTTTGAAAGGAAGCGGCAAGGTCCTTTTTCTTTTGAAGATCCGATTTAAAATCGGGATTTTTTTCGAGAAAATAACGAACCGAAGTCTTTAATCCACTGAAGCTAAAGTTAAAATTATCCCGCTCCGGAAAGCTTTGAGGAAACTCGATCGCATTTTCATCTCCGTCCCGCGATTCCTTTTCGATTTGAGGACCCCCAGGATAAGGCAATCCGAGCAGTCGAGCGACTTTATCAAAAGCTTCACCTGCGGCGTCATCGACTGTGCCCCCCATTTTCCGATAGTTTTTCCAACCCTTGATCTCAATGAGCAAGGTATGCCCCCCACTCACCACCAATCCGACCATCGGAAAAGGAATCTCCATGGAGACGCCTTCTTGGAGATGAAAAAAGGGAGAAAAGAGATGGCCTTCTAAATGATTAATCCCATGCACGGGCTTCCCCAATGCAACGCCCAATCCTTTGGCATAAGAGGTTCCGACCAACAGTGCCGTCGGAAGCCCTGGCCCTGCGGTCACCGCAATGGCATCAACCGAATGAAGATCGAGTCCATTGCGTAAAATTAAATCACGCGTCAAAGCAGGAAGATTTTTAAGATGCTCTCGTGTGGCTATCTCAGGAACAACGCCGCCAAATCGTTCATGAAGTCGAATCTGAGAACTCACCAATGAATCAATAACCTGAAACCGTCCCTCTTTTTCCTCCACCCATGCGACGGCCGTTTCGTCGCATGAGGTCTCAATTCCTAAAATTTTCATGAAACAGGAAGGGTCAGCGGAGGAAGATTTTTAGTTCTCTCCTGAAAAATACGAATTCCTTTTAAAATGCCAATCGCTCGATCGAGCTGCGTATCCCGTACTTCCCGTTGAGCGGGATTGGGAACGACAAACCCACGGTTCGCACGAACCTGTTGAAGAAGACGTTCTTCTTGTTCGGTCACTGGAGCCAAAAGATTCGGCTCTACTCCGACTTCATGAATCACTTTTTTGCTCGGGGTATAATACTTGGCTGTCGTTAAACGAATTCCGGTTCCATTCCCTAAATCTTGAACCGTTTGAACTGATCCTTTTCCGAAAGTCGTTTCACCGACTAAGATTGCTCGTTGCAAATCCTTTAAAGCCCCTGCTACAATTTCGGCTCCACTCGCGCTATAACCGTTCACTAAGAGGACGAGCGGATAAGCGGGATGACGTTTGTCGAGCTTCGGACGATACTCCAATCCTTGAATGGAATTACGACCTTGAGTGGAGACCACCACTTGTCCCTTATTTAAAAATTTTCCGGCCACTTCTACGGCTGAATCCAACAGGCCTCCCGGATTATTTCGTAAATCAATAATCAATGCCTTCATCCCTTTTTTCTCAAGATCGACCAACGCCTTTTCGACCTCTTCTTCGGTCTTCTCTCCAAATTGTTCAATGCGTAAATAACCGATCGCATCGCCGCCCGTGAGCTCATCCGGAAGGATCCGCGCATCACGAACGGTTGCCACTTTCACCACTTCACGAGTGAGTTCGATTTCTAAAATTTCTCCTGGTCCCTCTTGATTCGTCGACGGACGCATCACCATGAGCTTCACTTTGCTTCCACGAACGCCACGCAGACGCTTCACCGCATCTTGCTGATTCATCTTATCCGTACTTTTATTATCGATTTTTAAAATACGATCGCCGGCTAAAATTCCCGCCTTGGAACTCGGGGTATCTTCAATCGATGCAAGCACGGTCAAAAAACCATCGCGTAATCCGACGAGTAATCCCAAGCCGCTAAACTGACCTTTGGTATCCTTCTGCATCTCGGCAAAAGCTTCCTCATCCATAAACTGACTATGAGGATCGAGCGAACTTAACATCCCTCGTAGCGCCGCATAAATGAGATCTCGATACTGAACCTTTCCCGCATCCACATACTCCTGCCGAACCAATTCAATAATCTTGGTAAAAAGAAGGGTATATTGATAGCTCTCATCCTGTTGCGCGACGAGATGAACGGTATAAAGTCCACCTCCGGTCAAAAGGAGAAAGAAAATCACTCCCAACGTCAAACACCAGCGTGGGATTCGGAAGGTCATGAAATCAATCTTTAGAGAATGGATTTACCGGTACCCTGTTGATTCAGACGATCCTTGAAATAAACAATCGCATGAGTCAACCCAGTCTCTAAGTCGACCTTTGGTTCCCAACCCAGTTTCTCTCTCGCCTTCGTAATATTCGGTTGGCGTTGTTTCGGATCATCGGTCGGGAGAGGATGATATTCAATCGTACTCTTCGAATTGGTAATCCGGACGATCCGCTCTGCGAATTCTTTGATCGTCAATTCATTCGGGTTTCCGATGTTGAAAGGATCATGATAAGGGGATTCTGAAAGCTTAAAAATTCCATCAATTAAATCGGAAACGAAACAGAAACTGCGCGTTTGTGTTCCTTGACCAAAAATCGTGATCGGTTGATCTTGGAGGGCTTGGCTCACGAAAGCAGGAACCACACGTCCATCTTTTAAACGCATCCGAGGACCGTAGGTATTAAAAATACGGACGATCTTGGTATCGACCCCGTGATGCGTGTGATAGGCCATCGTCATTGCTTCTGCAAAACGCTTCGCTTCATCATAAACACCACGAGGACCGACGGTGTTGACGTTTCCCCAATAATCTTCTGTTTGAGGATGAACTAACGGATCTCCATAAATTTCAGAGGTCGATGCAATGACAAATCGAGCATTCTTCGCTTTGGCTAAACCGAGCGCGCGATGGGTTCCGAGAGAGCCGACTTTTAAAGTTTGAATGGGAAGCTCGAGATAATCGATAGGGCTTGCAGGAGATGCAAAATGAAAAACAACACTGACATCACCTGGAATATTGAGATACTCCGTGACGTCCTGTTGTTTAAACTCGAAACGATCATCTTTTTGCAAGTGTTCCAAATTAGCGGGATTTCCGGTTAAAAAATTATCCACACCGATTACTCGGTATCCTTCTTTCAAAAGGCGATCCGTTAAATGGCTTCCGAGAAATCCGGCGGCACCCGTCACAACAGCTGTTTTCATCGGATCGCAACCTACCGCTCTTTTTTCGCAGGAAAAGCGAATTATTTTAACCCCTATTTGGGGTTGGAAATAGAATGGAGGGGCAGTGGCTCACTGCCTTCCCCATCCCCTAAGGGCACAGAGCCTGTGCCCCTCCAATGCATTTCCGATATCGACTACTCTCATGCACATCAACCTACGAAAACATTCTTAAAGACATTGCCTCACGCAACGACACGACGACGCAACGTAAGGAAAATAAGCTAGAGAGCGAAATTTACAACGACGAGGAGGATTGAACGTCGCGTCGTCGTGTCGTTGCGTAAAATAATGCCTTTGAATCAATTTAAGGTGACTTTCATTCGAATTGAAACAGGGAACTCAAACCGATTTTAAACCTCAATTTGGATTGTCTCCTTTTTGGGCTCCTGTAAATTTGGTCTATGATTTCTGAACGTCCTTTTGGATCTGCGCGTCTCTTTACCCTCCAAAACTCTAAGGGCATGACCGTTCAAATCACCAATTACGGGGGAATCATCACTTCGATTCAAGTTCCCTCCAAATCGGGACAACCCCTCGATGTCGCGCTCGGTTTTTCCACTTTAGACGAATATCCGAAAGACCCTCTCCGACCTTATTTTGGAGCAATCATCGGACGCTATGGAAATCGAATTGCCGAGGGAAAGTTCTCATTAGAAGGAAAAACCTACTCTCTCGCGATTAATAATCACTCCAATCATCTCCATGGAGGAAAAATGGGGTTTGACCAAGTCCTCTGGGAACCCTCTCTCACCGAAGAAAATTCAATCCCCACGTTAAAACTTTTTTACCTCAGTAAAGATGGAGAAGAAAACTACCCCGGAAATCTTTCAGTTAGCGTGATTTATCGCCTCTTAGAATCCAATACCCTTGAAATCGAATACCACGCTACGTGCGATCAATCGACTCCGCTGAATTTGACCAATCATACCTATTTTAATCTCGAAGGCGAAGGCCATCCCTCCGTACTTGATCACCAACTTCAGTTTTTTGCGGACCATTATACCCCCGTAAATTCCAAAATTATTCCGACCGGAGAAATCGCTTCGGTCCAAGGAACTCCCTTTGACTTCCTTCAACCGAAATCGATCGGTGAGGAGATCGAGAGTACTCATCCTCAAATTCAAATTGGGAATGGCTACGATCATAATTTGGTCCTCTCTCAGGAAAAAGATCCCACAGGACTTTTCAAAGCCGCCCGAGTCTTTGCTCCCGTCTCAGGAATTATTATGGATGTCTCAACGACCGAACCCGCCTTTCAATTTTATACGGCAAATTTCCTCGACGGAAAGCAGCCCGGAAAACAAGGTAAGCCCTATCCGGCCCGAAGTGCATTCTGCATCGAGACTCAACACTACCCAGACAGCCCCAACCAACCCGCCTTCCCGAATACCATCCTTCGCCCCGGCGAAATTTATCAGAGCAAAACTCAATATCGTTTTAGCCTCTAAAAGAGAGGTCACAGAGAAGGAACAAAGGAATGTAGACTTGGGCATCGATATCAGGATAAAGAGGATCAAACTCAGAGGTCTTTTTCCTTATCAAGTCTTCGCCTCCGATCCGTCGAAACAGGCTTTTCCTCTTTAACCTTCATCCTCTCCATCCTGATATCGATGCAAACACTGTATTTCACTTCAGTGGATGCTTATATCGAAGCGATTTTCCAGGAAAACCCTCATTCCAGAAATTGACTCAAACCAAAGTACTTAAAGCTTTAAAACCGTTCCGACCATTTTCGAGATTCCCGCTTCTGCTTCTGAAATCCGTTTGGCAAGCATATAGGCCGGAGTCGTCACAATTTTCCTCCCCATTTCTCCAAAGCTTTCCCCGTCGCCTCATCATTTCCAATAGTGAATCGAACGCCTTTTGGTCCAAAAAGCTGAGCGGCTATCGCAGGCGCAATACATGCAAATCCTAGGGGCTTTCCTGCTTGATGCGCTTGCTCCAGAAACCGAGCGACGTCAGGATTCACAATCGCTTGATCTCCCTTCACGGCAAAATTAGAAATATTTTTAGCCGCACCAAATCCTCCCGGAAGAATCACGGCATCATAATCGGACGCTTGTAATTTGGAGACTGCTTTGATCTCACCTCGTGCAATGCGGGCAGATTCCACGAGCACCGATCTTTTTTCATTCGAAACTTCTTTTCCCGTGAGATGATTCACCACGTGGATTTGCTCCACATCGGGAGCAGCGCATTGAATCTGAACCCCTGCACGATCGAGGGCCAGGAGCGTTAAAACGGCCTCATGAATTTCGGCCCCATCATAAACACCACATCCCGATAAAATCACCGCTACTTTTTTCATCATTCCATTTTAGCGGACTCCCCGCTCTTTCATCAAGCCGAGGATTGAAGGCTTAAATCAGGGGCCTCCCTTGATATTAAGAAAAGAGGTGTCATCAGTAAAAAAAGGATGTGGAATGATGAAAACCTCTCTCTGGAAAACAATCTTATGGTGCTCATTCGCTTTATGGGTCAGCGAAGCCTATTCCCAAACCGAAGCTCCTCTTTGGAAGGAGCAAAAAGGGGTCTTTGTCACGTTTCTCAGTCCTATTTCTTTATTGAAAAAAAATCTCAAAACTCCGCCCCCGGTCGATATCTTACAAGAAGAATATGATTCGACGGATCTTGCGCTCACCTTTGAACGAGAATTCACGACCGTCCCCGACAACTTCCAAAAGCAATTTGACAGCATCGTCGAATCTTGGGTTCAATCCCGAACGGGAAGCTGGAAAAAATTTATATTTCTCAATAATGGAAAAATTACAGGAAGCATGAAAGGATTCGAAAAGTCCGAGCCCAATGCCCTTTTCCCCTTCCAACTTTATCTGGAACTTGGTGAAAACGATAAAAATAAATTTGGCATGCTCATCCGATTTAATAACTTGGATACACTTCCCATTATCGAACGTATTTTAAAATCCCTAAAATTTAAAGTTTAAGAAGTCTTACACATCTTCCTTCGTACAAGGCTTCGGCGGACATTAGGCGTCGCATCGCTCCACCCTCCCCAGGGAGGGCCGAACGGTGTGAGGCCTTTGAAATCGGCGGATAAACTCCTTCTTTTCTGTGCCTTTGTGTCTTCTTTGTCTCGCCGAAGCCATAACGAAGGAGGACGTGTGAGACCAGCCTTTAAATCCCCAAGTTTAGCACGTTGACAGCCCTGTTCAATATGTTAAACACTCGATCCATGTCGAACTCAACCCCTCAAAAAACACCCCTGGCCGCGACTCATGAACAAATTGGAGGTCGCATGGTCGACTTCGCCGGATGGTGGATGCCCGTTCAATACTCCGGTATCATTGATGAACATAACGCGGTTCGTAATCAGGCCGGTCTTTTTGATATCTCTCACATGGGCGAATTTTGGATCGAAGGCCCGAATGTCACCGAAGTTCTCAATACGATTCTCGCGAATGACCTCGCTAAAATCGTGGATGGTCAGGGCCAATACACCTTTCTTCTCAATGAAAAAGGAGGAGTGATCGATGATCTGATTATTTATCGTATCAGCGCCACGCAATATTTCGTCGTCGTCAACGCTTCCATGATTGAGATTGATGCAAGCTGGATCCAAAAACATCTTCCCGCCGGAATCAAATTTGAGAACGCCAGCAACCGTTACGGAGGACTCGCGCTTCAAGGACCTCTCTCGGAGAAGATCCTGAAGCTTCTCGTGCCGACGATCGAAGCCCCGAAACGCAGCCGAATTCTTCAAACCACTTGGAAAAATCATCCTCTTATCGTCGCCCGTACTGGGTATACCGGTGAAGACGGCTTTGAACTCTTCATCGCTGCCGAAGTCGCCGCAGAACTCTTTCTCCATCTCCTCGAGATCGGAAAGCCCGAAGGACTCAAACCCGCAGGACTCGGCGCACGCGATACCCTTCGCCTTGAATCCTGTTACCCGTTAAATGGCAATGATCTTTCCCCCGATCGCACGCCTCTGGAAGCCGATCTCGGTAAGTTTGTTTCAACGACGAAAGCGGCTGATTATCCTGGAAAATCGGTTCTTCTCGCTCAATCCCAAAAAGGAATTCCTTCGTCCTTAATTGCTTTCAAACCGATTGGCAAATCAGCTCCCCCACGTGCTCACTACTCCATCTATTCGGGGGATCGTAAAATCGGTGAAGTCACCAGCGGAAGCCAATCTCCTACTCTCTCCACAGGGATCGGAATGGGCTATGTCGACTCCGACTTCAA
>JAZKBH010000172.1:11698-23671 GCA_040388725.1 Verrucomicrobiota bacterium
TATGGAAGAAAACAAAAATGTAGAGATTCCCGCGAAGTTCGCGGCAATCGTCAACCGATCGAAGTGATCGCAAAACCGTTTTATTTACGTAAAAAAACATAAAATATTGAAAATATTTAGCTCTTTTTGAAGAAATAAACTGACAATCGAAAATTAAAAGAAAAACTCACTCCCCTACTTATGAATATCCCCGAAAATCTACGCTACGCTGAAAGTCATGAATGGATCCTCGTTAATAACGGGATCGGAACGGTCGGAATTACAGACCATGCTCAACACGAGCTTTCAGATGTCGTCTTCGCAGAACTTCCGAAAATCGGGAAAGTCGTTAAAGCTAAAGATCCAACGGCGGTTGTCGAATCGGTCAAAGCGGCTTCTGATATCTATTCTCCTGTTTCGGGCGAAATCGTCGAAGTGAATCAAGAGCTCACCGCAGATCCCGCCAAGATCAACAGCGATGCGTACGGTGCTTGGATTTTCAAAGTAAAGCTTTCGAATCCTGCTGAAGTCGACGCGTTGAAAGATGCGAAAGCTTACGCTGCTCAAATCGGATAACCCCGTCTCTTTATAACGCCTGTAACGCCGTTCTTCCGCTCCATGAAAACACTTATTCCTTCTGAAGATTCTTTTTTAAACCGTCACCTCGGCCCCTCGGCAGCGGAAGAAACGGCGATGCTCAAGTTTTTGAATTGTGAAAGCGTCGATCAACTCATTGAAGAGACGATCCCCGCTTCCATTCGCTGCAAAACGGCATTAGAGATTCCGACGGAACTCAGTGAATTTGAAGCACTCAAAGAACTGAAAGAGATCTTTTCGAATAATCGCGGATTTCGTTCTTACATCGGCATGGGATACGCGAATTCCGTTCCCGTCGAAGTGGTGAATCGGAACATCCTTTGCAATCCCGGTTGGTACACCGCCTATACCCCTTATCAGGCCGAAATTTCTCAAGGGCGCATGGAAGCTCTGTTAAATTTCCAAACCATGATCTGTGATCTCACGAAGATGGAGATTGCCAACGCCTCGATGCTCGATGAAGCCACCGCAGCCGCTGAAGCGATGAGTCTCGCTTTCGCGCTTAAAAAAGAAGAAAAATCGAATACGATCTGGGTCTCGAATCAGTCTCACCCTCAAACGATCAATCTCGTTCAACGTCGTGCGGAACCTCTCGGAATTCAAGTCGTGATCGGAGATAACGCTTCCCTCGATCAAACTCCGAATACATTTGCAGCCCTCTTTCAATATCCAGCGACCAACGGAACGATCGAAGATATTTCGGCGTTAATCGCCAAGGCTCACAGCAAAGGAGCCCTCGCCATTGTGGCGACCGATCTTCTCAGCCTCATTCTTCTCAAACCTCCTGGCGAATGCGGAGCTGATGTCGTCATCGGAAACTCCCAACGCTTTGGGGTTCCTTACGGTTACGGCGGACCTCACGCGGCTTTCTTCGCGACCAAAGATGAATTCAAACGCTCCATGCCCGGACGTCTGATCGGTGTCTCCAAAGATGCTCAAGGCAAACCCGCTCTTCGTCTCTCCCTCCAAACCCGCGAACAACATATCCGTCGTGAAAAAGCGACGAGTAATATTTGTACCGCGCAGGTTCTTCTCGCTGTCATCGCCTCGATGTATGCCGTCTATCACGGTCCCGAAGGATTGAAACGAATTGCGAATCGCGTTCATGCCTTGACGATTCTTCTCTCCAAAGCCCTCCAACAAGCGGGTCTCACGATCACGAATTCGTTTTTCTTCGACACGCTTCAAGTGAATGTCGGTGCACAACAATCGAAAATTCTCTCCGAAGCCAAAAAACGGGAGATCAATTTTAGAATTCTCGATGACCAAAATCTCGTCATCCAACTCGACGAAGCGGTGAGCATCAAAGACCTTCAAGATATCCTCGCCTGTTTCTGCATGAAGACGGCGAAGGAACTCGAAACGATCGTCAGCGAATCAAGTTTGATTCAAGGGACTCCTTTCGAGCGTCAATCGCCGACACTTCCTCATCCTGTTTTCAGCCAACATCATTCGGAAACCGAAATGCTTCGCTATATCCGCAAGCTGGAAGCCAAGGATCTCAGTCTCACGACCTCCATGATCCCCCTCGGGTCTTGTACGATGAAGCTCAATGCGACCTCGGAGATGATTCCGATTACATGGCCGCTCGTGAATCAAATTCACCCCTTTGCTCCCATAAATCAGACCGCAGGCTATCAAGTCCTCTTCAATCAACTCGAAAAATGGCTCGCGGAAATCACCGGTTTTGCGGCCGTTTCTTTGCAACCCAATGCCGGTTCCCAAGGGGAATACGCCGGACTTCTCTGTATCCACGATTACCACAAGAAACGCGGCGATCGTCATCGCAACATTTGTATCATCCCGACCTCCGCTCACGGAACCAATCCCGCAAGCGCCGCGATGGCCGGATTCAAAATCGTCGCGGTGAAATGTGAAGTGAACGGAAACATCGACGTCGCGGATCTCAAAGCCAAAGCCACAGAGCATGCGGCCAATCTCGGTTGCGCGATGATCACCTATCCCTCCACTCACGGGGTCTTCGAAGAATCGATTCAAGAAATGTGCAAAATCATTCACGATAATGGCGGGATGGTTTACATGGATGGAGCGAATATGAACGCCATGGTCGGTCTCTGCCGTCCGGGGGATATCGGCGCCGATGTTTGCCATCTCAATCTTCACAAAACCTTTTGTATCCCTCACGGCGGCGGCGGTCCTGGAATGGGTCCGATCGGTGTCGTCAAAGCCCTCGCGCCTTTCCTTCCGAGCCATCCGATCATCCAAATGGGTGGCGAAGCCCAAGGCGGTGCCGTCTCCGCGGCCCCATGGGGAAGCTCCAGCATCCTTCCGATCTCCTGGATGTATATCCGCATGCTCGGACCCGATGGACTGAAACGAGCCACCCAAATTGCGATCTTGAACGCCAACTATATTGCGAAACGTCTGAAATCGTACTTCCCTGTTCTCTACAACGGAACCAACGGTCGCGTTGCTCATGAATGCATTCTCGATTTCCGTTCATGGAAAGAGAAAGCCGGAATCGAAGTCGAAGATGTCGCGAAACGTCTCATGGATTATGGATTCCATGCTCCGACCATGTCCTGGCCCGTTCCTGGTACGCTCATGATTGAGCCGACGGAGAGCGAATCCCAAGCCGAACTCGACCGCTTCTGCGATGCGATGATTTCCATCCACGCCGAAATGACTGCGGTTGCTGACGGCAAAGCCGATCGTTTAAATAATCCTCTGAAGAATGCCCCTCACACGGCCCAAGTGATTATTAGTGATAAATGGGATCGTCCCTACCCTCGCGAACAAGCGGCCTATCCCGCCCCTTGGACCCGCGAGCACAAATACTGGCCCACGGTTAGTCGCGTCGACAACGTCTACGGCGACCGAAACCTCATTTGTAGCTGTATCGGTATGGAAGACTATGCCGCTTAGCTCAGGGTGATGAGGGACAAATTCCCTCTTCAATAGTTAGAAGCTAGAAATAGAGTATTCTGCTCAAGTAGAAGCTATGTTTACTCTACTTAATTCTTTAAGAGGAAACCCCAAAAAAGACCGCATAATAGGCTTAGGCTACTTTTAAATTGAACGACCTGACCTCAGCTGATTTTAGAACAAATCGGTGGAGAGGAATTTTATGGTTCATTTTGTTCCCAATATTTATTGCTTTGAACTAAAAGGGAATGACTCTGTTTTAAATAGACAACCTCCAATATCGTATGATTTTGATGGTCTTTTTTTTCGTAAAATTCTTCGTCTCCACTTAAATCATTTTTAACATTAAACGTACGCTCAAAATTTTGGTTTATATCCTTGAGGGAAGATCCTCTGCTGGAATCGGATAAAATTCTTTGAAGAGATAAGTCTTCCTTAATTTTCTGAAAATCATCGTCACTCATTTTAAACATAAGAGATAAGAGAGATGCTCCCCCTGTAAAAGGAGCCATTATAACGCCCTACTCACACCAAAAGCAGAGCCAATCGCTGATCCTTTAGCGCTCCGAGTTACTCACATGCCAGTATATTAACTAAATCTTGAAGTGTTTTTACATCGGCTAGGGATCCCTTGGACAAGCCCATCTCAATTAAAAAATCCTCTAACTTATCTTGACCATCACCAAGAGCCCAAGAGTCAATCTTTCCTAAGTTTCCAGAAAACTTATCTTCAGGTCTTAGTTTTTTGTAATTGATTCCATAGCAATCTGCAATGATAACGATTGAAAAAGCAAATAATTTAAATTTGAGTCTCTTCTCTTTGTTAAAGAGCGCAAAAAGTTCATTTAAATCCAATGCAGCTCTTTTTTCAAAAAAATGATATTTTAAATACTTTACTCCAAAAAATAAGAGTATTACAGATGCAATAGATATATAAATCATATCCTATTAGTATCCATTCACCGTCAACGAAATTTCTTTGCAGGAAGACGACTCTGGTTGCCATATTGCCTTCGGGATAAAAGGCGTCATGATACTGAGAACCAAAAACTAATCCGTTTCTTTATTCTGATTCATAATTTGAATCACCTGCGCGTGAGCTTCCATGATTTTCTTAAGTCCTTCGATCACTTTTCTGATCTGCTCAATCCCCTCAGGATTACAATATCCCTCTCCTTTTTTAGCAGGGTAATCGTCATGAAGATCACCAGCCCACAATCGTAATGCATCAACAAATTCATCTTTTTGTCTAATGGAAATAAAATCATCCCATTCCCAATTTCCTAATTTATTGGAAACAAATCTCTCCAAAATATCAATGACCTCAGGAATTGTTGTTTTCATTATCGCGTCCACAAATCGAGATGAAAATGAACAATAGAATCACTATTTCCTACAACAACTCTAAAAACTTCTGATTGCGCGGACTGTTTCCAACCATAATGGCCTGACTCCAAAATAGTGGACAAATGATAGTATAGTTTTGCTAAAATGGATAAGAAGCATGCTTCTTCTGGCGTAGAGAAGGCCAGAGGCCGAAGCGAAGTCAGAGAGCTTTTCGCCATCTCTTTGGGGGTTTTATACCTCAATGAACTATGCGGACGATCCTGATTATATTCCATTCTCCATTGTTCCACCACCACTTTTGCTTCCAGCAGTGATCCGAAGATCTCCCGATTCAAACATTCATCCCGGAACTTATCGTGAAAGCTTTCGATTCTAAAGGAGTGTCCGTAAATTTCGAACATCTATTTACTCTGAAGTAAGCGTATAATTTCTAAATTTTGATTTCGCTCTGCAATCTCTAATGCCGATCCTTCGTCAGATTTGTGATTTTTATCAGCTCCTTTTTCCAATAGCAACTTTACGATTTCCATATGATTATTTTTTACCGCATAAATTAACGGAGTGTAGTTTTCTCCAGAAGCAATATTTGGATTGCCTCCCTTTTCAAGTAGCATTTTAACAATTTGGAGGCTTCCATTTTCCGCAGCTTGACGCAACGGAGAATCAAACTCTATACCGGTCTTGTCGATATTTTTATGAAAATCATCATAACCCATCACTCCAGTGGGATCTGCATTCGCTTTTAATAAAATTTTAACCGATGTCTCATCCGCCATATAACAAGCGCGATCAAGCAACCAATAAAGCTCTCCCAATCGGAAACAATGTAAATATTTAACCAAAAAGATAGATTCAAAAATTACTATTAATAATCCCGCATAAATGAATTTTTTCATACTTATTCCGATAGAAATTTTCTGATCGATTAAGAGCCTTAAATAAGTCGTCGGATCGGATTTAAATTGGGATTTAAACTCATAAGGTCATACCTCTTTCTTTCAACCATAATTTCGCTTTGTATTCGTCTAAAATTCTAATGAGGGGATCAATGACGGAAACTTTTCCTGAAGGAGTTACGAGAGCGTTTTGATCGTGAAGATCTTTAATTTCAATCGATCCATCTTCGCTCAAATACGCGTCATTGGTCTTAGGAACAGGTTTAAAACCAATTTCTTTCATCATTTCAGCGACCTTTTCGTGAGAGGCTCCCTCAATAGCTCGAATGGTTTGCTGTGAGACCACAGGGAATAAAGATGTTTTGTCCTGAATAAAGCCCATGAGCTCGTAAGGAGTCTCTGGAAAGATTTGATTGTGAAGAAAAAGTCTTAAAAAGTACTGACTGTAACAATCATGATAGGCCAAATTATTCTTTTTGATCCATTGATTCGATTTTTCTTCATAATAGACAAAATGCTCTCTCCCCCGCATTTCACCCTGATCGAGCCAGTTTTTATTAAATTCTTCGGAATTGAGGATAAGATTGTTTTGAGAAGCCCAATCCTCCAGGGCTTGTTGCTCAATCGTTTTGAGCTTCGTTTTTAGAGCTTGCTCTGACTCGATGAACGACCCTTGCCCGAGATCTTGTTGTATTGATCTAAGGCCTCTTTCAACGACATCTTGGGCTGTTTCGAGATTTCCTCGACCAGTTCCCGATTTCGTTTGAGATGCTTTTGGGCTGCGCTCATAAGTTTGTGCTACAATTTGTCCCATTTTTGAGAATTTGTCAACGCGCTCCTTGGAGTTTTCAGAGGAAGAACTCATAATTTATGGCTTTGGTTTGGTTTTTAAACTCCAATACTTTTCTCCACCTTCAACGGAATGACGAGAGCTTTGTAATGTTTATGAATCATCGTTTGATTGAAATATCCCATTTTTAAAGCAAGACGGACAGATCTTTAAAATGCGTCAAATAATGAAGGAAGGGGATTGATAATGTCTTTGGATTTTTTCTCCTATAAATCCTGTTCATCCTGTCAAAAATCAGGGAAATTTTGAACAAGATTTACAGGATAAACAGGAGAAGAGAGTTTTTTGAAAATTCCTAATGAGAGAAATGGGTTAATTATTAGTTCTGTTTTCACTGAAAGGTCTCTTGCACTTGCCATTCTCCTCCTGGCCTTCTACGCTCCCTTGCAGATTGGGAAGCATTACCAATAGACCATGATTTAAGCGCAAATCGTAAAATCAATTTAAAATCATAAGTTTATTACCGCAAGTAATTGAGGTCCCGTAGCTCAGATGGATAGAGCAGAGGTTTCCTAAACCTTTGGTCGGGCGTTCGACTCGCCCCGGGACCATCCTACTTTTTCTTAAACAGTGGCTCCACTCACCGCTGCCTCAATCTTGGCGACATCGATCTTATCCATCTCCATCATCGCTTCGAACGCACGCTTCGCAACATCGCCACCTTTCGCCATAGCCTCTGTCAGAACGCGTGGCGTAATTTGCCATGAGAGACCCCATTTATCTTTACACCATCCGCAATGACTCTTGGAACCTCCATTGCTGATGATCGCATTCCAATAACGATCCGTCTCTGCTTGGTCTTCGGTCGCGATTTGAAAGGAGAAGGCTTCGCTGTGTTTAAACATTTTTCCGCCATTAAGCCCAATACAGGGCACACCATATACCGTGAACTCGACGGTCAAAACATTCCCTTTTTTGCCACCCGGAAAGTCAGCAGGGGCCCGATGCACTCCCCCAACCATACTATCCGGAAATGTTTTTGCGTAAAAGTGAGCCGCTTCTTCCGCGTCCTGTTCATACCACAAGCAGATTGTATTCTTATTCATACTTTTAAAGCAAAGCCATCCGATTTCGAAGTCAAATCATTTTCGTTTTGATCCTGAGGATCAATGGCGCTTTGACTTCACAACGCCTTGTGATATCTGAGTTTATGTCTCTTTTCACTTCAACTATTCTTTGTAGTCTCTTTTTAATTTCTTCACTTTCGACCAAGGCAGCGGACTCTTCCCCACGTTCGTGCCGACTTATTATCGAGGCTGAAAGCGGACAACAAATTGTGAGGGAAGGTCCTTGTGAAATACGGCGAACTCCCGCTTCAACATTTAAAATTCCTCTCGCTCTCATGGGATTTGATACAGGAGTGCTTCAAGATGAGACTCATCCCTTATGGAACTATCGGGAGAGCTATCAGGCGATGCGGGTGGAAGAACGTCAAGCCACCGATCCCACATCGTGGCTTAAACATTCGGTCATCTGGTATTCCCAAAAACTGACACAAACGGTCGGCATGACGACATTTCAAAAATATGTGAACCAATTTCATTATGGAAACGGCAACCTCATCGGAAATCCCGGAAAAAAGGATGGACTCACTCAAGCTTGGCTGGGCTCTTCTTTAGAAATTTCTCCGGATGAACAGGTCTCCTTTCTTCAAAAACTGCTGAACCGAAATCTCGGTGTTTCTGAAAAAGCTTATCAGAAGACCGCAGCAATTCTTCCCCGTTTTGTCTCCTCGACAGGCTGGACCTTTATTGGAAAGACCGGAAGCGTCTCTCAGAAAAGAGCCGATGGAACCTTAGATAAATCACGTCAAATTGGCTGGTTCGTGGGTTGGGCAGAAAAAGACAACAGACGCGTGATCTTCGCTCAACTTCTGGTCGATGAAACTCCTCAAAAAGAATACGGGGGTCCACGTGCGCGGGAATCCCTAATGCAAGCATTGCCGGAACTTATACATTAGATGTTCCTTAGATTTTTGTAGCACCCATTAAATTTTATTTAAAAAGTTAAGGCCCCAGAAGATGAAGGGATTCAGGCCCATCTTTCCAAGAAATCACTCCACAGGGCAAATAGAAGGAAATCTTCCCGATTTGAAGTTTTGGGACAATCAGATCGATCCCCATGAAGCTGGACCGGGCTTCTCTTAAGATTCCAGAGAACTTTTTATCCGATGATTCACTCATAAAAATAGAAGCTGTTTTTGATCCTTCTTCTGCGATCAATTGTTGAATCGTCGGATATCGGTGCGGTTCGTCATCCGTTTTTAACCGATATTTTCCAAAGCCCACACAAACAACCTCTTTCCAATCTTTGACTTCATGAGATTCAAAGATTTTTTGAGGTTTGGGAGTAAGATCAAAAGAAATAGGATCCTTCAGGTGAAGTGAACGACTAAAACCTTGTTCTATAAAATAGTCTTCCGAGGAGTCCACTCCATCAAAATGAGCAGACTCTTGGGAGTCTTTATCGGCAGAGAAGAGAGAATCGACGGAGGAGGAAGCACTGTTTTGAGGAAAATCCGTGATTTGAAACGAAATTTTCCAGGAAGAATCCGCTTTGGATTGCAATTGTGCTTGAGAAGGAGTGGAAAACAATAAATCGGAGTTCATTCTCCCCGACGAAGCCACGGGATCCGCTCTTAGGTAAAACCCACTTAGAACAAATCCCATGGCGAATCGTAAGATCTTCACGAAGGAGAATTACGTGAGTGTTTTGGAAAGACCTTCGATTTTAATGTCTCGATATTTTTTCTGTTGAATGATTTGGCAAACAACCAAGGGAAGGAACAACTTTAAGAGAGGCAAAATCCACATGAGTAGAACCGATTCTGGATGAAGGTAGTAACGTTGCCACAGCCAATGTAATGAAAGAAAATCAGAAAACTCTATTCCCCAAATTTTGGAACAAAAATTTTCCGCAAAAGCAATCCCCGTTGAGAACCACCCGCTCCCCACTCCAGTCAACTCATAGGGTTGAAGACTCATGGTGAAATATGTCATGCTGGAGACCAAACCGAGTGTCATCAGCATTTTTTGAATATTTTTCCAGCCCATCGCTTGTTTCATCGAAATTTTATGGACGATCCATAATCCTAAAAACCAAGGAATCCAGTCCAATAATGGAACGACCAAATTATAGGTTAAAGGATTTTTATAGTACGGGCTCAATGCAATGAATTTAAAACAGCTCCAGGTGATCGAAACGTAAAGGAGGCCGATGAATACAAAAAAGCCGATTCCACACGTCAAAAAAGAATAACGGTAAAATAAATTATTCTTTTGAAGCTCTTGGATCGCATTTTGGACAACCGATTGTGTACTTCCCAATGCCAAGATGGTTTTTTGATCGGCAACATAGGGAGACGCTCCCTCTCGAAGAAAGACTTCTCTTTTTTCAAAAAAATGATCATCCAATTCTTCGAGAAGTCGTTGCGCGGGTTTTCCAAAAATTCCGTTTTTAAATAATTCTAACTTTAATGTGCTGAGGTATTCTTTTTTAGACATAACTTGCTCCTAAAATGATTTGGGTTCCTTGAATAATTCGATTCCAGTCGGTTTGAAGAGAATCGAGTTTCTTTTTACCCTTCGTCGTGGCGCGGTAATAATGACGGGGACGTCCCTCGACCACTTCTCTTCGTGAGGTAATGTAACCTTCCGCCGAAAGACGATGAAGGATCGGATAAATACACCCCTCCCCAAAGTTTAAAACTTCTTCCGAGCGTTTAGAAATCGTACTGACCAATTGATAGCCATACATCTCTTCCTGAGAGAGGATCCGAAGAAGGAGCATCTCAGGAATCCCATTCACGAAATTTGAGGATTTTAGATTCATCGGGAAAGACCATACCTTTTAACTCGAGGCATGTCAAGCATCAAGGTTCAAGGTATTGATTTAAGAAGAAAACATTCCAAAAGCCTTCTGCTTCTTCTCGTCTACGAAACCAAGGATTTCCTCTTTTATTTTCCTCAAAAGCCCTTTAACGTAAATTCATGTCGCAGGTAGAAGAAGCCCCTCTTAATCGTAAGCCCTCATGGATTCGTGCCAAAATCCCAGGAGGAGCTGTCTACAGCGAAACGATGGGGATTGTAAAAGAAAATAAGCTTCACACCGTTTGCGAAAGCGCCCAATGCCCAAATCTCGGCGAATGCTGGTCTCGCAAAACGGCGACGATCATGATCCTCGGAAATATCTGCACCCGCAGCTGTGGCTTTTGCGCGGTGAATACCGGAAAACCGACCGAACTCGATCTCGATGAACCTCGTCGCGTCGCTGAAGCCGTGAAACTCATGGGCCTGAAGCATGCGGTGATTACTTCCGTCGCTCGCGACGATCAAAAAGATGGTGGAGCACTCGTTTGGAAAATGACAATCGAAGAAATTCGTAAGGTCAATCCCGGCACCCATATCGAAGTTCTCATCCCTGATTTCAAAGGAAAATGGGAACATCTCGAAACCGTTCTCTCCGCAAAACCCGATATCCTCAATCACAATGTGGAAACCGTTCCCCGTCTTCATAAAGAAGTCCGTCCCCAGGCGTTGTATGCCCGGTCCCTTGAAATGCTTGATCGTGCGAAAAAAGCGGGCTTCGTCACGAAATCTGGACTCATGCTCGGCATCGGTGAAACAGAACCCGAGATTGAGACCACGTTGCGCGACCTCGCGGAAATCAAACTCGATATTTTAACGCTCGGTCAATACCTTCGCCCTTCCCCTCAACATCTTCCCGTTCAACGTTGGGTCCATCCCGAAGAATTTTTACGATGGAAAACACTCGGCCTCGATGAACTCGGATTTGGAGTCGTCGAATCCGGCCCTCTCGTTCGTAGTTCCTATCATGCCGACGAGCAATCGTCGAAATATGCTTCATCTTAGTTTTTCTGAAATGCTTCAAACCAAAAGCATTTTGAATAGGGAAAGCAGGAAAGCCGGAGTTTTTAAATTCAAAAGCAAGGATCTTTTTCCTTTTTTTCTGATTTCCCTATTTTCTCAGTCTTTTCGTTTCTTATCGATTTTCCTTCTTCTTTTTATTTTCGGACGAACAGCTGAAACCCCTGTTAAAAATTCTTTTCTCGTCGTGATTCCGGACTTCGAATGCTCCGGACTTGTGGACCCCGCCATCGTTCGGACAGAGCCCTCTTGGGTCTGGGGAGGTCCCGCAAACCTTCGCGTCCCGGAAATTTTTGCAAGACTCCACTTACCCAATCTTCTCCTTCCTCGCGAACCGGAAACGATCTCTTCTATTACCCCGTGGCTTCCACTCGTCAACGCCCTTACCCGAAACCAACTCCCCTTCCCTCACTTTATTCCCTATCAAAAGGGAAAAGATCTTTTTGTCTTCCAATACGATTGGAGACGCAATATTGGAAGCGAACTCAGCCTTCAACTTCAAATCGCCCTTGATGATTTCTCGGAGCAGCAT
>JAZKBH010000173.1:0-13540 GCA_040388725.1 Verrucomicrobiota bacterium
AAAGTGAGCGATATCCATTAAAAAACCCACAAAGCAATCGAAATGACGATCACTTTGTGGGTGAGATTGTTTTGACGGTGGGCTAAAGACTAAATCGCTTCAGTCAACCGCTCTTCCAACCAAAGACGAGGCGTTACGGCTTCGTCTGTGTTTACGGACTCGGTTTCTGCATAGAACTTTTTGAGAATCTTCTTATACACTTTTTCTGCGTTTTCGAAGACACCGAGAATTTCATAGGTCAGCGCGAGAAGAATGACTGATTCGCTCCATTCTTCGCCTTTGAGTTTTTGAACATTGCTTTCGATTGATTTTTTAACCTGCTCAAATTGGCGGCTGTTAATCAATCGTTTCACTTCATCAATAAAGCTTTGTTTTGTTGCGGGATCGGTATGTCGTTGCAGTACGTTTTGGGCAATGGACAGTATTGTTTCATGCGGAGCATTGATTTCAATGAAATCAATTACTCCCCAATGAAAGGCATTCAACATGAGATCCGTATTAATTTGATTGCAGATGAAGACAATTGGAGCGACCACGCCATTCGCGCGAATATTGGAAATCATTTCGGTAATTTCATGTTCGAAAGGATTTAAATCCAAAAAGAGAACGTCGTAGGGCTTTGCTTGAAGTTTTTCCAAGGCGTCGTCAGCACTGGATGCGGTTTCGATTCGGTCGAAAACTTCTTTCAATGATTTTTGAAAGGAGCTCTCGTGATCGAGCATTTCACTGATGATGAGTGCAGAATAAACAGGAGCGTAAGTAGTCGATGTCTTCATAAACAGGAATAAGATTAATCTTTGAGTTTAAAGCCGATCTTCAAAGAGACTTGGTAGTGTTCTACACGGCTCTCTTTGACCGATCCGCGGGTTTCTAAAACTTCAAACCATCGAATTTCTTCGATCGTGGAGGAAGCTCTTTCGATGGCGACTTGAATCGCGTTTTCAATCGTCGTGTCTGATGTTCCGACGACTTCAATGCATTTATAAACGTGATTGCCCATAAATTATTCTGCTCGTTCCATTTCGGTTCCAGCGAAAGCCCCGATGGCAGCTCCCGTGAGGGCACCGATCGCCATTCCAATAGGACCTGTAAAGACGCCTGCCGCCGCTCCAATGGCAGCTCCGGTGGTCATTCCAACGACATCGTCACGGACGTTGCGTGATCCATCCGGATTATAATGGGATCCAAAACGATTTAAAATTTGAACGACATCCCCTGTTTTATCGGGAGAAACATTGGTGACGGAAACAAGGGTTCGGCCGGCTTCAATTTCCTTATCCAAGTAAACTTGATCCCAATGATCATATCCGACGGAGTGAAGGGCTTCGCGGCGACTCGCTTGGCTCTCATTGGATTCTGTTTGGAACAAGACGCCAATTTCATGATTGGAGTAACCTTGCTTTAAAAGTTCTGCCACCGCATCGTTTGCGTCATCGTAATTTTTAAAGACGCCGCCGACGATTTTTTTACCAACATAATTTTGACTGGTTTGTGCCATAAATTTTCCTTGTTCGTTTGTTTTTTTTGAAAAGAGGTGGGATGTATCTTTTTAAGGAGAATTCATTCCTATATCACTCGGTTGACCGGTTTGATCTCCTCATCGTTAACCCTCTTTCGCATGGCCTGTGCCTTTTTTCTTTAAAAATTCATAAGTATTTTATTTCCAATATGATATAAATTAAAGAAGGAGCGATAGAAGAGGAAAGGATCCTGCAAAATGCAAAATAGGAGAGGAGCTGTCCCCACCGACTATCGCGATCTGCAAGATGCTGGAGGGATCCTCCGAGGATTAAACCTACAAAAAGCAGTTGGAACCGCAGAATACACAGAACACACTGAAAATGAAAAAGTTACAAAAATAAATCCATTCACCTCGCGCAGTGAATGAAAAAACCGACTGGTTTTCCTATAAACTCTTCTTTCTGTGTATTTTGTGTGTTCTGTGGTTAAACCTTCTGCAGTTTTTAGGTTAAATTACGAATTACTTCGCAATGGTATGGTCAAGTTTTGGCTCGAAAGCTTCGATAAAGGCATTTCTTAAGATGTTTCCAATCGTTGCTAATAGTCCAGTCTTCGGGTTTTGAAGGGAACCGGAGAGAGGAATAACCGTGGCAAATCGGTCCGTCGGTTGGTTTTTAAAGAGTCCCATGACTCCTGCGACGATCGATTGCCAGAAGGCATCGAACGGATCGTCGAATTTTTCTTTGGAGTCCATAATCGCAAAGTTTTCCAACAGTGGTTTTAAATATCCTTCGAAACTTCCATTTTGCGCTCGTATTTCCGAAAATAACTCAAACTTTCCACGGGTAAAATCAAAGCCGCCGTAATGTTTGAAATAAACATTCAGCTGAGTGATATCGACGCCAGTCAATTTAAACTGGAGTGTAAAATCTTCGGGATCGTGATTTAGATTGGCTTTCGCATCGAGATTAAATTTTCCGGAATTAAAAACGATTCCCTGACTAGAAATCTGAGCAGGAAGGGCGGATCCATTATCCCGATTAATATTCTGAATATTCAGGGCGAGGAGATGAAATTGTTTAATGCTCAACACAATCGGAGGCGACGCATGGCGATCCTGATAAAGAATTTGTCCGTTTTCAATTTCGAATCGGTTGAGCTGAAAGGGGAAAAGCTTTTCGCCCTGTTCTTTCCACTCTTTACTGAATGAAAACTGAGAATTATCTTTCTTCTCCGCATAAATAAATCGAAGAGTTGGTTGTTGAATTAAAATTTTCCCGACGAATCTTCCGTAAAAAATGGCTCGCCATTCCATAGAAAGTTTGAGGATGGGAATTTCAACAAAAGGAGCATCGGGATCTCCTCCCTTTTTTAGCATCCGCAAATTAACGATATCATAAGCCCCGCGCCAAAGATGAATATGGATATCTTCAACGTGAGAGGTATATCCGGGAATTTGATTGAGTTGACGATTGACAAAGCGAAGAACGAAAAAGGGAAGAGAGAGTCGAATGAGAATCAAAACAAAAACAAAAATAAGAATGGTGATGCCGACTTTTTTTCCAAATCGGAGAAAAAACTTAGAAAGGTGATGCTGACCTGTTGCAATGGGAGAAAACTTCATAAAAACTCTATCTTTTGAAAATGGCGGCAGTTCGCCGAGGTCTCTCTCCGAAGAGAGAGATCGACGATCTGCCGCACAAGGATCAGAATCGGGTCTTCTGATTAACAACCGCAAGACGACTTGTCAGGCTTATCGAGCTTACTAATAAAGTCTTCGATTTCTTCGCGGCTTTTTCCTGCTTTCTTTTGGATTCTGCCGAGAAGTTCATCTTCTTTGCCCGAGCTATAAGTCAAGTCATCATCGGTGAGATTGGCATATTGTTGTTTCAATTTGCCTTTGATGATGTTCCAGTCGCCTTTAATTTTCAGTGAGGTTGCGCTCATTTTTATTCCTTTGATTTATTTGTATTTTGAAATGGGGTTTAAGAAGTCTTGGAAAGCGCTTCTTGATTGAGGCCTTGGGAAAACCAGTTTCCTTCAGCAATTTTAGTGAGTGTTTTGTCGGCATTGCCTTCTTCGTCCAAAGTTTTTTGAAGAAGCTTCACGTGTTGATCGTATCCGAGATGCTTTGCAAAAGTGCGGGTTGAGCCATAAGCGGCGATTTCATAGTGTTCCACGCGTTGGGCGCTCGCGATTAAAGCAGCATCTTTCACATCATCGTCTCCAAATTTTCGAATGATTTTTTCTCCTTCAGTAAGAATACCTTTCATGGCATCACAAAGTTCAGTGTTCTTTTGGACCATCAATTCGGCGAAAATTTGGTCGAGACGGTTGACATGCTCGTAGGTTTGATTGAGATGCTCTTCGAGCGCACGTTTGAGATCCATATTGCTTGCAGCGACAATCAATCGGGGAATTGCGGTGAGGAGTTGAGTCTCTGCACTATAGAGATCTTGGAGTTCGCTGATGTAGAGGTTTTTAAATGTATTGAGGTTCATGGAGTCCTTTATTTGATGTTTTTCATTGTTAGGTGGACCTTCCGAAAAGGGCCGACCTTTTCACTGCATGGGATATGCCAATTCTCTTTTCCTGGTTTTTATGGAAAATCTCATAGGTAAAATATAGAAATGAGAAGAGACTCTAAGAATCAAAGAGGGCAGAGATTTGCATGAAAGCTCTTCGAGGGGATATGCAATCTGCATGTGGCATTTGAGAGAATCAAAAATCAAAAAGAGGCCTCTGAGAGGAGAAAGTCGTGTAAAGGGTCTTTGGCACGCGATTTGCAAGTCAGGATCTATGATTAACGAAAATAAAACATTACCGGTAGCTCCTTATATTCCTGTGGACGAGAAATCCTATCTCAGCCAAGAGGCAGACGGGCGCTATTTCTTATGGGACCAAACAGACTTTCCACACGCGAGGATTCTGTCCTACGTGCCCCACTATCAAGCAGAGATGCTGATTCGTGGCGGAGATTACGCTCATCGTCTTCTTCGTAAAATTTACTGGGAATACAAAGATGAAATTTTCCACTCTTCCGCAATGGCTTAAACACGCGCTTTTAACGCAAATTTTGCGTTAGAATTGACTTAAAATTTTCTTCTCCTGTGCCTTCCGGTTCATCCTGTCTAAAATTCCTCTGATTTTGACAGGATGAACAGGATTTACAGGAGAAATCTCCTTTTTAGTTTACAATTTAAAACGTCTTACCTCGATTGTACAACGAATCTCATGACTTCGAGCGTTGCTGTACGAGGTGATTTGATCGCTCCCAATAAATTATGGATGGAGGGGCACAGGCTCTGTGCCTCAGGGGACGAGGAAGGCAGTGGGCCACTGCCCCTCCATTTCAAATGCTAGAAGTGTGATTTCCAATTAGAGCGAAGCAAATGGCATTGATAGCAGAATGACGAGGATATATGAAGAGAGGAAATCTGGTTTCTGAATCCTCAAAATCCTGCAATCGATTTTAATTCTGAGAATCTTATCTAATCTCTATGACTCGATTTCCGTCACAATTTCGGAAAGCGGAAGGCGAGTAGAGGGGAATTCTCTTACTTTATATGAATCCTGCAATTGATTCGGATCACCATGGCGTCCGGCCGCAAACATGGCAATGACGTCGTGTGTCTCGGGAACCTGAAGTTCCACTCGAGCTTGCTCATAGTTAAATCCAGCCATGGGATGGACGACTAAATTCATTTCCGTCGCTTGTAATGCGATATTTTGAAAGGCGTTTCCACAATCGAAAGCATGAACCGGATTCGGTTTTCCTGTTTTTTGAAAACACTTTCGCCCAATAATCAGAACGAGGACTGCTGCATTTTTGCACCACGCCTGATTTCCTTTTTCCAGAAGATTGAAGAATCGGTTCCAGGATTTTGAATTTTGACGGGCATAAAGAAACTTCCACTCTTGTTCATTCGCAGTGGAAGGAGCCCAACGGCCTGCTTCAAAGAGGGTCGAGATCTCTTCGGTGGAGAGGGGCTCTCCGCTCATGGCACGAGGGGACCAGCGCTTTAAAATAAGAGGATGAACGGGATATTCGGAGATGCGTGGAGGTTGATTCTCTGTAGGTGAGCTCATAAAAATCCTTGTGTTGAGAAAGCGATTTTACATTCCGCCTCTTCGCCAAATGCTCCAATGAAGCCGGATAGCGAGAAAGGTGCCGATGCCGAGACAGACGATTCCAAGCAGATGAAAGTTAATGTAATTGGAAGTCGAATTGACATGCAAGAGGAGACCTGAGGTAATCAAAAAGGACGCGGAAATCAGAGCGGTCGCCATTCGATTCGCGATATGATTCATCGTGCTTCTTAAAGGTTCAAATCCTTCAGGATCAACTTTATGGCAGATCGGAATCTGCATATCCCCTTTTTTAAACCGATTGAAAAAGTTTCGCATCTCCAGCGGAAGATCTTTCAAGAGAGAAGCGAGTTCGACGCCTCCCCAGTAGAGCGATTTTCCTAATTCTGGAATCGAAAATTTCTTTTCAATCACTGCGCGTGCATACGGTTCTGCGAGTTGAACGTAGTTAATGCGAGGATGGAGAAGGCGGGCAAGAAGTTCGACCTGGGTCAGCGCTTTGATACCTAAGTAAAATTCGGGACGCATTCGTAAATTGTGAATTCTCAGAATTTCAAGCAGTCGGTTGAGGGCTTCTTCCAGGGATATTTCCTCGAGGGGGCCATCCAGATATTCGCTGGAAAAGAGAGCGAGATCTTCTTGAAGAACACCCAATTCATCAACATGTCCTGTGAGGGACATTCCAAGGAGAGCTTCGGTTAATCTCCCGCCATCATGATGGGCGAGGCCATGCATTCCCAGGGCTAATTGCTCGCGGAAGTTTTCCGAGTAGCGTCCCATCCATCCAAAATCATAAAGGATAATTTTACCATCTTTCGCAATCGCCATATTTCCGGGATGCGGGTCGGCATGGAAAAATCCATCGATCAAAATCATTCGGAAAGCCAGTCGGGCCATCTCTTCGGCAATCGGAGGGAGAAGAAGTCCTTGTCGGAGAAGTAACTCCGGTTGATCGGGCCGAATTCCTTCGACGCATTCTAAAACGAGTAATCCTTCGGAACTAAATTCTTCGTAGACATAGGGAACGATCACATTTTCGAAATTCAAAAAAGTTCTTCCGAATTCTTTTTGTTGATCCGCTTCCCATTCAAAATCGAGTTCGCGCAGAAGACCTCTTCCAAATTCTTCTACGAGGGCTCGGGGTGTATAAAGACGGGAACTCGGAACGTGTTTTTCGAGAAGTCGAGCGAAATGACGCATGACATCAATATCCGATTGAATTACCTGACGGATTCCAGGACGTCGAACTTTAATGACAACGGGAATTTGACCCAGACGAAGGGTGGCACGGTGAACTTGCGCAATGGAGGCCGAGGCGAGCGGAATAATTTCGATATTCGAAAAAACTTCTTCAATGGGAGCTCCGAGCTGTTCCTCGATTTGAGCATGAATCTCTTCCCAAGAGACAGGAGCAACATTTTGATGAAGGCGGCAGAGTTCTCGATAGAGATCATCATCAATCAAATCTCGTCGTGAACTCAGAATTTGACCGGCTTTGACAAAAGTGGGTCCAAGTTCTTCGAGCGCCAAACGGATTCGGAGCGCCAAAGGCTTTTGGGCCATTTGATGCGTTTTTTCTGAAAAAAGTTTAGGCGTCAGTTTTAAGACCCCTTCGATTTTCATTAAATTTAAAAGATCCCGAAATCCATATTGAATGAGGACCTGAAGAATCTCTTGGTAACGCCCTGCGACTTTTAAAAAGGAAGTTCCCTGTTCTTTCGCAGGGGGAGAATGAAGGGACGTGGGCAAATTTTCAACAAGGGAGCTCATGGGGTCGGTTTCTCAGGAATCGTATTTTGGAGTTCTTGCAAGAGTTGTTGATATTTTTCGCTATCAAAATGGATCTGTAGGTCGGAACGGCGTTTTTTAAATTCATCCAATTGCGTTTCGACTAAGACTCGATCTTTTCCATGGAGTTTAGCAATTCGAACCTGAAGCCATTGAAGTTCCAGATCGAGTTTCTCATAGGAACTTTGAAGTTCTTTTTGATCGTTGGGATTTTCAGGGGTGTTTTGAGTGACGACCACCGTTTGACGCTGAGTATCAGTCAACGGATCTCGTTTGACTTGGGGTTCCGGCATGCTTTTAGGGGCGTGACATCCGGAAAATAAGGAGAGAGCGACAATTCCTGTAAAAAGGATTTTAAGGGACGAAAGGAAAGATGAGTTCATGAGGCGCCTTTTTTTTATTGGAGAGTTTTATCGCGCTTTAAAACACATTCGAGAAGTTCACCGGTTTGAGCGGAAATACTCGCATGTCCCAACTCAACTTCTTCTCCTCCTTGCGCGACATAGAGGATTAATTTCCACGACGCATAGGTATGATCTTTTTCTTTTTTCAACCAGTACTCCACACTACTGAGCGTAATGTTTTGAAGTTGCATCGTCGCACGTACTTTCTCGAGAGCTTGGTTCGAATCGACCATGAGTGAGCCTGCAATAATCGTTTCATCCATTTTATAGGCGGCCAAGCGGAGCTTATCGAGTTCGACATAGCCTGCTTTCACTTCGACGACTCGATCATCCGTCACTGTCACCGATCGAACATTTTGCTCGGCAGAAGGATCCCAAAAGAGAATTTTCCAAGTCCGCGGTGCAATCGTCAATTTATTGCGTTCGCCGTAGATTTGGAGAACGTTATTTACGACTGTTGGCGGAACGCTTCTTTCTGCGATGCGTTTTGCTTGAAAAGCGGTTTGGGGAAATGGTTTGGTGAGATCTGCCGGGGTGGATTGACTACTCAAAAGACCTGTTAAACCGATCATCATAAGCGCAAGAGTGATCATTTTCATAGTAAACTGATAACCTGCAGAAAAAGTGCCGCAAACCGCATTCATTTTATAAACCACTTGTCGTAAGAGAGTTACAAGAATTGAAAGGAAATGAAATGGGCGGAGATGCGATGAAATCGTGCATTTTACATGGCTTAATATGAGAGGTCTCATGCAAAAGAGGACGAATTTAAATTTTACATCCCCCTGATCTTCGACATAACCCTTGGCTCATGCATTTGACCCTAGGACACTCTCCTGATCCCGATGACGCTTTTATGTTTTACGCGCTGGCGAAAAATAAGATCGAGACTCATGGCTACGAATTTGAACATATCCTTCAAGATATTGAGACCCTCAATCAACGGGCGAAACGTAAAGAACTCGATATCAGCGCGATCTCGATTCATGCCTATGCCTATGTCTTAAAGGATTACGCTCTCCTTCCGTGTGGAGCAAGTATGGGGGATAATTACGGTCCCCGCCTCGTGGCATTAAAACCTTACAAAAAAGAAGATCTCTCGAAACTCATCATTGCCGTTCCCGGAAAACTGACGAGTGCTTTTCTTGCTCTTCAGCTCTATCTCGGACTTCGCGATGTCGAATTCGAATACCGCGTTGTTGCCTTTGATGAAATCTTCGAAACCGTAAAAGCCGGACGTGCGGATGTCGGTCTGATTATTCATGAAGGTCAGCTGACCTATCAAAAAGAAGGTTTCCATCTTATTGATGATCTCGGCGCATGGTGGCATCAGAAAACCGGAGGACTTCCTCTTCCTTTAGGCGGAAATGTGATTCGCAAAGGAATCGGTGCCGAAAAACTTCCCTTAATCAATAAGATCCTCAAAGAGAGCATCCAATATTCATTAAATCACCGCAAGGACGCCTTGGAATATGCGAAGCAATGGGGCCGCGGACTGGATGACGATCTCAACGACGAATTCGTTGGAATGTACGTCAACGAACTCACTCTGGATTATGGAGATCGTGGACGTAAAGCGATTGAGCTCTTCCTCCGGGAAGCGCATGACATGGGAATCATTCCTGCCCCGGTGGAGCTGGAGTTTGTGAAATAGGAAAGAAGCTCACACAGAGTCACAACGACACAGCAGAGAAGAAAAAAATTTCTTAGTTTAAGAACCAATCCTCTTTTGCCTTTTACAATCCAAATGAATTTAATATCCGGAAATTTCTCTTCCGTGACTTCGTGTCTCTGTGTGAGACGTTCTTTTTCTTTCGAAGAATATTATTTTGAAAATCACTGAAACCCGTCATGATCTTTTTATGAATCAATCGTGGAAAATTGCGGATCGCACCTTCAACTCACGACTTCTCGTGGGAACGGGTAAGTTTTCCTCCAATCCTAAGATGGCAGAAACACTCGAAGCCTGTGGGACGGAGATTGTGACCGTCGCTCTTCGTCGAGCCGATCTGACAGGCAAAGAAGATCCGTACGCGGACATTCTCAAATTTATTGATCCGAAAAAATATCTCCTTCTTCCGAATACCAGTGGAGCGATGAATGCCTCCGAAGCCGTTCGGCTTGCCCGCCTTGCCGCTGCGGCGGGTCTTCCTCAGTGGGTGAAATTAGAAATTCATCCTGATCCTCGGTTTCTTCTTCCGGATCCGATCGAAACCTTTGAAGCGGCCAAAATTTTAGTCAAAGAGGGTTTTGTCGTTCTTCCCTATATCAATGCCGATCCTGTTTTAGCCAAACGCCTTCAAGATATTGGAGTGGCGACTGTGATGCCGCTCGGCTCGCCCATCGGTTCCAATCGTGGGGTTGAAACCCGGGCTCAGATCGCGATCATTATTGAGCAAGCGAATGTACCAGTCATCGTCGATGCCGGTCTCGGAGTGCCTTCCCATGCAGCCGAAGCCTTGGAAATGGGAGCTTCTGCGGTTTTAGTCAATACGGCTATTGCCATTGCGAACGATCCTGCACGGATGGGGGTCGCTTTTAAAACCGCCGTCGAAGCCGGTCGTGCAGCTTACGAAATGGGTCTCCCTCTGGCTCAATCTTCCGCCTCCGCGACAAGTCCTCTCACTGGGTTTCTGAAATAAAGGAATCGTGGACGTCGGAAAAACATGCTAAAGGGATTGTCTCGCACGACGGCACATCCTCCTTCGTTCTAACACTACGGCGAGACAGGACGACTCGACGATCAAAACGAGAAAAGCCATTTCACCGCGGAGGGAACGAAGTTTAACGGAGGAAGAATTTTTTGTTTTAAAAACCAAGAATGAATTTTTTGAATCTTCTCCGCTTACTCCGTTTCCTCCGTGTGAAATTGCCTTTTGTACTCCCCTTCGCGTCGCGTTGTCGTTGTGCGAGACGCCTCTTTTCTTTGATTTTAAGCTTGGCGTTCGGAGTGAAACGACTGGAATAGAGGAATGACCTCTTCTCGAATTCCCGGCGGACGCGGAGCATGGATTTTTATCGTGCCCCTTCTTCTCCTCATGACCGCAGGGACCTTTTACTTTGCCTTCCAATATAAAAACTCCGACCAACAAAAAATAGAGCTTTTCCATCAAGAGGAACTTCATACGCAGGAAATTCAAAGTCTTCGATCTCAAGTCGATAAACTTCAATCCGAACTCGCCGAAGTCGGATCGATTGCCCAACAAAAAGAAGTTCAACTACGCCAAAAAGAAGCAACCTTAGAAACAGTAAAAACAGCGAGTGAACAAAAAGAGACCGAAGAAAAAATCCTCGCTCAGAAAAAAGAGCTCATGGTTTTAGAGCATCAAAAGAAACTGACGCAGAAACTCAAAACGCCTTTGGAAGCGAAGGAAGTCACGATTCGAAGAGAACAGGCAAAAATTATTTTAACTTTCCCAAATCAAATTCTCTTTGATGCCGGAAGCGATGCCGTGAAAACGGAAGCGACTTCGATGCTCACGGTGATTGGAAATTATATTCAAGACCTTCCTTCGGAAGTGGAGACGCGAATTTCGGCCCATCAAGATAATACGCCTTTGCAAGGGACCTTAGCGCAAAAATATCCCTCCGTTTTGGAGCTCACCGCCATTCGTGCAGCGTCCGTCGCGAGAACATTGACGAAGATGACGAATCTTTCTCCCAAGCGAATTCTTAGTGTCGGGATGGGGGATACTCAACCGCTTTATCCGAACGATGATCCTCAAAAGAAATTATTAAATCGTCGGGTCGAAATTGTTTTTGATCTCACGCCGAGTTTTCAGGAATCGACCAATAAAAAATAGAAAGCTCTAGTCCTTATTAAACCCAGATATTGCATTAAGACTCGTTTTACGACTTAAAATGCAAAACTTTTTGGTGATAGAAAGGGGAGGGCCAAGCGATGCGAGGCCATGCTTCTGTTTCCTCTCAAAATCAAGGCCGCGCATCGCTTGGCCCGATTGTAAATTCCCATGCAAGATTTGGGTTAAATTTCTGATTTTCCTGGATGGCTTAATTTTTTTTGGAGGGACGAGCGCTGCGAGTCCTCGATGTTGCAAAATCCTGGACTCGCAGCGCTCGTTCCTCCAGGTTTGGAAGAGATGATTTCAATCGAACGTAAGTGTTATGAAGTGAGAAAAATATGAGAAATACCCTAACGACCAACATTCTTTTAATTCTGATTTTAGCCGTTTTATCACTTCAATGGTGGGGTCATGAGAGACCTCCTCAGCCACCGGAGCCGGGTCCCGGGGTAGTCGCGCCTCCGATGGCGATGGAAAAAAGAAAATTCCTCACCGACGAAGAAAAAAAGAAAGTGATGATCGATAAATTTTCGATGGAAGATGGGACGCTTGAGGTCGGAGGTTATAATGGAAATGATTTTAATTTAAGTGAAATGATCGTCCGCGTGAAAATTCCCTCAAAAAATATTGATCGAGAATATAAGTACTTATCGTTCGGAATGATTCAATCAAAATCAGAATTCAGATTTTCCATCCCTGTGGTGCAGTCAAAAACATCTCCCTCTGAGCGAATTTCGGATTTATCCGTGGAAGTGGTCAACGCAACAGAGCAATAGTGTAATTAGATCTTCACACACAACGTAATTTCATAAATTCTCAGCATTTTCCGCGATCTATTTTAGATGAAAATGGCCAAAACCGTGCTATAAGAATAGAATGGAATCTTCTTCCGACCAATCTTGTCGTTGTTCGGATCATTACCGGAAAGAGCATACGGCTTCGATTGAAGACCTCCTTTTTACCCGCCGTGATTTCCTATTAAAGACCGGAATGGGAATGGGAGCGCTCAGTTTGGCCTCCATTTTAGGAGTCAATCCTTTCTCTTTTGCGGAAGCGGCCGAAAGCCCATCCGCACCTTCTTTCTCTCCTCTCCGACCCAAGACTCCTCCGCTACCTGCGAAAGCGAAAGCGGTGATTCATATTTTTGCCTCAGGGGGCCCTTCTCATGTCGATACCTTCGATCCAAAGCCGATGTTGAGTAAATACGATGGACAGTCCCTTCCCGGAATGGATGGAGTTGCTTTTCCTTCCCCCTTTGCTTTTAAAAAATACGGCAAATCCGGAATCGAGGTCAGCCAAGTCTTTCCGAAGCTCGCCGAGTGTGTCGATGAAATGGCGGTGATCCGATCGATGTGGACCGATATTCCCGCGCATGAAGTCGCTCAGCGGTTTATGAATACCGGCTCGCTCCAGCTTCCGAAACCGAGTTTGGGATCTTGGGTTCTTTATGGATTGGGAAGTGTGAATCAAAACATGCCCGGATTTATTGCATTGGGAGGAGAACCCGAGTGGCGGGCTTCCAATTTTTTGCCGGGAGCGTATCAAGGGTGTGAGGTTCAATTTTCGACCAAGATGAAACCCGAAGATGTTCTCCAAAATATCCAGAGCCGTTTTGCAAAACAAAACATCCAACGAGATCAGCTCGATCTGGCGAAAAAATTAAATGAGATGCATCTGAATTCGGTCGGTCACGATGCTCAGATGGAGGCGCGCATTCAATCTTTTGAGATGGCCTTTAAAATGCAAACGGAAGCGACCGATGCCTTTGATCTCTCCAAAGAGTCGGCGGAAACACGAGAGCTCTATGGAAAAACCGATATGGGAGCGAAGCTTCTCGTCGCGCGACGACTTGTCGAACGAGGCGTTCGGTTTATTCAGGTGACGGCGGGCGGATGGGATCATCACAATGATATTGATAACAATCTCCCGAAGACGGCAGCAGCAGTCGATGCTCCAGCAGCGGCGTTGATTCAAGATTTAAAACAACGGGGATTG
>JAZKBH010000173.1:13550-13951 GCA_040388725.1 Verrucomicrobiota bacterium
GATTCGACGTTGATTGTTTGGGGGGGAGAATTTGGTCGAACGGTGGTGAAGGATCGCAATGGAAATCAAGTTCCAGGCCGCGATCATAATGGGCGTGCTTTTTGTTCATGGCTCGCGGGCGGAGGAGTGAAAGGGGGAACGGTCTATGGAGCAACGGATGATTTTGGAGCCGAGGCGGTGACTGATAAGGTTCATGTTCATGATCTGCATGCGACGATTTTGAAGCTTTTGGGATTTGATCACACGCAATTGACGTATCGGTATAATGGAAGGGATTTCCGATTGACCGATAATTACGGCAAAGTGGTTCAAGGAATTTTAGCTTAAAGGTTTTTTGAAGTTGAAACGTGATTCTTTATTTTTTGGAGGAGGTGGAATTGCAAATATCCCTACATATCCGT
>JAZKBH010000174.1:0-2315 GCA_040388725.1 Verrucomicrobiota bacterium
GACCTGATGCGGTTTTTGTTGGTTTTCAGAGAACACCCTTTGGTGATTCATTTAAAAAAAATAACTCCAAATGCAGAATCTGGATTAAAATCAACCGATGTTGTCTCAATCTTTGTAATATCAAAAGAGTTTTAAGGGACGACAAATTATTTCTCCCAAAGTGAATCGATTGTTTTACGGATCGCGCTAAAAAGGAGATCGATCTCTTCTCGGGTGATAACGAGCGGAGGAGCAACAGCGATGAGATCGCGTATGCCTCGAATAATGACTCCATTTTCACGTGCAATTTTAGATGCCTTAAGTCCAAGCGGTTTTGTCGGATCAATTCCCGCTTTTCCATTTTCAGGAAGGAGTTCGATCGCTCCAATGAGTTGACATCCTCGGATTTCACCGACTGCGGGATGACCTTTAAATTCTTGAAGCTTCTTTTGAAAGTAAGGGCCGACGTCGTCTCGAACCCGAGGGATGAGATTTTCTTTTTCGATCAAATTTAAATTGGCAACCGCAGCGGCTGTTGCTGTCGGATGACCGCTGTACGTGAAACCATGGGCAAAGTAGCCCTGTTTCGTAATGACCTCTGCAATTTCGTCACTCATCATCGATGCGCCAAGGGGAATATAACCACTGGTGATTCCTTTGGCTAAGGACATCAAATCAGGGTCGAGATCCCATAGATTGCTCGCGAACCATTCCCCGAGTCTTCCAAAGCCTGTAATCACCTCGTCTGCGACAAAGAGGATTCCAAAGTCGCGGCAGATTTGTCGGATTTGTTTGAGGTAACTTTGAGGAGGAACAATGACACCACCTGCCCCTTGAATTGGTTCGACAAAAAATGCCGCAATCGTATGAGCGCCTTCGATTTCAATTCGTTTTACCGTTTCCTGAATACACCATTGGCCATAATCCTCCGGAGAGAGGTCTGAATTGGCTCCATAGGGATGAGGTGCGGGGAGATGGATGAATCCGGGGAGAGGGAGGTCGAAGGGTTGCTGACAATTGGGGAGTCCTGTGAGGCTTGTCGAAGCAACACCGACGCCATGGTAAGCATATTGACGAGAGAGGATTTTAATCCTTTGCGGTTCTCCCTTCAGCTTCCAATAGTTCCGGATGATTTTAAGATTCGTCTCGTTCGATTCGGATCCTGAATTTGAATAAACGGTATGGTTGAGTCTTTTGGGAGCGATTTTTGCGAGTTTTTCGGAAAGACGAATTGTCGCTTCGGTCGTCGTATTAAAAAAAGAGGGATAAAATGCAACCGATTTCATCTGCGCGCAAACGGCATCGACAATTTCCGTCCGGCCATAGCCGACATTCACACACCAGAGTCCAGCGAGGGCATCGAGAAGTTTTCGATTTTTCTCGTCATAAACAAAACAGCCTTCTGCTTTTTGAATGATGTAAGTTCTTTGTTTGTAGAGATCTGTGTGATTTGTAAAGGGGTGAATATGATAGAGTTCATCTAGATCCTGAAGCTCGGAAAAAGAGAGTGTATTCATTAGTATTAATTAACCATGGAATTAAATTTTGTAAAATATCTAATTTTTGAATTTGCATTTTCAAACATCTGAACGATGGTTTCTCTACCTATGATTGTTGGAGTACCTCGCGAGATTAAGGCACAAGAAAACCGAGTCGCACTTTTACCCTCAACCGCTTACCAGTTGATCAAGCATGGTCATCGGGTTTTTGTTGAAAAGGGGGCGGGAATTGGATCCGGGTATCCCGACTCCGATTATCAGTCTGCGGGAGCCACTCTGATCGATTCTCATGAAGCGGTCCTGCGAGATTCGGAATTAATTGTTAAAGTCAAAGAACCTCAAGCTTCTGAAATTCCTCATTTGCATACAGGGCAGATGCTTTTTACATATCTTCATTTAGCGGCGAATAAGGTCTTAACGGAGAGTTTAGTAAAAAGTGGAGTGACGGGCATTGCGTATGAAATGGTTCAGGTCAATCGTCGCTTGCCTCTTTTGGAGCCCATGAGCGAAATCGCAGGGCGTATGTCTGTGATTGTCGGGGGATATTTCTTAGCCAAGCACCAAGGGGGTGAGGGGGTTCTATTAGGAGGTGTCCCTGGAGTGTTGCCCGGAAAGGTGATGGTCTTGGGAGGAGGAACATCGGGAGTGAATGCCGCCCGAATGGCGGCAGGTCTCGGAGCAGATGTCACCATTTTGGAAGTCGATGTTGAAAGAATGCGATTCCTGGATATTACGATGCATACCGCGCATACGCTTTATTCCAGCGAGGCTCATGTGATGGAGCAACTTCCTCATGTGGATCTTTTGATTGGAGCGGTTTTAGTTCCCGGTGCGAAA
>JAZKBH010000174.1:2325-15409 GCA_040388725.1 Verrucomicrobiota bacterium
AGCACCAAAATTAGTCACCCGTGAAATGTTGCGTAAAATGCGACCCGGCACAGTCGCTGTCGATATTGCGATTGATCAAGGGGGATGCTTAGAGACATCGAGACCGACCACGCATGATAATCCTACTTTTGTGGAAGAAGGGGTCATTCACTACTGTGTTGCCAATATGCCAGGCGCATATGCAAGAACGGCGACCCAAGCGCTCACGAATGTGACGCATCGTTATGTCGAGTTATTGGCGGACTATGGATTACAGGGCGCTTGCCAAAAAGAACCCTCGATCCGTACTGGTGTGAGCGTGATGAATGGCATACTCACTTGTCCCACCGTTGCAAAAGCTCACGATCTCCCAAGCGTGGATATTGATACGGTTCTTAAGATGTAAGGGGTTCCGGCTTTCAGATTGAAAAAGAGAGAATTTGAGGTAGATTATTTCTACCGATGTGGAACTCGTTCATCATTCAGTGGAATATCGCTTGTTCCTATGCTCTCAAAAGAGGGCAAACCATGGTCGAGTATACTTTGATTATCGGTTTTTTAGTGATTATTACAATCGTCACTCTTCAAAGCTTTGTAAATCCGGTCAAAAGTAATTTTTCTAAAGTCTCTTCGGCACTTCAAAGCGCCTCTTAATCCCGTATCAATAATTCATCGGATATTTTTCATTCAGATTTTCAGGTTCTGAAACTTCGTCTTGGAATTGACCCTTGTAATAGATTCTCATTCGATATCCAAAATAAGAGCGGCCCACTTGTGTCGCAGGAAGAGAATAGAGGGCATTAAGTGTTTCGCTGCTATGACTCCAAGTCGGCCTTCTATTTTCAAAACTAACATCTAATCGAGCTGTACTTGGAATTATTTTTCCGTCTGATTGTTGCTCATAAAAATAAAGTTTAATGGAAACTTTTCCAGGCTCTATCGGTGTTGCTGCGGGAGTCGCGATAATTGGAATTTTGAGTAAAAACTCCGTTTTTGAAGTCGCAGATTGAAGCATTCTTTTTTCACTTGTTCCAATCATCACGCGTTTAGAGGAAGTTTCCGTGACTGTTGCCAATTGAGCGGCATTGGGAGGAAGAACAGGAAGAAGATGATTGGATGATTCTTCGGGGGAAGTGGATGCGGTTGAATTTGTTTTAGTAGGTTCGGATGCCTCCGTGGATTTTGGAGATGAGGCTTCAGTCGTTGATGTTGAGGCGGTTGTGCTTTCCGCCTGATTTGCAAGGAGCTTTTGAATTCGGGCTCGGTAGTCGGCAGCAAGTTCGTTGTTTTGGATTTTTTCAGCGAGGTCTGCAATTTGAGTTAAAACTTCAATATTATTCGGTTGAATTTTTTCGGCTTCTAAAAGAGTATTTCGAGCGAGAGATGTATCGCCTTGTTCTAAAAACTTATGGGCTTCTGATAAAAGATTTTGAACGTGATCGTGAGAGGAAATCGTTTCAGAAGCGGGCTTACTTGAAGGGGTCCCTAACGGTTCAAGCTTGTTGGACTTGCTTTCAGTCGAAACTGGTAAAGTTTGTTGGGTTGGTTCGTTGGCGAGAGGAAGCTCTGGTGCCTGAATATCAATTTTAACCTGACTTCGAATTGAAAAATTCCAGATGATCACGCCAAATTGGATCGCAACGGCGAAGAGGACGAGATAAAGGGTCACCGAATAAGTTTTTGTTCGGACCCTCTTCATCGGGGATTTTGAAGGGGCATTCATGACAGAATTAAAGGCATGAAGGGGACTTACTTGGGCTGCTCAGGGGAAAGTGGTTTGGCAGTTGTTGGTGTCGCTGGAGCGATAATGTTTTGATTTAATGTTTCAAAATCGGGTTGAGTGATTTCAAAAAACGCATCCATATTATCTAGCTGAGCGACACGTCCTCCCGTTGGAAGCGAAGCTCCGATTTTTAAAATTTTCGTCTCTTTATTGGATGTAATCTCTAATTTGAGTACGGGGGATTGAAGATCGTAACTCGGAGATGGGGCAACGCCAACCCATCTTACAGCTCTCATGCTTGATAAACGACTTAAAAGAGATCCTTTGGCGGGCTCATTTAAAGTTTGAGTTTTGTTATCTAGTTCCCATTTCCCTTGGTCATTATGGAGTAACGTGGTTCGTATCCCTTTACGATCCGAGATCACAACTTTTTGAAGCTGGTCTTGGTGGGTTGTTAAAATATTAAGCGAACGCCATTGCCACAATTCTTTGGGCCAATCACTTCCAAAAGAGGAGGGGATTGCAAAGATAAAGGGCTCTGAAGAGCTCATGGCGTAAACCAGCGATTTATCCGTTTTTCCAAGGATAAGTTCTAATTTAAAGGGCTCGTCTCCCTTTTTGCCTTCTAAGACAATTCGAGAAGTCGGCTTATCGAGTCCATACGTTTTCAAGTCACTTCGGGTATCCTTTACAAATTGTGTCGATTTCAAATCCTGGAGCGAATTGATCAAGTTCACGACTTTATCATTTTCTACTGCAAAACTCGGAGTTCCAACAAAGGACCATTGGCCATTTTCTTTTTCGAACGAAGCGGGTTTGCTTTTAAAATCAATTTTGAATCCGGTGACATCATTTTGAGAGAAAGACGGAAGAACGTGTTTATCTCGCCATTCGGAAGTTTCATTTAAGAGCTTTTGAACTCCTTCAATCTTCACTGTGAAAATGGTATTGGATTGGAGTCGTTTTGCATAAACTTCAGTGGCTTGATCTGTCGCGGTGGAACCAATGAGTAGGGTTTGATCGGATTTTCCATCGAACCCAAATGCGATTTGGCTCTTAGGAGAGCTGAGACCGTAAATGCTTAAGTTGCTGCTGTCGTCTGAAACAAAGCGGATGACTTTGAGGCCAAGGGCGTTCGAAATCCAACTATTGATCTGCTCACGGTCGGCACGAGCTTTGATTGGTTTTTGAAGGGACCATTGATCTTTTTCTAAAGTAAGTTCTTTTTCTTCTGCAATCGGAGTTTCGCCCTTGGATTGTTTGAGCGAAATCTTACGAACATCTGTTGAAACGAATTTTAAGATATCTTTGCTTCGGAGGTCGTTTAATTTTTTATCAAAATTGTTGCGACTAAAACTGGAGATCAGTTCGACCGGAGCATTTTTATCTGACGATTTTCGAGCGTAATAAAGATCGTTTACTGCAATTTTACGACCGATAATGAGCTCATAGGTTTTTCCCTCACCCGAGGCGATAATTTTCGTGGCAGGAGGGGAAAGATTCCATTGTTTAAGAGTAGAATCCAGGTCTGGGATTTCGCTGACAGGAATTGTTCGACGGGTTTCTACGAACTCGAGTTCCGAGAGAATTTGCTCAACGGTCGAGAGATCCGCGGGATAGTTGAATGGTTTCACGATACTCCACTCAGTTCCCTTTTTTACTAATTCAAAAGAGGATTCTTCATGAGTAACCGTTAACTTGTCAATTTTTGCTGACGTGAGTGTAAAAAGCTTTTTTTCAACAGCTTCTTTTTCTTTGGTTCCCATTTCCTTCGATTCTACGAGGTAGATGTAGGCAGAGAGAGCCAGAGCAATCAGAATAAAAAATGCAGTAGAGCGATTCATGAAAAATATGATCTTATAAGGTTAGCGACGACGACGATACCAGACCACGATGCCGATCAGGAGAGCGACACCCGGAATAACAATTAACGAGACGACTGTAACAGACTGAAGCTGCATCGGAGAGAGGTTAATGGAATATTCTTGAGGAACTTTAGGGCTAATTCCGAGAACCGTCTCTTTCTTCGTCATCCAATTCAAAAGATTGGTCATGAAATCAATCCCTGTTCCTTCAATTTTTCCGTTTACTAAAAATAAGGAAGATCCAATGGCGACGAGGCGAGTTCCCACCACATTAACGCCTTCACCCGGGACTTCACCGCCATCAAAGAGCGCTACCGCGGTTAATGGACCTTTAGCATCTGTCGCAGGATCGAAAGTCGGTCTTTTATCGATCAGATTACTTTCACCCCATGAATCGGCCCCTGTTTTAACAAGTGAGGTTACTTTGGATTTGATGGCAGGATCAGCATTTTCAAGAATTTGAAGGGAGCGTGCTCCCGGAATCATAAAGTTATAACCCTTTAAGAAATTGGAAGCAGGGTGGTCTGCATAGGAGGCCGCAATTGCCGCGGCTTCATTACTCACTGCGGTCATTCCGCCACCGAGCATCATCATCGCTTTTGTAATGATAATATCGTTCTGAAATTTCATTCCATATTGTTCAAGAAGGGGTTCCAAACCACTGGTGGTTTGGGGGTCTTGCATGAGAATGACTTTTCCTTTTTCCTGTAAAAAACGAGCAACGATCTGCACTTCTGCAGGATTAAACATTGCTTTAGGACCGGGAATCACCAGAGCATCTGCATCTTTTGGAATTTCTCCGCTCAATCCCAAATTAAGGCTTTCGACTTCAATATTGGAACCTTTGATTCGAGTGGCGATATCGGAAAGTCCTTTAGGCGAGTTATCGAGAATTTCTTTTTCTCCATGTCCGGAAGTGAAATAAACTTTGGATGCTTTGCCTTCGATCAGAGTTTGAATCGCTGAGGTAAACTGTTGTTCTCCCTTAAATGATTTAACTTTGCGAGGAGCGCCGCCGGCCATGGGGTTTCCCATATCGAATTCAGCCAAGTCTTTTTCTGAAATATATTTACTACGGTCTTTGTACTCGAAAATGACTAAGTTTTCTTCACCGGTAAATTTGAATTTTTTGGCTAATTCTTCTGCTCGTTCGAGGTTTTTGGCAGGATCAACACGCTCAACTTTAACTTTATCTCCACCATGGAATTGATATTCCAAAACGAGTTGTTCGACTTGAACTTGAATTTCTGAATTATTAAAAAAAGTCGTGATCTTAACGGGTTCTTTTAAGTTTTTGAGGATCTCGACTGTTTTTGTCGAGAGATCATAATACTTATTCAGAGAGAGATCTTTACGATAATAATGTCTAAAGCCGAGGTAGTTAATCGCAATCAAGATGAATAATGCGAGAACCACACTGATGATCACATTGACGTTTGCAATGGTTCGTGAAGTAGAAGAGGTAGGTGATTTCATAATAAGAATCGGTTGTAAGCGTTAAAGACTTCGTTCATCAGGCTTTAAGACGTTTTGATAATAGAATTCTTTGGGTGAGGAGAAGGAAGAACCCGGTTCCGCTGAGTAAATAAACAACGGGTCTCGTGTCGAATGTTCCCAACGAGAATGTATTCATGTTATTTAAAACCGAGGTGTACTCAAAAAAACGATTAAAATCCTGGTTTTGAGTAACAAACGGAATAAAGCTCAAGGAGTAAAGGACGTAGATTAAAGCAAAACTCATAATCGCGGAGACGATCTGATTTTTGGTCAGGACCGAGGTGAAGAGGCCAATGGCGAGATAAAAGGATCCGACCAAAAAGAGCATCACGAAGGGAAGGACGACCATTCCCCATGAAATTTGGATCTTTTCAGGACTTGCCACGTGAAGCCATCCCATGTTGAGAAGGATAGGGGACCATGCGATCATGAAAAACGTGACAGCGGCAGTGAACTTTGCCAAGACGATTTGCCATTCGCTAATCGGAGCCGTTAAAAGCATTTCGATCGTTCCGAGTTTAAATTCCTCAGAGAAAATTCTCATGGTGATGACCGGACACATCACAACGATCATATTCCAGAAGAAAGGAACGTTAAAGAGGGCGAAGAGGATGGTGACTTCTTTAATATGAGCATTAATGAAGTAATTGACCAGAATCCAAAAGTAAACCCCGATCACTAAAGAGGTCGCCAGAAGAACCATATAGGCCACAGGCGAAACAAAGTAAGAGGCCAATTCTTTTTTGAAGAGAGTGAAATAACCACGCATAGGATTTTCCTTAATTTTGAGGAGTCGATTGATTAGTCTTGTGTGAGTTCAACGAAGACATCTTCCAAGGATGCCCCTTCGCGATTAAAATGTCTGAGATTCCATCCTTCATTGCGAATTACTCCGTAAACCGCATCGCGGATATCAGCACCGCTTTTTGGATAAACCTTCATCTGAGTCCATTCGGTATCCGTTAAGATCTCCACTTCATCAACATCGGCGATGGCTTGGAATTTGTCCTTAACGAGCGAGCTCATGGCTTGAACTTCGACTTTAATAGCGCCGCCACCACGGACCAACTTCGTGAGATTATCAACCGTATCGGAGGCTTCAATGCGCCCGCGGTTAATAATGATCACTCGACTACAGGTCATTTCGACTTCCGAAAGGATATGAGTCGAGAGAAGAATAGTATGATGTTTTCCTAGATCTTTAATGAGATCGCGAACTGATCGGATTTGATGGGGATCCAGTCCAATGGTCGGTTCATCCAAAATCAGGAGCTCAGGCTCATGGACCATGGCATCTGCAAGTCCGACACGTTGACGGTAACCTTTGGAGAGAGTTCCAATGATTTTACGTTCGACATCTTTAATGCTGCAACGACTTTTGACCTCTTCGACGCGGTCCTTGATTTTTTTGGAAGCGACCCCTTTGAGGTGTGCACGGAATCGGAGATATTCGTCCACTCGCATGTCCGTATAAAGAGGCATGTTTTCAGGCATGTAGCCAATGCGTTTACGGACTTCCAGGGACTCTTTTACCACGTCATGTCCTGCGACTTTGACGGAGCCATCGGTTGGAGGAAGATAACCGGAGAGAATCTTCATGGTCGTGCTTTTCCCGGCGCCATTGGGCCCCAGAAATCCGACGATTTCTCCTCGTTTGACTTCGAAATTAATATTTCGGACGGCGGTAAAGCCTGCGTATTTTTTAGTTAGATCTTTGACTTGGATCATATTTCCTTTGAGCAAACTTGTAGACTGAGTTGTATTAAACACCGATTACTGAAATTGGTTGCTGAATAAAAGTCGATTTTAGGGGACTGTCAAGATTTGATAGCAAAAACTATTATTTAAAACGGAGAAATACCTCATGGATTTGAGAGAGGGGGAGTGTTTTTAGCTTCTTGGACGTAGACCAAAGAGAGTCCCTGAACGCGATGGAGTTCGGCGAGTGATTTTTCGAGATCAATCTTTGCCCGAATCTCCTTGCTTTGGGCATCGGACGCGTCTCGTTGCAATCGTAAAACAGTGAAAGTCGTACTGGCTCCCGCACTATACTTTTCTCGCTCGGCCTCCAGCGTCTCTTCAGCATAAGCCCGACCGCTTTCCGTGCTTTCGACCCGTTTTTGATTAGTAAGGACTTGGCCTAAGGCATTGTCCACTTCGGACATGATCGTTTGCTCTTTTTGTTTTACTTGAATTAACGTTTGTTGTTGTTGAAGTTGAGCTTGTTGACGGACCCCTCTCGCCAAGCGATTTTGAAAGGGGATTTTTAAAGAGAGTCCGATCGTCCATTCATCTTTATTAAACTCTGAGACATCTCGAAAACTGGAACTCACGGTGTTATCGAGTCCATTAAAGCCATAACTTCCATAAAGATCCAGTTGAGGCCACTCTTGGTTCTTCTGATATTGAAGGATAAGATTTTTTTGCTCAGCCGACTTCTTGATTTGGAGAAGATCAGGTCGATTCGTCAATGCGTTATTAAACGCTTTGGAGATCGTGGGGGGTGTTGTCTCAAAAACGGGATCAGGATTGGGAATGATCGTTTTGTTTAACCAATCTTGAAATTGGTCGGTAATCAAAAGCTTCAGGTCATTCTCTCTCGTTTTGATTTCTCGCTCGGCCTGAATGATTTCTTCCGTTCGCGTTGCCACTTCGAAATTGGCTTGGGAAACATCGAGTTTGGTCATCGTCCCGATTTCGAGCCTCGTTTTATTTTCGATCAATAGTTGTTCCGCATATTGTAAAAAGAGCCTTTTGCTTTGAAGATCTTCACGTGCAAAACGAAGCTCAAAAAAGGCATTGGCGACATCGGTCACTGTCTGATCGATTGTGTTTTGAAAAGAGGCGTCACTGATATTGACGTCGAGTTGTGCAGAGCGAATATTAAACAAATTATTGTCTGTTCCGAAATTTTTAAGAAGAGGTTGAGTAAACGATGCTCCCCAGAAACTGGAGTAACTATCATGATAGTTACCCAAATTGGACGAAGAATTGTCGAGCGTATTGGAGAGACCCAAGACTGTCCCGAAAGGAGTTTTTTGGCTCAAACCAAAGGTGTGATCCTCTTCATGGACCGTTGTAAAAGTGGAGGAAGAGACAGGGGTGTCTGTTTCGGAGTAAGAATTGTTGATCGAAAATACGAGATCAAAATCCCCTTTTGCGGAGAGGAGTTGAGCTTTGGAAATCTCAGGATTGAGTCGTTGAAACGAGAGATTCAGATTTTTTTGCATCGCCATGCGGATGCATTCGGAGAGCGTCAGAGTCGTTTCCTCCGCCTGGAGAAGGGAGAGGGAGAGAAGACAAAGACCGATGAAAACGGATAATTGTCTATTTTTCTTCTTCTTCGATGGCTTCACGTAAAATGATTTTAAGTTCCTCGATTCCATCTCCATTTTGAGCAGAAAGAGGAACGATTTTCTTTCGAACTTTTCGTTTAAAAACTTTGAGATTTTCGGCAGCTTCGGGAAGATCCATTTTATTGGCGATAATGACAAAGGGGCGTTTTGCGAGATCTTCACGAAAAAGTTTCAGCTCGGTTCGGAGCTGAGCATAATCGTCTAACGGTTCACGTCCTTCGGATCCCGCCATATCCACGACAAAGAGGAGAAGTCGGCAACGTTCAATGTGTTGAAGGAATTCAAATCCAAGACCTTTGCCTTCGTGGGCTCCTTCAATTAATCCCGGAATATCAGCCATGGAAATTTTTTTGTAATCCGGATACTCGATCATCGCCACATAAGGCGTCATCGTGGTGAAGGGATAAGAAGCGATCTTGGGCTCCGCATTGGAAATGGCTTTTAAAACAGAAGACTTTCCTGCATTCGGGAATCCGACCAGACCGACATCCGCAATGGATTTCAGCTCGAGAAGGTATTGTCCGCATTCGCCGGCATGTCCATCTTCGTATTCACGTGGGGCTTGATGGGTCGATGATTTAAAGTGTCGATTTCCCCGTCCGCCGTCTCCGCCTTTGCAAAGAACAAATTCTTGGTCGCGTTCCGTTAAATCACAAATGGGATCAAGGCCTTCGTTATCGAGAGGCATTGGTAAAAGGGTCGTCCGATCGTCACCCGGTTCGGAAAGACGATGAACAATCGTTCCTTGAGGAACTTTGATAATAAATTTTTCTGCGTTTTTTCCTGAGCAATCTTTCGATCCGCCTGGAGCGCCATTTTTTGCAAATTGGTGAGGGGATAAATGTAAGTGGAAGAGATTATTAACGTGCTGATCCACCTTTAAGATGATATCGCCACCTTTTCCTCCATCGCCTCCATTGGGACCTCCATTAGGACGATGAAGTTCACGCAAAAAGCTGACCATTCCACGTCCACCTTTTCCCGCACGGGCGACAATTCTGACTCGATCCACGAACATAAGAGGAAGACTTTATACGTGATTTCTGTAAAAAGCTAGAATGTTTTGGAGAAATTCAAAATTGAGTAGAATAGATCCGTCGGAAGAGGGAAAATAGTGTGGAATCAAAGAGAGAATTAACCCTCGTGACGATTCGGATCTTCAAATCGAGTACAAGCGCCATTGAAAACAACATCAATACTATCGGTAGGACCGTTACGATGTTTCGCGATAATTAACTTATACGGTCTCATTTCCGGCCGTGGATTTCCAGCAGCAGCGGGATCGGCTTCTTGTTCTTCGCGGTGAAGGAGCATCACGATATCGGCATCTTGTTCGATCGCCCCGGATTCGCGAAGGTTATGAAGGCCGGGTTCTTGTTTCGCTTCTTCCGCTTTACGATTTAACTGGGCGAGAACTAAAATAGGAACATGAAGTTCTTTCGCGAGGGCTTTGATCCCTCGGGAAATTTCAGCGACTTCGTTTTGGCGGCTATCCCGCGCTTGAACGGATTCGGCACGTAAGAGCTGGAGATAATCGACCATGATCATATCGATTTTAAACTGCTTCTTCATACGACGGGATTTTGCACGAAGCTGATTAATCGTCAGCATGCTCGAATCATCCATATACATCGGAAGTTCACGCATTTCTTCGCTCATGAGCGTGATATGCTCCATCTCATGATCTTCGAGATCACCCGTACGAATCTTTTTGAGTCCAATGCCTGCGTAAGAGGAGAGGAGTCGAAGCATGATTTGGTTATTGCCCATTTCCAAACTGAAAAAACCGACCCCGAAACCTGGCTTAATCCAGTCGTCTTTTTCTTCCGAGTAACGCTCTTTCATCGCCGCTTTTGCAAAAGTGAGTGCGAGGGCTGTTTTTCCTGCACCGGGTCGTGCCGCAAGAACGATCATATCGGTAGGCTGCCAACCTCCTGTTAGTCCATTGAGCTTAAAAAATCCGGTGGGGATCCCGGTCATTTTCCCCTTCATCGTCCGGTATCGGGCAATTTGCTCGAGAGTCCGTTTGATTTCATCCCGAATCGTGACTGCAGATTTAGTATCGGCTTCAGAATTAACGGCAAAAACGTAACTTTCGGCTTGATCGAGAACGGCTTCCACTTCATCGGGACGATCGGCAATATCTTGAGCAATCGATTGGCAGGCGGATTGTAACTGGCGGAGAACGCTTTTTCCTTTGACGATACGAACGTAGGATTCGGTATTCAGGTGAGTCGCAACGCCTGCGACGAGTTCGGCCAGAATACCCGGACTCCCAACAATTTCGGCGAGTTTTCGATCTTCGAAATATTGATGAAGAATCGGAATGTCGATCGGTTGCCCTTTTGCGTCGAGCGTGAGAATCGCTTCAAAAATTTCCTGGTGAGCGGGCACAAAGAAGTCGGCTCTTTTGATACCCACTTCCATGACCTTATAGTTGACCTCTTGAGGATGTGAGATCATTGATCCCAGAACAGCTTTTTCAGCTTCTGAGCTATAGAGAGGAGCTCCGATGATATCTGCGGAGACCGTGGGAGTCTGGTTGTTTTTTGAAAATGGTTTTTTCGCCACAAAGACCTCAAATGTTTGACGGTCAGATGAAAAGACTATGAGTACTTAACGTCTTTGCCGGGTTCCATCTCATAATTAATCATCATATAACTGATGGTGTAGGCATCGAGAATCTGCTTTTGAAATTGAGTAAAAATGGCGCTATCTTGCATGGACGCTAATTTGTCCATGTTGTCACAATCAAATGAAAAGAAAAAGGTGTGAGGATTATTGGCCACATCGACTCGTTTTCCGACGCGAAGGTTGTTCACTTCAGGAATTTTGAGGAGTCGGATACGGGTTTCCACCATCAAGTTTTCTAACTTTTCTCCCGCGACGTTTGGTTTTGCTTCCAACAAACAAATATGATGAATCATAGATTTAGATCTTAGGGGCGGATGCTGAGGATGTGGGGTTCAAGAGTCAACTCTAACTTTATTGGACTCGGAACGAGAAGAGATATTTTCGGGAGTATGGGAATATTTGAGTCCCACCACCGAAATAATGATTAAAATCACAAAGCCCATTTGAATCAGGGTAAATGAATCTTTAAAGACCAAACGGCTAACAATCAGCGTTCCTGCGGCTCCAATTCCGGTCCAAACGGCATAGGCAATGCCTAATGAGATAGAACGGGTTGCCAAGGTGATGAGACCAAAACTACAAATGGCGCATATCGCAAAGACGATCACGTACTCCCAACGGCGAAATCCATCGGAAAGTCGCATCGATGTCGTAAAGGCCACTTCAAAAATACCGGCTAAAATGAGATAAACCCAGGGATTCATGCCATTCAAGATGGGATAACTTCCCTAAAACAAAAGACATTTTCCAAATCCCATGAAAAAGAATTGTCATCAGGGAAGGAGTCGTTAGCGTTTTCACATGAAAATCTTTATCGATACAGGTGATACTAACGAAATCCGTGAAGCTCAATCGATGGGGCTCGTTGATGGTGTAACCACCAATCCCTCTCTTGCTGCAAAGTCCGGTAAACCTTTTAAACAATTGATCCTTGAAATCTGTGAGATCGTTGATGGACCGATCAGTGCAGAAGTGGTTAGCCTCAAGGCCGATGAAATGGTCAAAGAAGGAAAAGACATCGCTTCATGGCATAAAAATATCATCGTAAAAGTCCCTTTGATTCCTGAAGGATTAAAAGCAGTTCGTCAATTCACTGCGTTGGGAATTAAGACGAATGTCACTCTTTGCTTCAATGCAAACCAAGCTCTTTTGGCTGCAAAAGCCGGAGCAACTTATGTCAGTCCTTTCGTTGGTCGTTTGGATGATATCAGCACGGATGGGATGCAATTGATCCGCGATATTCGTTTGATCTATGATAACTACGGTTTTGAGACTCAAATTTTGACCGCATCTGCTCGTACGCCCGTCCATTTCATGGAAGCGGCTCGTATTGGCAGCGATGTCATCACAGCCCCTTGGTCTGTGCTTCAACAAATCATCAAGCATCCTTTGACGGATAGCGGTTTGAAGAAGTTCTTGGAAGACTGGGAAAAGTCGAAGAAATAAGATAACTTCAATTTTGTGAGGTCTTTTTCAGGACCGGGTTCAGCTCCACGTCAGCCGGGGGGCGAGCCAGGCTTCTCGAAGCATTCCCATCATCACAAAAAACCCCTGATACGTGTCGTCGCCGCGATTGTCGAAAATGAGGATCGGATCCTTATTACGTTGCGTCGTCCCGATCAGAGGTTAGGTGGATTGTGGGAGTTTCCCGGCGGCAAAGTCGAACATGGTGAAACCGATGTTCATGCCCTTCGTCGCGAGATTCGCGAGGAAGTCGGCATTGATATTTATGTCGGTCGCTGCATCCATACCGTCTTTGTGAAGTATCAGGAAAAAAATCTCAAAATATTTTTCTATCGGTGCCGCTATCTCCGTGGAGATCCTCAGGCAATCGAAGTTGCCGATTGGAAATGGGTTCGACGGACAGAATTAGAAAATTATTCCTTTCCCGAAGCCGATGCCCGTTTGATTCGTCAACTACAACGCGAATTGGAACGACGAACCTGGCTCAAGGATTTTCAGGAAAAAACTTCGGACTCGACACCGAACTCAGAAATGATCGAAATAAAGGAAACGAATATGAAACAAGT
>JAZKBH010000175.1:0-4118 GCA_040388725.1 Verrucomicrobiota bacterium
ACGAGACGAATTTGACCGTTTTCATCATTTTTTGTTTGTTCGATCGAGTCTGGCGAGAGGGGAAGGGTCCATTGAAATTCGGTGGTTTCCGTCGGAAACGGAGAAGAGTGCTTTTCGGAAGAGAAAAGGGGAGGAGTGGCTGTGATCTGATCTTTTCCCGCAGAAGGAATGCGATCGGATTCCGAGAGGAGGGAGTCTGATTTTGGTGAGATGAGAGGGATGGTGATTGCTTCTCTCAGTGGAGTCGGTTGTTGGTTGATCCAGACCTGTCCGAGAATGCCTGGATTTAAAGAGAGAGAAGAATAATCGGACTCCACGTTTAAAGTTAAATAAGCATTCCCATCGGTTTTAATGGATTGTTGATTGATTTGAATTTCGAGAGGACGAGGGGTACTGGCGTGGGGATAGATCAGGGCGGAAAGTTGGTTTTTGGCATTGCGACCGTAGCTGATTTGAAGTTTGCCCGTAGGAAGAGAGACTTCTCGATTGAGGGATCCCAGGGGGATTTCGACGAGGGCTTGCCCCTGAGGATCAGAAACGAGAATTGTTTCCTGTTTGGTAATCTCTAATTTAAAGATAGCCGCAGACGCTGTTTTTTCTGCAGACAAAAAACATAAGAGAGAAAAAACAATAAAAAGAGTTTTCATTAGTTTATTGAAAAACGCGGTGAGTAAATGTATCTCGTTTCTAATGGTTTTTCAATTTAAATATTTATAACTCCTTGATTTTGTAGCTGTTATGACTTTATCTAATAAAGCTTCTTTTAAAGTAGGACTTTTGCATGTTAAATAAGGTGTTTTTATGGGGAGTTCCTTTATATTTTAATTTGAATCCATGAGATGCGCGTAAGGTCGACGCTTTGGCAGGGAATTTTTGGGAATGAGACTCATTCTTTCATTCAATTTTTTGCAGAGATGAGGGATATTTTGTTTTAAGAGTTTACCAGTGTTCTCTTTTGAATTAGTAAGTCCTTATATGCAGCATTCTCCTGGGTTTTTAAAGTTAGTCGAATCGGCGCAATCAAGAGTTCGTGAGGTCTCTGTACAGGAAGCGAATACGGCTTCGAAATCGAAAGGGACCTTTCTGGTTGATGTTCGTGAGCAGTCCGAATGGAATGAAGGGCATGCTCCAGGAGCGATTTTTTTGTCGAAGGGAATTGTGGAGAGAGATATAGAATCCCGAATTTTCGACCTCAATGTACAAGTTCTTTGCTATTGCGGAGGGGGTTATCGCTCGGTGCTTGTTGCTGATAATTTACAAAAAATGGGATACACCAATGTGAAGTCGGTGGCGGGAGGATATAAGGCCTGGGTTGCCGCTGGCCTTCCGGTCAGTCATGCGCCTGAAGTTTGTCCTCGTAGTCCGTATGAGCGCTTGGGGGGGATGGTCTTTCTTCCTCGCTTGATTGATAAATGTCGTCTCTATCCGACTGGGAAATTAGCCGGTTATAATTATTTGACGGTCGGTTTTGATAAAAACGTTTTGGAGTTTCTCTGTATTGATCCGAAAGAATTCGAGAGTGCAGTTCAACAGATGAAGACAGATGAAGAAATTCTTTCTTGGTTGAAGGGAACATTGGGGTCGGGATGGCCGACTCAGAATGCGATCAATGAGATGAACGAACGAATGGTTCGTCGGATGCCCGATACCCAAGAGAAGTTGAATTCCTTTCAGAAGAGCTTAAAAGCGGCTCCTTCTGCCAAACGTAAAGTTGAAACTTATTTTGACCTCATAGATCTCGATGAAGGCCGTCATTCTTAATTCCTCGCTTCCGGTTTTAGATTCTCCGATTCTTCGGGAAGCGGCTTGCCGTGCTCTGGGAGAAGATCGCGGTCCTGTCGATGTCACGAGTTGGATCTCGATTCCGGAGGAGGCCAAGGCGAAGGCTCGTGTCATCTCTCGAGAGAGGGCAGTCGTTTCTGGACTTCCTGTTGCTGAACGTGTTTTTTTGGAAACCGACTCGGGATTGAGGATGACCACCTTCGTTCAAGATTCTCAAGTGATTGAGAAAGGAGTCACGATCTTAGAAGTGGAAGGATCGCTTCGTTCTATTTTAACAGGAGAGCGGACCGCTTTAAATTACCTTCAGCATCTCTCCGGTATTGCGACGCAGACGCAGCGTTATGTCGAGGAAGTCAAAGGAACTCGGACTCGAATTTTGGATACACGAAAAACAACTCCCGGGTTACGGCTTCTTGAAAAGTATGCCGTGGCATGTGGAGGCGGCATGAATCATCGCATCGGGCTTTATGATATGTTTTTGTTTAAGGACAATCATCTCGCTTTTTTCAAAAATCCAGAAGAGATGAAAGAAGTAATCGAGAAAGCACGGCAATGGGATCCTCCTTTAAAAATCGAAGTCGAAGCGGATACCGTCGATCAAGTCAGGTGGATCGTGGAGTTAAACGTCGATCGAATTTTACTCGATAATATGTCGCTCGATCAGATGCGTGAATCGGTTGCGATCATTGCAGGTCGATGTGAGACCGAGGCGTCAGGGGGAATGACGTTGGAGCGTTTGCGTTCGGTTGCTGACTGCGGGGTCGATTATATTTCGGTGGGAGCGCTGACGCATAGTGTGAAGGCGATTGATTTTTCACTGGAGGTCGTCACTTGATCACGACGATTATTATTGCGACGGCGATTGCGATTCATCTGGTGCAGATCTTATCGGTCTATGTTTTTAAAACCGATTACATTGCCATGCTGTTGGCCTTTCAATTGGAGAGTTTTAAGTCGGGAATGTGGTGGCAAATTTTGACGTATGGTTGGATTCATTCAGTGGAAATGCCGATCCATATTCTTTTTAATCTTTTAACGGTTCATTATATTGGGCGTGAGTTGGAGTGGCAGTTGGGACGGAATCGATATCTGTTGCTTTATGTGGCGGGATTATTGGGGGCCGTCGGATTTTGGTATGTGACCGAATCGAGTTCTACGCGAGCCATCGAAACCCTCGCGGGAGCGAGTGGTGCGGTTTTTGCCTTGTTTGGGGCATTGGCGGCGATTGATCCGAAGCGATATGTCAAAGTTTTGGTGATGTTTGTCATTCCTCTTCGAGGAGAGATTCGTTGGTTTTTCTGGGGATCGTTGGCGGTTGAAGTGATTTGTTGGAAGTTTGGGTGGCTTCCCTTTATTGCGCATACGGCGCATATGGGGGGAGGATTCATCGGCTGGGGTTTGGCTCGATTTTGGAGGCCGAAGTGGGTGGAAGTATGAAAGTCATTCAAATTCATATCTCACGCAAAGCCGCAAAGTGGCCCAAGTTTCTCCCCTTTTTTAAATCAGAAAATGGATTCCATTGGTTTTTTTATGAAAGGGAGGAACCTTGGGCTGCTTTGCGCCTTTGCGTGAGAGAGTGTATTTTTCTCGTTTCGTCACTCCGGAGGAAGCGATGCTGAGGTTTACTATTTTAGCGAGCGGGAGTAGTGGAAATTGTTCGTATCTGGAGACAGAAAAAGGACGCTTTTTGATCGATGCGGGAATTAGCGCCAAACAGATTGAGTTGAGGTTGGGAAAAATTGGAGCACGACTCGATCAGGTGAATGGGATTTTTGTGACGCATGAACATGATGATCATGTTTGTGGTTTGCCCGTGCTCAGTCGAAAATATCAGATCCCGATTTATAGCAATCGTCTGACCGCGGATCAGGTTCGTCCTAAAATGAGAGAGTTTTCAGGATGGCATTATTTTGAGACGGGGAGCACGTTGGAGGTTCATGATCTGCATGTGGAGACGTTTTCCGTTCCTCATGACGCTTATGATCCGGTCGGTTTTTTATTTCATCATCGGATAACCCATCTATTTTCTTTCTGATGATCTCATAAAAAACGGCCCTGGTCGGTGAAGCAACGTATTCTTTCGAGGCATGGGCATCTCTCCAATAGTGCCGCGGCGGCATTGGCCGTGGAGATTGCGACGGAGAAGTTGGAAGATCTGTTTCTCGGGCATTTAAGTGCGGATTGTAATTCTCCGGATTTGGCGGAAGAGGTGATGCGATCGACGTTGATGGGGGCAGGGATTCAGCATGTGCGAGTTCATCGGGCGCATCCGGATGAGCCATCAATCACTCTCTCTTGGGATTAAAAATACAAAGGAGAGAGTTTCGCATCCTCCT
>JAZKBH010000176.1:0-4743 GCA_040388725.1 Verrucomicrobiota bacterium
AGGCAGTGACGCCAATCAGCTGGAACAAGGTTTTCTCGCCTCCATTGCCCCGGAAGTCATGCAAGAAGCAGAAGAAAAACGAAAACAAAAATTTAAGCTTCTCGACCCTCGTCATCCCGCCACCGCTATTCTCTCCCAGATTTACCTTTTTAGAATTTTGAAAGAAATGTCCAAATGATCCCCAAATCTCCTTTCAAATCCGCAGAAGAGATGGTCAACGCTGTCCAAACCGTTTACACCCTCCCTGCCACTTTTCATCGACTTTCCGAAGCGATCAACAGCCCGGAAAGCACGATGGATGAGATCGCTGAAATCATCAGCAATGATCAGTCGATGTGCATGAGAGTTCTTGAACTCGCCAATAGCGCCTTCTATGGCTTTCCTGCAAAAATCGAAACGATTTCGAATGCTTTGACGCTGATCGGAGCTCAACAAATTCGAGATCTCGTTCTGGGAACCACGGTCGTGGAAATGTTTGAAGGAATACCCAGTGAGCTCGTCAATATGCGCTCCTTCTGGCGTCACTCCATTGCTTGCGGTCTTACGGCGAAAATCATCGCCTCCCTCCGTCGTGAACCGAATGTGGAACGATTTTTTGTCCTCGGCCTTCTTCACGATATCGGACGCATGGTCATGTTCCAAAAAATCCCGGAGATCATGACCGACTTGCTTCAACAGGCCCCTCAAAAGGAAGTTCCTCTTTATAAGCTGGAACTCGAAGTCCTTCAATATACCCACGAAGATGTAGGTGCTGCCTTAATGACTCAGTGGAAATTTCCTCTGCGACTTTCCGAAGGGGTCCGTAAACATCACCAGTTTTCATCGTTTGCTAAATTTCCTCTCGAATCCGCCGTCATTCACTTAGCCGATATTTGCGCCCATTCCTTCGGCTTTGATGGAAGCGGAGAACGCTTCGTGCCTCCGATTCACCCCATGGCATGGACCCAGCTCTCTCTCGATCCGACTTCGTTCAAACAGATTGAAAAAGAACTTGATCGGCAAATTCAAGAAGTCATGAAAATCATGATTGGAAACTAACCGTCCCCTTCCATGACCTTTAATCCCGATCATTGGCGCACACGACAAATCGAGTTTTTTGATGTTCTGGCCTCCTTAAATAAAGCCTTGGCACAATCGCCCGGAAGCGCCGATCCCCTCCCTCTTTTTGGAATTTTAAAGCATCACATCCAACCGCTTTTCACCTTCGAGACCCATCTCTTTGTTGCTCCGAATCCGGAGACATTTGAATTTGAAATCGTTCTCTGCGATCCCCCTGAATCGCGAGAGCTGGCTCAAAAGGCACTTGATTTCACGATTGAAGAAAGCACCTTTGCGTGGTCACTCAAACAAAACCGAGCCGTGACCCTTCGTTGCCCTCCGTTAAAAAAATCACTGATTCTTCATTCGATCGCCACCCAAGATCACAAATACGGCATGTTCATTGGGATCACTCGACTCGGCGGTATTCATGAGATGGACTTCACGCTCCCCATGATCTCCGCGATCATTCAACGGGGTGCTTATTCTCTGGAACGTCAGAAATTCACAGAAAAAATAAAGATTACAAAAATGGAAGCGATCGGACTCCTCGCAGGAGGGATTGCTCATAATTTTAATAACGTGATCCAATCGATTCAGGGAAATATCGCCTTAGCGCAGATCGAACTCGCGGACGCCCATCCTGCCCGCAACTATCTCACAAATGCGGTCAATGCCTGTCAGCGGGCGGCACTCCTTTCGAATCAACTTCTCACTTTTGCCAAAGGAGGAGCTCCGATTCGAAAGCGGTTTTCTCTAAAAGCGATGATCGAAGAGATTCTCGCCGAGCTTCAAAGTGAATTTGCCATTTTTGCCACCCTTCACTCCCTGGATGAAAAGCCGATTGTCGACGCGGATGAATCTCAACTTAAACATGCTTTTTCTCAAATTTTTCAAAATGCTTTTGAATCGGATAGCACGGATGGGAAAATCGAAATTTTCATTCGACCTCTTGTCATTACCGAGGATGAAATCACACCTCTAGCTCTCGGATCCTACTGGGAAATTGAAGTTAAAGACCACGGAAAAGGAATTGCGGAGGAAAATCTCCACCGAATCCTCGAACCCTATTTTACCACGAAACAAGGTCATAGCGGTCTCGGACTTCCTGCCGCTTTTTCAATTCTTAAAAATCATGGAGGAGATCTGCAAATTCAATCTGTTATTAATAAAGGAACCTCTATTAAAACACACATTCCCGCCGCCCGAGAAACAGAAACCTGTTCCTATCCTCCTACCTCAAAAGCAAAAGATCCCTCCCTCAAAATCCGAGTACTTCACATGGATGACGAAGAAAGTCTTCGCAATATGATTCGAGCCATTCTTCAAAAAAATGGATTCGAAGTTGTGAGCACTTGCGATGGAACCGAAGCCATTCATGCGTATCAAAAATCAATCAGCCAAAATCAAAAATTTGATTGGGTGATCCTCGATCTCATGATTCCCGTCGGCATGGGGGGGGTCGAGACCATCGAAAAACTTAAAGAGATCGATCCGCATGTTCGAGCCTTAGTCTGTAGTGGATACTCCAGTGATCCTGTCATGGCCAACCCCGTCGAATATGGATTTCAAGCTGTTCTCAAAAAACCATTTCAGTTTCAGGATTTAATCGAGATTTTAAAGCGTGTGAGCTAGAGCTCTTCAAATACGAGGATCTCTAAGGAAGGCTGGAAGACATGAAAAGAAGAGATTGGAAGACGTTTCGCACGACGACACAATGACACGAAGAAATCCAAAGATTTTTTGTTTTTAACCCATTTATTGTATTAGGAATTTCTAAAAAACTTTCTTCTCCGGTTTATCCTGTAAATCCTGTCCAAAACTTCCCTGATTTTTGACAGGATGAACAGGATTTACAGGAAAAAAAATACAAAGACATGATTCTGTTTTTGTTGGCCTTTAGAGATCTCCCTTTTGGTGATTCATTTTACAGTGAAAAATAACTCTCAATGCAAGATCTGGGTAAAAACCTATTCCATCATCGGAATTCCGAGGGAGTCATAAAAGACTTTCCTCATCGCATCCGGAACAAACGTATCAAAGAGCAGCTTTAAATTCAGGACGATAATCACGAATGAAGTTCCCCAGGCCAGAAGCTTGATCCATAACGGATTCGCAAACTCTCCCATCTTTGCTTTTTCATTTGTAAAACGAACCAGCGGCCAAACGGCAAAACCAAGCTGCATACTCAATACGACTTGGCTTGCCACCAATAAATCCATCGTCTTATTCTCTCCATAGTAGCTAATGACAGCCACGGCAGGAACGATTGCAATTCCGCGGGTAATCAAACGACGTAACCACGGTTTAATTCGAAAATTTAAAAAACCTTCCATGACAATTTGCCCCGCCAGCGTTCCTGTTAAAGTCGAGTTCTGACCTGAAGCTAACAAGGCGATCGCAAAGAGTGCACTCGCCACTCCCACACCGAGCGTCGGACTCAAGAGTTGATAGGCGTCTTGAATCTCGGCCACATCTTGATGCCCCGACCAGTGAAAAGCCGCCGCCGCCAAAATCAAAATGGCTGCATTGATAAATAAGGCAAACATCAGAGCCGCAGAGGAATCGATCGTCGCAAATTTAATCGCCTCTCGCTTTCCTTGAACCGTACGCTCAAAACTTCGGGTCTGCACAATCGACGAATGAAGATAGAGATTATGAGGCATGACGGTTGCGCCTAAAATTCCAATACTGACATACAACATATTTTGATTGGTAATAATCGAGGTGCTTGGAACAAATCCCAGCATCACCCCTGTCAAACTCGGCTTAGCAAACAACAGCTCAGCCGCAAAACACCCTCCAATGGTCACGATCAAAGTCACAACAAGAGCTTCAATATAACGAAATCCTTTATTTTGAAGATAGAGCACCGCCAAGACGTCCAAACAGGTAATGATACAACCCCACACCAAAGGAATCCCAAAGAGAAGCTGCAAACCAATCGCCGAACCGACGACCTCCGCTAGATCGCAGGCGGCAATCGCAAGCTCACACAAAACCCATAAAAACCAGGCGGTCGGCTTTGAATAATGATCCCTGCAGGCTTGAGCTAAATCTCGTCCGGTGACGACTCCTAATTTAACGCAAAGATGTTGGAGAAGAATTGCCATCAAATTTGAGATCAAGATGACCGAAAGTAACGTATATCCAAACTTCGCTCCTCCGGAGAGATCGGTCGCCCAGTTCCCTGGATCCATGTAACCGACCGCCACCAAAAAACCAGGACCGGCAAATGCCGCCATCTTTTTTAAAAATGATCCCGACTTAGGAACAAAGATACTCCGATGGACTTCAGGTAAGCTCACCTCTGCGACTTTGCGTTTCCAAGCACCCATATGCGTCGAAACGTCACTTAGATTATTTTCAGGATTCATGGCATTCTCATTCATTTCAGGATGTCTGTTTTATAAGAAACAGTTTAATTGTCAATATAAAGTTTGATTATACGAACATTTTAAGCAAGGATTGACTCCGGATTTATTTTTATCATTCTATTCCGATGCCCACACGTCCTGGAGCCCCTCTGTCTGAAAAAGCAGAAGATTATTTGGAACGCATCCAAGAGCTGACCGATCGTCAAGGCTTTGCACGAGTCTCTGATCTCGCCGAGGAACTTCACTTAGGAAAAGCGAGTGTCTCCAGCATGATTCAACGCCTCGCAAAACAAGGGCTCGTGAATAATCTTCGCTATCGAGGGTTCAC
>JAZKBH010000177.1:0-3076 GCA_040388725.1 Verrucomicrobiota bacterium
ATGAGGTCAATGGCTTCTGTTGTACACGACTTCCCTGATTGCGAATTGCCCCTTTAGGACCTACTCCCGCCATCGCCATCATATTCATCTCTTTCGGCTTTTCTTTTTCTTCTGATTTTGAATTGGCGGGACTTGAAGCCGTGTTCTCCTTCGCGCTTGAAGGAAGAAGATCTAACTCTTTTTCGGCGGTTAAAAACTGCTTCGCTAACTCTACTTCTTCCGGTTTTGGTGTTCTCTGTAAAATAATCCGATAGAGAGCCGTTATTTTTTCTTCCGTTCCTGAACTCTCTTTAATTTCGGATCTCGCTAAAATATCACGAACTACTCCAATGATCATCGGACTATTCATTAAAAAGAGTGCCTGCTGCGGAACGATGGTCGAACTCCGTTGAGAGTTGGGAGCATCCGGATTACTGAAATCGAAGAAGGCCATGAGTTCAGGTAAATTGCCCCGGTCAATGTATCCGTAAACTGTTCGACGATAACTATACGGTTCCTCGACTAGGTTCACGGGCTTCCCTCCTGCGGTTTCATCGAGTTTTCCGCTAAAGACCAAAAGTGAATCACGGAAAGATTCGAAATCGAGACGCTTTACATTCGATCTCCATAAAAATTTGTTTTCAGGATCGAGCGCTTCATAATCTTTATGGGGGGAACTGCTTTCTTGATAGGTTCGAGAAAGCATGATGAACCGATGAAGTTTCTTCAACGACCACCCGTTTTCCATAAAATAAGAAGCAAGATAATCGAGTAACTCGGGATGGCTCGGAAGTTCGCTTTGTGTTCCGAGATTATCTGTCGTCGGAACAAACCCTGCTCCAAAATGATGCATCCAAACACGATTCACTAAAACACGAGCGGTTAAGGGATTTTGAGCATCCGCAATCCCCCGGGCCAACTCTAAACGCCCGCTCCCGGATTCAAAGGGCTTCGGCTTTCCATCGGGAGAAAGAATGGAAAGAAAATGACGGGGGACCACACTCCCTTTGACCTGCGCTTGACCACGAATAAATACGGGAGAGTCATGAGGCTTCAGCACATCGACGACCGACATTGCGCGGTCGGGAGCACCCGGATCGGTCAGCTCTAAAAGATTAATCGCATTTAAATCAATACTTGGTTTTATTTTTTCCGCCAACGTTCGTATGGAAAAAGGAAGCTCCCGCGTCACTCGCCTTAACTCCACGATCGTCAGTTCTTCTTGTTTTCTCATTTTGAGAGGAATGCTCAAAAAGGGAGCAAGGTTCGGATCAGGTAAGACATCCGTTGGTAAAGTTTTTACACGCTTGGAACTTCCTTCAACTTCATCTGTTAAAGGAGATTCAAAAACCTTTTTTAAATAAACTTCCGAAAAAGGAGCCGCTTGAGAAAAACATTTTGAATAAAGCGTGATCAAATCTTGTCGCGTTTTCGGCTCTACACGACGGAGCTCCGACTCAATCAAAGGATTTAAAGATCGCTTTCCTTCCGGTTCTTCCCATTTTTTATGGATAATATCCCCTGCCTTCTTTGCAAAATCTGCCTCGGGGATGCGTGCCAATTTTTTAAACATCGAAAATGTCGGATCGTTTTCCGGCTTCTGATTCATCGCGTAAACAATCGTGTTTAAAAGCTGCCCATCCATCTCCCCTTTTTTACTGAGTTCATTTTTTTCAGTTGTCTCTTCCGAAGTCAATTTTCCCCGAATCTGGATAGCCGCCCATTTTAAATAAAGAGGAGCTTTTTTGAGAAATGAAGAATTCAATTCAATGACCATTTTACAAAAGGCCTCTTGATTCGATTTTTCGAGTGCGGCTCGTCTTTGCAAAAACTCCAAATAAAGAAAAGCATTTGCGGATTTTACGATCGGTTTTTCAGGAGGCTCCTGAGTACTCGCGAAAACTCCATGTAAGGCATAATAATCGGCCGTCGGAATGGGATCAAACGGATGATCATGACATCGGGCACAACTTACCGTAACGCCGAGAAATCCTTTTGATACGGTATCAATTTGTTCATTGATCTCATCATTCACATTTTCAAAGCGCTCACCGACGGTCAAAAATCCAAGTGCAGAAAGCAATCCGGGATTTTTCTCGGCTTCGGGCAATTGATCCGCCGCCAGTTGTTCCACAATAAATTGATCGTACGGTTTATCCCGATTGAAAGAATCGATGACATAATCGCGATATCCCCAGGCATAGGGATAGCGATATTCTTTTCCGATTTTTTGAACCACCACATTTCCTCCGACCGTGTCGGAGTAACGTGCTGTATCAAGCCAGTGACGTCCCCACCGTTCGCCGTAATGAGGAGAAGCGAGCAATCGATCGACTACCCGAGCAAAAGCATCCGGATCTTGATCGAGTTGAAATGCTTCGATTTCCTGAGGACTCGGAGGAAGCCCGATCAAATCGTAATAAGCGCGTCGAATCAGCGTCTCTTTATTTGCCATTGGCGAAGGCTCCATCCCCTTCTCTTCCAGTTTTGAAAAAATAAACCGATCAATCGGAGACTGACGCCATGCCGAATTTTTAATCGAGGGCGGCGATTTTTTTTGAATCGGTTGATAAGCCCAATGTCCACGGGCTTTATCGTTTAATCCACTCAATTTGAGATTTGTTTGCACTCGTGGATCCGGAGCACCGCGCTTCACCCATTCCGTCAATGCGGCAATCTCGTCATCCGTGAGTTTTGTTTTTTTGGGCATTTTCAAATCGGGATCGGTATAACGGATCGCGTGAATGATCAGACTTTTTTCTGGATCTCCCGGTGTCAAAAGAGGGCCGCTTTCACCGCCATTTAAAACGCCTGCGCGGGTATCCAAGGTTAACCCTCCTTTGGAAGTCCCCTGTTCGACGCTGTGACATTTGTAGCAATTATTCGCCAAAATCGGTCGAACTTTGTTTTCAAAAAACTCAACCTGATCAGGAGGAAAATCCGCTCGAGAAACCGAAAGAGTCAGAATCCACCCAAAAAGCAACAGGTTGCACCTAGGACGTGGAACAATCAGTCAGTTCGTCAGGGCCGATAGCCTGTATTGACTTTTCCGCCGGATCTCCGGGGTCGATCTCGTCGCCGAGGAAAGCGAAATTGA
>JAZKBH010000178.1:0-1394 GCA_040388725.1 Verrucomicrobiota bacterium
TCCGTGACATATTTTTTGAGCAATTCGGTGTTTTTGAACTCGATTGCTTCTTGATTGATATCGATGCGGCGCTTTGGCATGACCTTCGGGGCTCTGCGTTTGCGGCGTGATTTTTTTACGGTTGCTCCCATAATACTACTCCAGTCGATCCGAATCTTCGGATACGTTTATTCTTTTTCCTTACGGTTTCCCTCTTCATCCACCACTTCTTCATCTTCGTCCGAGATGGTATCTTCGGAGTCCATGAATTGCGGCGCAGTATCCCAGCGACGGCGACCCTTATTTTCCTTTTCCAACTGGGATTGACACTCGACGGTGAATCGAGCGAAAGGAATCGCCTCTAGGCGATTTTTAGGGATTGGTTTGCTCGACATTTCGCAAATGCCATAAGCACCGTTTTCGATGCGCTTAAGAGCTTCTTCGATCTCATAGAGCGCGTCTTGCTCTTGGGAGAGCAAGCTGAGGGCAAAATCTTTATCGTAGGCGTCACTTCCTGCATCCGCTTGGTGCATTCCAAAGGCGGAGGCTTCACTTCCTTCAGGACGTGAGCGGAGGTTATCTTGTGCAACGCTTTGCATCTGATCTAAAATGTGGTCATGCAGCTCAACGAGCTTCGTCTTTTGTTCGGTAATAAAAGCCGTCGACAAATGAGAAGCGGATTGTTTCGGGAGAACCTTGTTGTTCATTCCGAGGGGATCTTGATTTTTTTTCACTGGTGTTGGAGCCGCCGTTGGTTTCTTTGCAGGAGCAGATGCTGGGACTGCCTTGGAAACAACGACTTTGGAAATCTTCTTTACTGGTTTTGCTTGAGGAGCAGGTTTGGCTAATTTAACGGGTTTAGAAGGTTTAACAGCCTTTTTCACGACCACCTTTTTGGCAGGAGCTTTCTTTACAGCTTGAACTGCTTTTTTAGGTGTCGTTTTGGCCGGTTTCTTCACCACGGACTTCTTGTTCGTTTTTCCAGTTTTAGCCATAAGAAAGGAGTGATATAGAGATTGCCTCCTCTGTTGGCAACCCCTTTTTTTTGGAAATCTCTCCTTGGAAGGTGAAAGCTCCGACAGGATAACCGGATATCCTTCTACTTTTTTCTTCCTCAAGTGATCTCTACTCGACCTTTATTTTTACAGGCTATCCTGTAGAAAGTTAGAATGAAAGGATAAAAAAGGGTTATTATTTAGGGATTTACTCGAAAATCCTCGTTCTCGCGATCAATCAGGTAAAGACACTCTTCTTTTTGTAAGCACTAAAAAAGTGAAGAGCTCCCGTGGTTCCTTGCCTAAAATGGACCCTTGAACCTCAATTCATTAAAATCTGTGGAATAGGGAAAGCAGGAAAAAAGGAGTTTAAAGCCACAAATTCAGGGGTTTATTCCTTTTTTCCTGCTTTCTCCATTC
>JAZKBH010000178.1:1404-34342 GCA_040388725.1 Verrucomicrobiota bacterium
AAATTGCCTTTCGGCTTGGATTCTATTTGTACGAAATGGCTTATTACATAAGAGAGGACGAGGAATCATATAATCCCCTTCCGTCATCCCGGACTCGCAGGAGCTCGTCCCTCCCGATCAAAGGAGAGACTCGCTTCGTTGAACCCCCAAGCCACGAGCCTGTCACATCTGAAAACCACGGCCTCGGAGCCTCGTCCCTCCCGTTTTTAGAATTCCAATGCAAGAAATGGGTTAAAAAGAAAAAATGAGGCAGGGTGCGATACCGGAGAGTGGCTGACTCTCTCCCCTGCGATAGGGGACTGCCTCAAAGCTCTTCGGGACAAAAGACGATCTATCTCCTCTCCCTTTAAATTTTTCCGTCTTTTTGACCGCACCGACGGAAAGGTGCTCCAACCTGTTTTCACAGGGGTCTTTGGTTCTCATATCCGCATTTCAGCGATTATTTCGTCAACCCACTGGGAGTTACGACGGGCATCATGAGAAATGCCAGCGCGATCTTTCACGCGAAATCTTTGAAGAAATGAAATCCACTGCATTCATTTCTCGACGCTAGACAAAGCTCTAGCGTCACTAAAACAGCCTGTTTTAGTTTAAAAATGTTTAGATTTTTTGAATATAGAAAATATAGAATGAGCTCAAAATGATTCAAAATATTGACATTTTAAATGCGCCCCGTAGATTAAAAATCCTGCGACAGATCTTCTATCTTCGGATAGATCTTTTGTACTCGCCCTGTCACGCGCTTCAACGTGTGCCAGGGTTTTTTATTTTCTTAAAAGTTGTTTTCTCTTTTGAATGATTTCCTCCTTCGTTTATTTCAAACAATAAAAAAGCCCACTTTCCTCTCGGATCGTGGGCTTTTCAAAAGTTTTAGACTAGTGTGAAGCTCTATCCACGATCCTCATTTTGAGTTTTGGCTTCATGTTGCACGGGGCTTTGAATACCATATTCCAAATCCATACAAAATGAGCGAAGCCACATCGCTGTGTGCTTGGCCAAATTATGACTTGTTTTTACCGTTTTCATTTAAAGTACGTAGAGACTACTCTGGACTTTTATTTTCGTCAAATAAAATGTTTAGATTTTTTAAAAATAAGTTTGATGTAGAATTTTTATTCCCCACTTCATCCTTGAGGAAGCATTTGCGATCCCGTCCTTTTAGGATGGCTCCATGAGATGGCCTCCCGATGGGAGCTCCGATTCAAATCAAAGAGCATGATTTGCGGCTCAGGATACCCTTCTAAATAGTACTTCACTTTTAATTGGCTCTCTCCGTTTTGAAAATCACGCAGGGATAATAAAACGACATTTCGACTGCAATAATGATGGCTCACTTGAGAGGAAAAAACTCCTTTTCTTCCGAGTTTGATACTCTGCGTGAGATGCCGATAAACCGCCTCTCCGATCCAAGAAAAAGGCTTATACGAGACGGGGGTTGCCGTGATATGGGGAATCGTCGCCCGCTGAAGATGTCCTTTATCGGAGGAATAGAGAGTCGCATACCCGGGAGTATGGATATCTCCACTGAGAATCACGACATGCACGGGCTTTTCTGTTTTTGAATTTTGAAGATCAAAGAGAAACTCTAAGATTTCATCGGCCTCTCCAGCATTCACTTCCGCTCCCCAAGAATCGTTAATGTCATCTCGCAAATCTCCCACTCGATCGGAGAGGCTTTTCGTCCAGCCCTTAAGAAACTTTATTTTTTTGAGGAGTTTCAAAAAATCTAAAAAATAAAACCAGTATTTAAGCACCCAATCTTCAATGAGAGGAGCTCCGTGAGAAAAAACAACGGTACTCACAAAAAAGAAGGTATCGATCTCGTTTCGGTGTTGAGCCACCCAGGATTTAACTAAGGCTCTCTGTTTTTCCGTGGTGATTCTGGGCAACCGAACATTCCGATGACTTCGAAGATCCATCAGACAGAATCCCGCCCGTCCTACTTTAAAGCAGAAATCAAATCCCTCTTTTTGATCCAGAGGGTCTGGATTACGGCTTGCCTGCATGACGGTAAAAGCTTCTTTTGCGGTTTGAAAAAGCGCGCTCCAATGTGAGGAGAACTCTGAACTCTTTTCATCCTTAAATGAATCTTCACGGGATCCCCATCCATCCGTGATATCATGATCATCCCACATCATCATTGCCGGTAATCGTGAAAGGATTTTTCGATAGGAGAGATGGTTCCAAAATTTTTTATAAAGGAAGAGATACAGTCTTAATCGTATTTGAGGATCCTTCTCCTTTTTTACCTTAGCTTCGATTTCATCCCCATAAATTTGGTCCCCTGCTAAAATCACAAACCGAACATTTTTATTTTCTTCAATGACCCTTGAAATCTGTCCCCAAACTGCGAAGCCCTCCTCTCCATCTTCCAGGGATGTAAAGGGGTTGTGACAACTCATTATAAGGAAATCGAGTTGTTTTTCATATCCGTTTCTCGGGAAGGTTTTCAATCGTAAGTCGTCTAATTCTAATCCCTGTAAATCCAATGGTTGCGTGGCGGATTCATCTTTCCAAAGCCGATAAAAATAAAGGGTATCCGGTTCTAAATTTTGAATGGTCAGAGAGCCCGCATTTAAAGTGATCGGATCCAACTCCATTCTTTCGCTAGGCCCTCGAGAAGGACTCGTCACGCTCTCCGGATGAATCGTCACCCAAAGACTTCGCGCGAAGAGTGAGGAGGGTTCGCCGCATTGGATCCATATTTTTGCGGTCCGATCTGTGACATGCCCTAAAAAAGGCCCTGTGATTTCGTTCATGATCGTAAATTGAAGTGTGCTCATCGATTTCAAAGAAGAATTTTGGGATAAATTGCTTTATTTGTGAGGTTTTATTCGCCTTCGTAATTTATATTTGAGTCTATTTTAAGGGATTTCCCTAAAGTCCCTTGACGGAAGGAAAAGCTGAAGTAAATTGGGAACTCCTATGAAAAACCTCCTCAAATGCCTCCTATTGTTGGTCAGTGTTGGTTTCATTTCCGCAAAAGATTGTTCCAAGGACGAAGGCGCTCCTTGTGGTAATCAATGGAAAATCGCATCGGTCAAATGGGTTCTTTCCCATGATTCGTTGAAAGTCGATGGTAAGAAAGTGGTTTTAGTTGGTAAAATTACCAAGAAACAAGACGAAGACACTTACTTCCTCAATGATGGAACAGGGACCATCGAATTAGACTCCGATATCAATCTTCCTGTAGGCCAAGAGGTTGTCGTTCATGGACGTATTGACTATGCATTCTTTGGCGAACGCCGCACCCAATTCAATGTTCACGCTTGGAGACTCGCAAGCGAACCCGGACATATGCATTATCATAAGAAATAAAAATATTATTTCGAATTGATCCTTTCAAACAAAAGGGAGCAAGCAAACCGCTTGCTCCCTTTTTTTATGGATCGTTAAACCTAAAAACCGCAGAAAATTTAACCGCAGAACACACAAAATACACAGAAAGAAGAGTTTATATGAAAACCAGTCGGTTTTTTCATTCACTTGCCAGGTGAAGGGATTTATTTTTGTAACTTTTTCATTTTTAGTGTGTTCTGTGTATTCTGTGGTTACAACTGCTTTTTAGAGCATTTTCGATAGAGCTTGTCGCTTTTAACGGGAGAGCGAGATGTCCTCATCCGCCTCTGTATTGAGGGAGGCGGCTCGGGAGAGCCTGCCCTCCCGTAGAAGAAAATAAGACAACTTGAGTGCGACCATTTAAACCGAAAATGCTCTAATGCACGAATTGGGACATAAAATCATTCACCGTTGCCATCCGTCTCTCCGCGACGTCATTGCCTTTATGAGAACTCTTTGGATTAAAGAGCAAAAACCCGGACATTAATCCACTGGCTCTAATTGCCGATCCAAAACTTCACCCGTAAATCTATCAATGGCCACATGAAGCCAATAGCGACGCTGTCCTTCTAAGGCGAAGTCTTTTAAATCTTTCGCTTGTTCTGAATAACGACCCGATTGGACAATGACATCAATCAATAAATTCCAAGTTCGAGTATTCGCCACAGAAGAGAAGGCACGAATCGGGGCTTCTCGTTCTCGTTTAATAGAAGGATAAGGAGTTGAATCGTTACTATCTTCAAATCCACTCACGGTGACGACCGATGCATTATCGTTCATTGCTCCGACTTTATAACCACTTCCTCGAATTACTAAATCGGCAGGAGTCGCAAAGGCACCTTGTGCACCTGTTGTGGTCTTGATGAGATCTTGCGCAATCACATTGGCTTCGGCATTCGAGATGAAGCGATCTCCCTCTTCATTGCGACCCGTCTCTTTGAGTGTCGCCGCTAAAACCGCAGGATGAGAAGAATTGGGATTCAGTCGACCTGCAGTCACTGTTACTTCCGATCCAACGGAGTCGACGGTAAAGACATCTAAAAGACCAGCATTCGCACTTTCAGAACTGAAAAAATCCAAAGAGCGATAAGGAAGATCCATGAAGACATGTCCTAATTCACCCACGGATCGAAAAGGTCGATTTAAAATAACCGGCATCGCATTTACATTGTTATAAATCGATCTTTGAGCGGCTAATCGCGCATCATTCAATCCAGTATAACGGCCGATCAAGGCGCTATCAGCGGGGCGAACTCTTCCTGTATTATAAGCGATATCGGGACCGTGGTCGTAATAAAAAGTATCTGGATTATTGGAGTTACTAGTCGAAATTAATCGATTTTCAGAAAGCATCGCGGGCATAAATTGGGTGTTAGGCGCTTGATAAGGAGTCGCATTGTGAATGCGTCGTAAGCTATTTGCCCCCGCCGTCACTTGCGCGGATTCTTCCATTCCCATCGCCCACCCTCGGCCTTTTCCGATTCCAGGATAAATGGAAGGTTCTAAGGTTGTTGTTGCTGTCAGAAATGAGTAGGAACCTAGGTCAAACCATCCGGAGGCAAGAGCTCCAGCAGGTAATATCGGTATAAGAGCTGTCTTAGTTTGTTGAATAATCAAGGGATAAGAGATTGGATCGGGGCGAATGGACATTTCGCTGTGGCTCATTTGATACCATTTTCCCACATCTAAACGCGAGGTCCGGACATCTGTCTTAAAAAAATCATATTCAGGTATCATTCTTTTCATCAAATTGATCCAATTTCCTTGTCCATAATTTATATTGTGAGCTGTTCCAGTGGGCATTGCCGCGGCTGCTGTAAATTCTTTTTTAAGTTTAAACTGCCCGACGGGCATCATATCCATATAGAGCCCATTTCCTAAATTACCCATCGAGGTCCTTTGATTGAAAGCTTCACTTGAACTATCGGCCCCTGCAAATCGACTATATGTTTTCCAGCTTCCTTTATAGTTTTGATATTGTAAAATCGCATCAAATCCAATCATCCCTCGTCCCACATAGTTCCGAATGATTGGCGTATTTGCATTTAAAACACCCACATAATCATCGTGCTTCGTCGGATCCGTAGGCACCACATTCATTTGTGTTGGAAATTTTCCTCCTAAAACTTTAAAATCATAGTCACCAACGACATTCCGAACAGGGACAAAAATAGCTCCTGTTGTTGCTGCTCCAGGCGTCATCCCGTTCACTCCAGAAACAGATCGAATTCGTCGGGGAGCAGGATAATAATCTTTAAAACCTGCCTGCGGAATAACAATCGAATCCGCTTGAGATGAAAATGTATTTAAAGTCGCAGTGTCTGATACTCCCGCCTGTCGAGTCAATGTATTGTTGCCACTATATTGCAGCCGTATGTTTTCAGGTCGTGAAACGGAAACGACTTGATTCGTTTGATGCGGACTGCTGAGTTCTGGAATACAATATACATCCAGTTTCCGATTTGAAAAATCAGCAGGCGCGACTGCAGCTCCAAGAAAATCTTCCGGCCAATTTGGATTAAAAGGCATAAAGGAAAGTTTTGAGATATAGGGAAGATTTTCAATTCCATCCGCTTTAACATCTACTCCTCCAAAGCCGGAAACTGAAGGACGATAACTAATAATCGTCGGATAGTCATCCGTATCTGCTTGATCGATGATATTCGCTCCAATCTTTAAAATCTGCAGATCTCCCTGACGATCAATTAAATAGCGCTGCTGGCAAGCAATGTAGTTAAGAGTAAGATCCCCCCCGGTCGCGTCCAACCCGATCACATCGGTATGAATAAAGGCCTTCAAAAGTTCGAAAAAATTAGGTTCGCGATTTTCGCTAACAATCGCAGAAAGGGTTTTAATAGCAGCCTGTGCAGATGTTCCTCCATTCGATCCACAATAAATCCATTCAGCATTACTAGAATCCCAGGTTAATCCAAAATAATAGCGAATGTTGGCATCTGTTCCTTCTGCTTTATAAAGGGGATCTTCTGAAGAAAGCGAAGCACTCGGCCCTTTAAATGTCAGCCAACTGAGGCGATCGAGCGAAAAGCGTCTGAGCAATAAAGGATCCCCGGGATTCCAGGTGACTTGGGTTGTCGCCTCGGGACTTGTTCCGTTTTTTGTAAATCGATAGCCAAACCAGTTTTTATTCGGATATTCCGACGTCGCCGTATTTTTAGCGAGACGACCATCGACGGGATAATTCGAACTCTCTCCCGTCGGAACTTTAGTCGGAAACGTAAAGCTCGGCGCATTTTTTTCACGGGTAAAAGTCGTTAATACAGGGAGTGCCTCTTTAAATCCTTCTTTTTTGGCCATGCGAATGATTTCGCGCCGACCGAGCAGTAGATTGTCTCCTTCGATCGTTTTCAGGAATCCATTTGTCGCTCCAAATCCATAAATGTAATTCGTGTAAAGCGCAGCATCCGAAGAAGTCTTTTTTAATCTCCATTTCACCAAATTTTGAGAGGCCCCTAAACTCATCGGAAAAATGCCATTTTCTAAACTATCGAGAGAACTCCACCCTAAACTTCCTTTTTGCCTTAACATCTTGGTGTTAACGGTTCCCGTCGCAGTGACCAAATCCTTAGGATACCCTGCGACGTTCATATCCATGAGGCCACTCACATCATAGATCGCATACGCAAAGCGACCAACCGCGTAGGTTTGGGAATTCTTTTTTGAAAAGTCATCCTCCCACTGACTCTTCACTCCGGAGCGCGTTAAAATCGCCCACGTCGGAATGTTCTCCATTTCCTTTACGAGAAAAGGTCCATTTTGCCATTGGCTTTTACTCGTCATTTTCCCGTTTAAACTCGGCTGATCCGTTCCGACACTCGACCCTGTGATTCGTCCTTGTTGTCCATTGATGGAATAGATCGGTTGACTACCACTCACTTTCACTAAGTTAATTTGATCCTCGCTCTTGCTCGTCACTCCGGAGCGTTGAACTAAAATATTGGTGTTGGCTGTGGGAAGATAAAGGAAAGGCTCCGTTTTATCATTTATTCCATTGCGTCCATAAACGGTGGAGCCCGCATAAACTTCTCCCTTTAGCTCTCCGACGATGAGATCGAGACAGCTTCGAGCCATCATATCGGTCTTTGTTACATTGGTACTGGCTGAAGAGATTTTGCGTTGAAGAAGCGCTCGTGAAAAAAAGGCCATCATGAGAAGCGTTAAAAAAACAATGAAGGATAAAGACATCAAGAGAGCCACCCCTCTAAGCCCCTTGTTCTGAATCGATCCTATTGGTTTTCTCTTCATCTCTTTATTTACTCCATCGGATAGAAGCGTTGATAAAAGCGAACCGCTTTCGCTGCATTTGGGGGAAGACCTTCGGAGAAGTGTTTAAAGTCATCATCGGCCACTCCTGACCAGTATTCTAAAGAGGTGACGCCTTCAGGCGCATTTCCGAGTCTTTGTTGGATCATCTCAAATTCTTTGGATTGAAGTTGTTTTCTTGTTTCAAGATCCACAACGGCAACCGAGACGACTAATGAAGCGAGATTGGTGAGTGCAGGGAGCGTTGCTCCGGCACTTTGATACGTCGGCATCTTGTTATAAAGCTTTCCATCACTCTTCTTTTGATAGGATAACGCCACTTTTAAGACTCCTAAGGAGAGCGCATCGTATTCGGAGTCAGAGAGTCCTAAATCTCCCGTGAGGCTGAGCAATGAAACAGGAGTTCCTTTGCTCGTGATTCCCATAAATCCCGCTTCATTCCACTCATAGCCATGCACTCCTCTAGCAAGGAATGGTTTGTTTTCCGAATCATTTTGCATCTGATACCCGACTAACGCGACTCCTCGGTCTCCTCTGGGAGCACTGACTTGACTGATAAATCTAAGGACATCTCCTTTATTCTCGGCATCAAAGACATAGTCCATATCCGTACGCTTGGGCATATTCGCTAAATCCATCCCCAATCGATCTAAGACCAATCGCGCTTGTCCTGATGAGTCAACGATTTGATTGCTGCTATGGGAGCCTCTTGAAGTTGCGGAGATGACTTGGGCGATTAAGGCCCCTAAGATTGTTAAGACTCCAATCGCCACCAACATCTCAATTAAGGTAAAGCACCGTTTGGATCTCATTGGGTTGCTCCGTTTTTCCAAAAAGTGACGTAAGTTTCTGAAGAAGCATCCCACTTCACATCCATTTCTTTTGGTCTGGCAGGCCAACTGACTCGAACGACTCCTTCCACGGGACCTCTCTCATTGGCTCCCGGGATATGCGTGTACCACCACATCACTTGGTACCTTGAAGTCGGTTGGGGCTTCTCTCCCTCTTGGACTTTCCATCCTTCGGTTAAATAGATTAAGTTGGTTTTTCCGCCCGATACGGTGGCGTAAGGAAGACCGGTTAATCCAAAGATCGCGCTCTTGGGATTATTCGATGGCGTGTACTTTAAATCACACACAATCGCCGTCATCAGATTAAGCGCTTTGCTTTCTTCCGAACTAATTTCATTGGTCTTTAGACCGACCGGTAACAACCCCATCAATAACACCATGCAAAAGGATAAAATCCCCATTGCTAAAACGACTTCGACGAGAGAGAAGGCTGAAGAATGTTTAAATCCTCCCTTATAAGTGTCGCAAATAAATCTCTTTGGATTCATGGCACTTTTTGAAAAAAGGAGTTTTTTAAAAAACATGACTGTGTGTTATTTTGTTAAAGCAACTCCACTCGAACTAAAAGGAGCTTCTTCCCTATTTTCATTTGCGGCAATATTTAATTCCTTTTGATCCTCTTCATATACTCGTCCCATAAAGATCAATGCCAATGAAAATAATACAAAACTCCAAATAAAAACATAGCGATAATGATCTCCACTGACATCCATCCATTTGCCCATGAGGAAGTTAAAGAAAACCAATCCGCCAAATCCAAAAACACTCAATCCGGAAGAAAATTGTCCAAATTTTTCCTTCGGAAATAAACGTATGCCTACCGCAATTGATCCCAAGGCCCAGGCCACAGTCGGAATTGTGTTCAGGACTGAAAAAATGATCCACGATTTCTGATCATGGAGCATGAAATAACCTCCCATCATCATCGTGGCCGTCCCCAATAATCCTGCCCTCATCACATTAATCGGATTCACTTTATCACATAACCAGCCCATCCCCATATAACAAACGAGTGCCGCTATCCCCCCAAAAGTCCCTGCTCGGCCTAATATCGTCATATCTAATTTGAGAGTCTCTTTCGCAAAAAGAAGCAAGAAGGGCGTGGCACAGGAGGTCGCTGCTGTGACCAAAGTATAGGCAATAAAGAAATGCCGGTGCTTGGGAACCTTTAAACATTCTCTGAAATAAGTCACAAACGATCGAAAAATTCCGGGATTCTCGGATTCTAATGACGGAGGAGGATATTCTCCCTCTTTCACCCGAAAACACATGACCATGAAGATCGATAAATAGGTCAATCCGACTGCGAGACAAACTTCTTTTCGATAGACCAGAACATGCGGAAAAACATACCATAAAAACAAACAGGAACTCACGGTCCCCACCACTTTGAACCAAGACATAAACCGGGCGATCGTAAATTGAGGAACAACATCTCGAACCAGCCAATTAAATGCATTCACTAAAATCATGTTAAAAAAATGATAAAAAATAATGGATAAACTCAGTAATCCCAAGACGACTTCCCCCTTGGTAAGGGTCGGAAAGAAAATCTGAAAAAAATGCGAAAACAACCACCCTCCAACCTCAGGAACAAAACCGATAAAAATCAGCAATCCGCTTGTAATCGGCGCCGCAATAAACAAAAAGGGGATCCGTCTCCCCCAACGACTCCGATACCGGTCGCTCCATCGACTGATGCGGGGAAGAAAAAAGATATTCGCAAACCCCGCCACGCTTCCCATCGCCACCCCAATCAAAACATTAGACGCATTTAATTCCTTCAAATAAAGGGGGATGAATTGTGAAAATATGGTTTCAAAAAAAATGAAGGCAAAATCTCCTCCTAACAACCAAAGAAAGAGTGTCATTAAACCTCTCCGCTCATATTTTGAAGTTTCCGCTAAAGCAGACAAAGAAGGTGGAGTTTTAAAAAGCATATTCTCAAATTTCATTCATCGAATGACGACGGCGCTCAAATACGGCGAATATTCCCAATACCCATAAAACTAATTTAATATGAAAAACGAATAAATCAATTTGAAAAACAACTTATTTAATAATTTTTTTAAACTGGAAAAGCTTTCATTCATTGAATCTGCCCTCCATTATTATTTCAATAACTTGATTTCGAATGAAGTTGAATGAAACTCCGTCGATCTCTCATAGAAGAAGCCCTGCGTGAAAAAAAAGACCAACTTAGCCTCGTCAAACTCGAAAGCTCAACGCATTTACTGGAATCGCAGTATGCGGGATGCGATTCATCATGTGCGCAAGCATCGTCAAATCTCCCGAGCGCAACTTTCGACCGTCATTGGGTTAAATCCTTCCTCGATCACGGAGATGGTTCGAGAACTCCTTAAAATTGGCCTTCTTCGAGCCGAAGAATGGGTTTCCACCCCTGGCCGAGGACGTCCTCAGCAAATGCTTAAAATGGGGCAAAAGAATTTTTATAGCATCGGCATTGCCATTAATTTTGAAGTCAATTTGGTTTTGTTAAATCCTGCTTTTGAAATTGTGGATCATCGCCAAATTCCTAATGAATTTCGAGATTCCAATAGTTCTTTTGAAAAAGGAATCAAGAACGTCATCCTCACGATTAAAAAAATGATGAAGGCGATTTCCACCGAGACCCTGGTCTCGATTGGCGTCTCTATTTCCGGAAATGTTTTTGCGGATCACACCGATCTTTTTTCCGCCAATGATTTTTCCAACATTTCTCAAGCCCAAGAATTTTTAAAGACGCTCCGAACGGAGATTGGATGCCCTGTTAAAGTGATTAATGACTCCCATGTCTCCGTTCTCGCCGAACGATGGGTAAACCCCGAGTTTCCTCTCAATCCCACCCTCATTTATATTACTCCCCGCTTAGGAGTGGGATTTATCCTCGAAGGCCATCTCTACGAAGGACCTGCAAAGTGGACCCGCGCTCTTTCCCATTATAAAGTCGAGAGAGATCGAGGAGTTTGTTACTGCGGAGAAGTCGGCTGTTTAACAACGATGGCCACTCCTGACGTGATTTCCGAAAGATTAGCAGGACGCACTTGGAACGATCCCGTACGATCCGTTGCCGCAAGAAACAAAGATGTGGACACCCTTTGGAAGCGCTATGAAAAAGGAGATCCTGAAGTCATCGAAAAAGTGCATCAAGGCCTTGAAGACTTAAGTTTGGCACTTCGAAATATCACGACTCTCTTTTCTTTCGATGCGATTATTTGGGAACCTTGGAATATGCGGTTTTCTGCAGATCTGGTTCGCCGCTTAGAAATCGCTTCTGCGAAGTGGATCCAACAAATTCCTTCCAAAAAAATTCATATTCCATCGCTAGGCGCCCACCAACAAGCGGTGGGCGCGGGTATTTTTGCGATGGAAGATTTTTTTGATAGCCTTTTGAAGCCAGAATAGAGGGATCCCAAAAGCTTTCTGCTCAAAAAACGGGTCAATTCAGTTCGTATAAACGGTTCGTTCTGAAGAAGAGTTTTCGGGTCGCGGTAGGCGCGGCATCATACTGATACCAGCCAAAACCCATAATGTGTGGCCCTGCGAGATCGGGTTGAAGTGTCGGCCCCGAATAATCAAACCAGGGCTGCTCATCAAACCAGGCCGTTAAAAATCCTTGTCCTCCAAATTTATCAGGTCGTTCATCGGCATAAAAGATCACACGGACTCGGTGATATTTTCCAGCCACTAACGAACGCGTCGGAATATTCACTTTCACATATTCATTCACCCCCCAGCGGACGCTCGTCGGCCAAGAGGTCGCATTCACTGCGGATGTCGGATAACATAAATTGAGCGATAACTGATTTCCGACGATATTTAAGGCTAAGGTAGGATTTCCATACTGTCCCGCTTTTGGAACTCCTTTCAACTGCCAGATCAATCCCTTTCCGGAGGGCATATTAAAATTCCAACTCGGATCCAGTTTAAATTCTAGATCATAGGCATAGGTTTTATAAGGGAGAATCGGATAAGAATTAATTTGGGTGCGATGGCTATTCGCCGTCAGATTATCCTGAGGAAATAACTGAACCCGCAATACATTCTCATTGATCGTCGTATCGAGAAACTTATTGATATGGGACGTCGGAGTTCCTGTGTTGGTGATATTATCCCCCACCACGAGAGTTCCATTATACTGCATCGTCGCAATATCTGACTTTCCCGTCGAAGGATTCACAAAAGGCTGATTCCCATTAAAATTAAACGACCGCTGCGTTCCATACAGAGAAACCGGCGCTCCTCCCCATTGATAAGGCTCTTTCGCAATGTAATCTAATGGCAATCGAACCGTTTGCGCCATCCCCATCGAACTCATGTCCCCCGTTAATGCCGCGATTCCAACAACCGCTAACCGAAACAAACTTTTATAAAGTTTAAACATAGGACCTCTTCGTTATTTGTTATTGCGCCGCTTCCCGAAGTCATCGAATCGTTCGAGATCTTCGACTCATCTCAAATTCTTTTCTTATGAATTTCATGAAGAAAGGTGTATTTGCGATTTTTACAATTTAAGATAATTTATGAGTAAAGTCAATTTATTTGTTCGTTTTACAAACTTAATAGGTTGACCTTAAAATCTTTCATCTCAGATTTTTGCCTTAGAATTGGAGGGACAGTGGCCCACTGCCTTCCCCCGTCCCTTGAGGCACAGGGCCTGTGCCTCTCCATTTTTATCTTCATTTGGGATTACAAGAGCGAAGTGGACATCTCTGGTAGCAAGCGCGCGCAAAGAGGAGAGACGAAGAGGCTCTTGGCTCAAAAGACAAGAAGCACGTGAGCCGTCGTCCCTCTATTGATAAAATCGACGCAATTCAAGAATTTTACTTTTGAATAAGGGGGAGCAAAACATCCCAACCTTCGCGGGCGTAAAACCGATGCCCTTCATTTCCGATCACCAAACGGCAATTTTCTTCCGCTCCAAACTGCTGATAAATTTTTTGGAGGTCTTTAAAGGCCCGTTTGGTTCCTTGCAAAGGAAAGAGATCATCGTCTTTTCCAGCAACCATGACAACGGGTTTCGGAGTAATCAATCCTGCGATATCCGCCATTTCCGCGTAACGATAAAGTCCGGGAATATAGTTATCCGTACAATGATAAATCGACATGATCGATTCCTTAAATGTACAAAAATAACAGGCAGGCATCGCAAAAGAAATTCGAGGGAGGAGCGCGGCCGCAAAAAGACTGATCATTCCCCCGCCCGAATCTCCCGTCACTCCAATCTTCTTCATTTGAACGTCTCCACGGGAGGCCAAATAATCGATCCCCCGATCTACATCATACAGACGCTCGCCTAATAATGTTTTCCCCAGCATGAGGGAATGCATCGCCGCATCATGACACTCATGGGAAGAGGCACATTTTTGCTTTTGTTCACGGCGTTCTCCAAAACATCGTTGTTCAATGCAGAGGGCAGCAATGCCACGGCTCATACAGTAAAGCCCGAAATCACGATCCCCTTCCACTGCTTCTGTCTTCGATTCATCTTCTCGCTGAACTCCAATGGATTTATGGGCTCCCGTGGAGTGTCCTTGAAGACAAATTGTAAAAAGAAAGGGAGGCTTTACATTTTTGGGAAGGCAAACATAGGCAGTCACATCACTATAGGGTTCTGAAGTGTAGCTGATTTTTTCAATACTCCCTAACGGATGATTTTTCTTCCAAAGGCTTCTCACTCGAAGATCACATTTTGTCGAAGGAATAATTCCAATCAGCTCTTTAACTTTTTTACGAAGCCGTTTCTGCCAATTTTTTGGATCTTGAATGGATTTTTCAAAGCCCATCAAAGGCTTTGTCTTTTCCATTAAATGACGATGATAGTCGGAAGGGGATAAATATCGTGGCCTTTGTGTTGGATTCATGAAGGAAGATTTTTTGGTTTTGACCATCCGTAAACCCTCTAATCTACAATATTCACATCCGGGCTCTCTCCCGTAATGGCGATCAAGACCGTAATGGCATTCCCTGTTGATTCCGCACGAATCGATTGAATCACTTTTCGAGGGAAAGGATTTTTCCAAGCCGAACTAAAGACTCCTCGGGAGTTTTTAATAAAGGCAACCTGTGCGGCCGGAAGCGGTTGAGGCTCATACCAATCGGAGATATCAATTCCATTTTTTGGCTCATACACGGCTTCTGTCCCATCTTCGTAGTGTATCACGTAGCGAACAACGGAGACATCCCCTTTATGCACCCACATCGCGGTATGGAGAAAATAAAGCGAACCAAAACATTTACCGACGGGAATATTATCAGACTTTTCTGGAAACGATTCTCGAGTCGGACCTCGTAAAACGAGACATGAACGATCTTGATTCTGAGCAGGATCGATAATTTGAAAGGGGATAAATCCTTCCAAGTTCGTTTTTCCTGTCGGAATATCCCGCATATCTTCTCCTCCATAATCGGTCCATCCCCCTTTTCCATCTCCAGCGGCGTCATCGGAAAAACTCCGATTCACGACTTTGGAGATATCGATAAAGGTCGCATTTTCCTCTTTCACAGCGACGATCTTCATCGGGGCAGATCCTTGATTTAAAGTCGCGGCATAGGATGAAATTTCATCTCCTAAGATGTATTTAAACGTATTTTCTAAAAATCGTGTCACCGTTCCATCGATTCCAAAATTTTTACTATCGATCATGGAGATAAGACATTCACCTTTTCCAATCCGGATATCGCTCACCAAACTTTCGACAAATGCAGATTCTCCAGATGATTTATCCACATTTCCGCATGCCAGCGTGCTCTCATTTATCGAAACGTTTCCTGAAGAGATTCCTCCCGGTGCATTATCCCAAACCATATCGGAATCAAATCCTTTAAAAACAGGATGCGTTGGTCGAAGCATTTCAATAAAATCAACATTCCCTCGTCGTTGAATCATGGTTCCATGCGACCATGGAAGATCTCCAGGCTTACTTTGTTCTAAACAGAGAAGGCGTCCTCCATTCGTCATCCATTCCCGAATTTTATCTCCTTCTTGTCTCATATCATAATCGAGGGAGTTGACGCCTAAAATGAGAACGTCAAATTCGGAAAGAGTAGAGAGTTTTTTGAGGGGCGTTGCTTCAATCCCTAATTTTTTCAAAATTGCCGTGGTTTGCATTTGAGGAGAGACATCATAAATTGCGATTTTTTTATGGGATGGAAATTCAGTGATTCGATCGGAAGCCGAAAGAATTGAAAGATCGTAATGATTACTGCTCAGAACTTTTTCTCCCTGATGAATATATAGTTCTAATTTATGCCATCCACTTTTCAAATTTTCTGGAAGGGGAATATCCAATGCCGAAATCGACTCTCCTCCTTGCTTGATCTGAACAGGACGAGGAGGCTGCTTGAATACAATTTTGTCGTCACGGTCTCGCAACTGGATGGTTAACTCTCCTTGAACATCGTCTTCCGTGTCGTTAACGACCGTCAAAGTTCCTTTGAATGATTGCCCCGAAATAGGATGCGGAGTTTCAACGGTGACAATCGGTAATAAATCTTGGAAAGACTCGCGATAATCCCAAAAGGGATCGCCGAGCATTAACTGAGGGGAAGTGATTCCCTTCCATCGTTCCGGTTCCATTCCCGCAGCACGATCCGTCAACCGATAGGTCGCAATGGTATCTTGATTGGTATTACAAGAAACCCCATCGGTCAGTTGATGATTCCGACGATAAATATCAAAATACCGTTTTACCCATCGAATCCCCGCCCGTCGTCTCCACTCTGGAAAATCGGTCAAATAACAGCGCACTCCTCCAGCGTTTCCATTAATCAAAGCAAAAGCGACTTGTCCATTATCAATGTCGCGACATTTTTCCGCAAAGGCTTTTCGATCAAAATCGGGATTTTTGAGGAGAGGAGCCCATACGTTAAAATTATTTTGATGCTGACGAATATCGGTCACATATCCCGTTTCACTGCTAATCAAAGCGAGATTTTTTTGGTAGCGACCCAATATCGTTTTTGTCGTATCTTTCAGATATTCATCGGCTCCAATAGAACACCCTGCATAAACTCCAATATAATGATGGGTATCCACCACATCCAATGGAGTGGTTTCCGTTAAGATGCTTCCTCCGGCGGACGCGGTCGATGGACGTTTTTGTAAATCTGCCTCTTTTAATGCGTCATAATATTTTTGAATGACAGGCAGGTAAGAATTTCCTTTGGGAAGCAAAAAATTATAAAGCTCATTTCCAAAACTCACTAGTCCGAGAGCAGGATGATTTTGATATTGCTCTATTGTCTCGCGAAACAAAGGCAAGGTAAGCTCCAGAGTTTGAAAATCCCGCATTTTTTTTGCGCCTTGATTGGATAAATCATCGTAATGAGGCCAATCTAAATAGATAAGAATTCCCACCTCATCGCAAAGATTATAAAAAGTCTGATCAATAATCGCATATTCAGAATGCGGCCGAAAACAATTCAGGTTCGCATATTTCATCGCCATTAAAAGCTTCCGCGCATATCCTTTCTCGTTTGCGCAAAACTCTTCTTTGCCTTCAATTCCTTGCAGATATCCTCCAACCGTGTCATTAAACTCTAACATTTTTAAATAGAGTCTTTTTCCATTTAAATAGATATCCTGTCCCTTTTCCCCTTCACGAATGCTGATCTCACGAAATCCAAATCTTTCTTTCGCAATTTCCTTTCCATTCCATTTAAGGGCGAACACATAGAGCGCAGGATGATCGGGTGACCAGAATTGAGCGTTAGGCATCGCTATCTTCCCTGAAAAACGCTCTCCATCATGTAAAGCCACTTTTGTTTCGGAATTAAATTTTTGTTTTCCTTCCGGCCAACTGCTGACTTCACACGTCAACATCCCCTCTCCCGCTTGGCTAAAGCCATTGGGCTTAAAATCAAACACCAGATTTTGCTCTTCCACTTTAGGGGCCAACCGAAGAGATTGCGCCATTTCAATGGGACGAATCTGAAGTTGTACCGGAGCGTAAAGCCCGGCGTAGCCTCTATAAGCCCAATGTTGCTCATACCGCGTATTCGCGACCCGAACAACAAGTTGATTTTCTGCTCCCGTTTTTACAAACTCCGTAACATCGAAATCCACTTTCACATAGGGTCCGACATGGTCCCCCACCCATTTTCCGTTCATCCAAACATCCAGACGATAACCCGCTCCATTAAAACGAATGAACGCATGTTCTTTTTTCGAATCAAACTCCGGCACTGAAACTTTTCGGGAGTACCACATGATCCCCCCCTCTTTCGCCCCTCCTTGAAAACTAATTGCCGCAAAGGACCAAGGGACCTTCGTTTTTTCAGGGAGGTGGGTCGACCCACTGACAATGGCTTGCTGATCCGCATTTAATGTCCAAAGGTCGGGATTAAAATAATCGAGAAATTCTTTATGCTCGATAAATTTAGATTCCCACTCCCCATCCAGAGAAATATTTTTCCAACTCGTCGGCGTTGCGTCGAGAATCCAACTTTCAGGAAGCGGATCTTTTGGAAAGCCAGGAATAATATCGGCAGCCAACGAATACGGTTTACGAGGCTCCAAAGAAAAATCTTTCCCTTGGAGGGAAGTCCCCACGAATCCGATGAAGAGAGCGATACTTAAATAACCCGAGCGTAGCAAAAATTTCATTTAGGAATCAGATTTAGATTTATAGGTGATTGTAAAACCGAACTCACATTTATCGTTTGCGTTCATGTTCCGATTTTTTTTCCACGGAAGATCCGCGCTCGCGCGAAGAATTAAACCGGGACTTCCATCTTGTCGAAAATCTTGGATTGAAAGATGGCTATTTTCATCCGCCTCAAAAATCAAATCTCCCTGCTCCAACGGCAAAATAACAATTTGAGCAAAAATGGCCTTGGTAAAACTGTCCTCCATTGAAACATGTTTTTCCTTTCCTTTTGCATCGATGATCCTCAATCCTTGATCTTTATTTCCCTTCATTAATAAATGGATCGTCATTTTTCCGATATCCGTCCATATGGAATCTTTTAAAAATGTAATCGTTGACCGAACCTTAATTTTCTCTTTTTCAGGATCGCAATTAATTTTAGTCTCGAATCCCAAGGGCTCGCTGGATCGGTCATAAGGCAATATCTCTCCTTTGGTCGCGATAAAATCCTTTGCCGCAGCAACTTCTACATTTTGCGTCTCTTTTCGTTGCATGTAATTGTGAGCAGGAGCTCCGATTTGCTCATCATCCCCACTCATCGCTTCTAAATAAATTCCGTCCGCAATCAATAAACCATGGGCAGTCAGATTTGATAAAAATCCATTTTTATTATTCACCTTCACGGACAAATGATCACTGACTTGAATTTCTTCTTCTGCAGGAGCGGCCATTAAGTTTTCGCTTTGAAAAAAGACTCCGATGGCGATTAAAACATAAATGGCCTGATGGAGAACCGCTACTTTATTAATGATGGTTTTCATAAAACTTCCTTTTTGTAATGATTGATCCTCAAAAGCGGCTGATTCAATCTGTTTTGCTTTCAAAAACTCTCTTTCTCTTATTATCCCGCATTCTCCAAAAATACAGCGTGTTTCTTCAGCGGCTCTTTTTGCCTCTTTCATGAATTTACTCTGCTTTTTATAAAAAACAAATAAATAATTCGGTTTATGAATTATTTAATTAGTAAATCGTATTATTAATTGACATTTGCGCTTTAAATGGAATCTTAAGGCATTCATTAATGTCACCGCGTGATGATGAGAACCCCATGAATTCACTTAAAAATCTGATTCCTCTTCCTCAGCAAACCAAAAAAAGGCCAGGAAAGTTTTCCTCTCCTAAAAAATGGAGCATTTATAATGCTCATTCGTCTTTGAGAATCCAAAAACATCTCAAAAAAGCATTTTCGCCCTCTTTTCAATCCCAGACATCCCCTTTTCAGGCTCACCTCTCCTTACTCACGAACATTCCGTCTCCCCTCCTTCCTCATCTGAGTGCGACTCAAAAAGAGGAGGCTTATCATCTTGAAATCGATACGACCTCCATTCGAATTTATGCCCAGACGGAGCGCGGTATTTTTTACGGCTTACAAACCCTTCAGCAATTGTTATCCCAAGGAAAGGCCCTGCCTTGCTGCGTGATTCTCGATTGGCCGGATATGGACTTCCGAGGAACTCATCTCACCCTTGGAAATGGTTATCAGCCTCCCTTTGAAAAAATTCAGGAGATGATTCCAAAATTGGCTTCTTTTAAATTGAATCAGTTCTTTCTTGAATATGATGGCAGTTTTTCATGGGATAAATACCCATTTATTGCCGTCCCCTCCGCTTTTACCAAAGATCAGTGCCGGTCACTGATTGAGCTTGCTCAGGAATATTTCATCGAAGTGATTCCGACCCTCGATTCCTTGGGGCACCAAGAACATTATCTCAAGCATCCTTCCCTTGCGCATCTTCGAGAACTTCCCACGAAGCATTCGGAATTGTGTCCTCAAAATCCAAAGTCACTCCGTTTTATTAAAGATTTGTGGCGTGAAATTCTGGAGGTCCATCATGATGCCCGCCATGTCAATATCACCGGCGACGAGGTTTTTCGACTAGGCGATTTTTGCCCTCGCTGTAAACCCGTTGCCGAAAAAGGCCGCATCGCCGACCTCTTTTTCAATCATTACGATCCCTTATCCCGATGGATGCTCAATCAAGGACATCGACCGATGATGTGGCATGATATGTTGTCGCATTATCCTCAGCGCATAAAGGATTTTTCAAAAGAAATTATTGTCCTCTATTGGAATTATTACGGCACCGATTCAAAAAAATGGTCGGTGGGGCATGGGATCAATACCGATATTCTCCCCGAGGAAATCGAGACTTTTCCAGCTCCGATTCGAAAATTATATCAATCCTATTGGCAGCATCCCTCCTCCAAATCCCAATTTAATCCATGGCCTTATCTTCGTTTCTTTAAAGATCAGGGATTCGATGTCATCGGTGCGTCCGGAGGAAGTCCGATGATCGAGAAGCTTCCTTTTGGGGGCTTTGAGGGTCGTATTAAAAATACAAAATCGATGGCGCAGACGGCAAAATCGATCCAGGCCAAGGGAATGTTACACACCTTTTGGAGCGACGATGCCTCGGTCTTTACAGGATGGACCGATATTGCGGCAGCAGCGGATTATGCTTGGAAGACTCGTGAAGAAAAAACGGAATCATTTTTAGAACGTTTTGATGCTCTCTATGTAAAATCAGATGGGGCCTTCAAAGATTTTGCCATCGATTACGATCGGCTCGTTTTCCCTGACCGAGCTCCCAACTTTGAGATCTCGGACCGTATTCCCTCCCTTCAAGAGGAGCAAAAACTTGTTTCGAGACTAAAAAATGCTGAAAAGAAATGCAAAGGAGATTCTGAATTATTAGAGACCATTGCCCCTTCTCTCATTTTAGTCTCTGCGATTAATGAATCGAAGCGTTGGGCCAAGTTGCGTCTCGAACCCGAACTCGGAAAAGGGGTGGATACGATCATTGATTTATCCAAAAAATTTAATGGCTCTACGCGTCAACTTTTCCCCGGTATTTCTGGAAACTGTCTCGATCTTCAAGGTGGCATTCATACTTCCCGGGGAGTAAAACTAAAAATCCATTCTGCTCTCGAGAAACAAAAAAATGCCATTATCCTAAGAGGCGCTTATTATCCGGACGGAGCTCTTCAAGTTCATCTTCCTATCCAAAAGAAGAAATGGGATTGTTTATATTTCTGGCACACCGGTTTTTACATTCGTAAAGACCAACCTCTGGCTCGTTATGAAATGGTTTATGAAGATGGAAAGATCTCTTCTTTTCCCATTATCGCAGGCGTCCATGTTTCCGATTGGAACCGAGGAGCTGAAATTTTACCCTCCGGATTGGTTGCATGGCAGGGGTTCAGTAATGCAGAAGAAAAAGCGCGTCGCATGCTTTACATGACCTGGTGGAAGAATCCTCGCCCGGATGTTCCTCTTGTGGAAATTCGTTTGATCTCAGCTGAGGCCTACGGCCATGTCGCCATTGTGGGCATCACCGGACGTGTTTTTACTTCTACCCCCAAACTCCCGAACTCAAAAATTCTTCTCAAAAGCCAAAATCGGGTACTGCAACAAGTCAACGCTTTTGAAAAAAACCATAACCGAGCACTTCAAAAAAGATGTGTTCAAGAAGATAGGAACCAAATTATGAAACAATCCTTTGTGACAGACTTAAGAGAGCTCCCTCTCTATGAAAAAAAATCTCGTTTGATTTCCAAACAACTTCTCACGATTTTCCTTTTTGCTTTTTTCGTTCTTCAATATGCCTCGGGCGTCACACTCTTTAACGAAAACTTCGATTCTGGGGTCTATACCGATAATGCGGCGCTTCCAATTGGTACGGGCAAAATTAATAGCGGTTATTGGAGTGCCTCGACTCTGACAGGCGCAGGAACCGCTCTTAGTTCAACGACCAATCCTTTTTCAGGAACTCGTTCTTTGGCTTTAAATACTCCAACCGCAACGGACAAAGCTCAAGTGAGTGGATTCTTCGGTTCCGATAGCAATACTGCCGCAACTCCAACCTCGACAGGAATTGATTTTAAGATGTCTTTTAATCTCACCGATGTTTCGAGTGCGGCCTTCCTTTTTATCCGTGATTCCGGTGGGAATAATATGGTCTTTATTCAAATCGGTAACGCCGGACAAGTCTCGATGATCACTCCCGGCGGTGTTTCACACGACCTTCATTCCATTTCAGCAAACACGTGGTATACTTTAGATATTAAAGGAGATTCACCGCTCGCAGGGACTAATACCTATACCACAACGCTTTTGGATAGCACAGGAACGATTCAATTAGGTTCATATACCGGCGCTTTTCAAAAAAACAGTACGACCAATGATTGGGCTCGTTTTCTTATTCTTTCGGGACAAGGAACAAATCTCACCGATTATTTTGATAATATTTCCGTCGTCGCTGTTGTGCCTGAACCTTCATTTGTTTATGCACTCTCTTTCTCGCTTATTTTGATGATGGGATTTAGCATTCGAAAAAAACTGACTCTGATCTCATAACTTCGACTCACTTCGGTTCGCAATCTCTGTTCATTTGCGACGAGAGGAAAATTTAAAATTATGCTTAAAATTGGTCTGATTGGCGTTGGAAAAAGAGGATCCTGTTTAGCCTCTCTTCTTAAAAATTCTGAACGGGCTCAAATTGTTTATGGCGTGGATGCCGATCCGGACTCCGCACGCCATTTTATGAAGGAACATGACCTTCGCTTCGATGTTCGAAATTCTGTTCTGGAGATGGCGCAGGATCCCCAAATCGATGGCATTATCGTTGCCACGCCCGATCATTTTCATGCCGAACATGCCTCCCTTGCAATGCGCGGAGGAAAAGCTGTTTTTTGTGAAAAACCGATGGCGATTAATATCCCCGACTGCGATCAAATGCTCCGCGTCCGAAATGAGACGAAAGCCGCTTTAACCATTGGCTTTAATCTTCGTCATCAGATCATGTACAAAACGATGAAGGAAATTTCCCTCTCGGGCGAACTCGGAGAGATCACCAGCGTTTGGGTTCGTCACTTTGTCGGAAAAGGCGGAAACTTCTACTTCCAAGACTGGCACTCTCTCCGTTCTAAGTCCAATTCTCTTCTCCTTCAAAAAGCGACTCATGATATCGATTTGATTCATTATATTTCAGGTCAATATACCCGACGATTAACCGCGTTGGGCAAACGTTCGTATTACGGGGGAGATCATCCGAACGATCTCTCTTGTCCTACCTGTGAAAAACGCTCGGAGTGTCCTGACGCAACAGATTTTCCGGTTCGCAATCAATGTGCCTTTCGCTCCGAGATCGATGTAGAAGACAATGAAATGGTCATGATGGAATTGGAAAAAGGGGCGATTGCAAATTATTCCCAATGTCACTTCACGCCGGATTATCATCGAAGTTTTACTTTCATCGGAACAAAAGGCCGAATGGAAAGTTTTGAGCCGATGTATGGTCGAACGGGTTTAGAAAAAAATCATTGGGAAAAAGAACATCGTCTGGAAGTTCTCTTTCGAAATTCGAAGCCCTCCAAGACTTATCATTTTGCATCCCTCTCTGGGGATAATCATGGAGGCGCAGATCCCGTCATGATGAATGATTGGTTAAGTTCGATTCAGAAGAAGGATCAAAATTTAGAAAGTGCGATCGCCGGCCGTCAAAGCGTCGCGGTCGGATGTCTCGCTGCAGAAAGTCTTCGCGGGAATAATGAATGGAAGACGTTGCCCGCTCTTTAAAACCGAGTTTGAACGCCTAAGTCGAGTTGGTGGGACGAGGAGACTTGATTCATACGAGCTTCATAGCCCATCGAAAACGAAGTATTTTCATCGAAGTAAAGGGAGAGTCCAATTCCGGGGATGATTCTCTCCTGACCTTCTCCCTCAGGATACACCGTAAAGGCGCCCCCTCCTGCAATGAATTGGGAACGGATCGCATTCGGTTTGATCCATTGATATGCTCCTAAAAGATGCGCTTCCGGAATCCATTTCCATCCTTTGTAATCAAAGGGACGACTGATTCGGAGCCCTGCTCCTGTTTCTACAAAATTGGCTTGCTGTTGCGCCACTCTCAGCCGAGCTGCAGATCCCTTCTCGTCAAATCCTTCAATCCACTGGGAGCTATAATCGAGTTTTGCCGTCGGCCCCCAAATCCAATTTCCGTTTTGAAAATCAAGGCCTGTGGCTACCTGACCACTGAGGTCATATCCTTGCGTCGATCCTTTGGCATTTTCTCCGATAAAACTAATCCGTCTCTTACTCTCAAAGCCCGTTGTTCCGACCGCCAGGCTCGTATTCACGTAGAAGCCTCGATCATGATATCCCCCATAGACTCCGATTCGTCCTGAGTTCGAATCCAGCGTTCCTCCGTTTTCTAAAAGTGTACTGGCATAGCCTTGTCCCGCAAAAACCCCGGCATTAAAAGCTTCTCCTAACGCTCGATCAAATCCGGCCGTGACTCCTTCCAAACGATTTTCATATCCAATCCGATTCGGATCATGATCCACTTGAGAGTAGGCCCCTGTCGTATTGACGAAAAAGCCGGTCTCTTTTCCTGGCTTTTTCTTTTTCATTAAAATTGATCCCTGATCCATTGCCAAGTGTTCGTACTCACTATCACCCTCCAAAGACCTGAGCGAGAGTCCATTCAAACTCACTCCACGATCGCCTCGTCGAAGTTGTTGAAGCCGTTGCCCTGCTCCGCCGTTACTCATCGCACTAAATTGATTCACGCCGGCGCTCATCGCCGAGAGACTCTCGGGACTGAGTTGATCATAGGCTCTCTTGATTCCGTCGTTATCTTGACGCATCAATCCATTAAAAATCTTCTCGGGATCATTGAGAGCTCCCCGATTATCGACCTGATTGGGTCGAAAATTTTGTAACGCTCTTCCGACTTGCGTTTGGTTGTGACTCATCCCTGAGACATTCACTCCCCAATCATTGGGGACCGCATAAAGATTGACCTCCGTCGCTCGATATTCTGGCATCCATGAAAGTCCCGGCGCATTATTGGAAAAATCATAAGCGCTGTAATTTCCGTGAATACTCGTGCCTTGAAGGAAATTCACTTTTGATCCCAATAAAGGGGCATATCCCGTGGAACCCGAGAAGTTCGTTTGTGCCTGGAGCGTTCCTCCATTGAGCGTCACCGCTCCCGCAGCAATCGTCTGATCATAAAATCCGCTTCCATTCCCCGCAGTCCTTCCATCGATTTCCACCAAATGCGTTCCTCCGTTGACCACAAAGGTTCCTACATTTTGAATCCCAGGAGAGTTTCCCGGACTATAAATTCCACTATTTAACGTCAATGATCCCCCGATCCGTCCGCGTCCCTTCAATGTTCCTCCATTCACGATCACATCTCCCGCCCAACTTCCCCCTGCTACTGTTCCAATCACCAATGTCCCATTACTCACCGTGGCCAGGCCCGTGGAAGTATCATTTGCTGTCACCGTCATCACTCCCGATCCGGTCTGATTAATTCCATTCGTTCCGGCGATCACTGAAAAAAGTTGGATGTCATTTCCTGTGATCGTCACCTTCGTTGAATCCGGAGTGATAAATCCTGTTCCATCATTCACGCCGCCGACTCCCCCGAAATCGGCAAAGATGGTTCGCGTGAGATCGACCGTTCCCGCCGCAGCTCCAAATCTTAAGGTATCCGATCCGATACTATAATTACTAATGGAGACGGTGTTGGCTGTTAATGTCGCGGAACTGTCGGAAAAAACCAATGCACTCGTTCCGCTTCCCATATCGATAAACGAATTCGCAGTCGCACTCAACGTCCCCATCGTCTCGCTGTTCCCATTTAAATTTAAAGTTCCTCCTGCAAGAGTCATCGCTGCGGTATCCCCCACTTGATTGGAGGCATCCCATTTCAACGTCGCCCCGCTTTGCACCGTGGTCGCAATGTTTCCAATCGCATTAACGCCTGCCGTCTTATTAAGCTCTAAAGTTCCGGCGGCCACGTTCACCAAGACCGTTCCGGCACCACTGGCAAAAGTATTTGCGGCCGCTCCACTGAGAATCACCGTTCCTGCCCCCGTCTTCTTAATCGTCGTTGTTCCTGAAACTTGCGTGCCGCTGATCACCCCTGAAATATTAAAAATATCATTTGCATCTTTGGCATCCAAATTATTATTAAATGTCCCTGCCCCTGCACCGACTGAGATCGTAATGGTTCCCGCCTGAGTGGCCGTGCCGCCGTTCGTCATATCGGCCCCAAAAGTCATATCCCCCGCTCCGCCCGTTCCACTATTAAAAGTAAAATTACGGGACATACTCATCCCGGCAGTCGCGAGATAAATATTTCCGGCAGGACTAGCCACTGTGGTTCCTCCCACATTCAAAGTGCCGCTCGTAAAATCTTTGAGGAGGTAAAGAATTCCGGTATTGAGACCGCGCACACTCGTAATATTGGAGGTACTCGTTGGATTAAAATAAACATTCCCTGGCGAACTATGTTGAAATTGTCCTCCCGCCAAATCGACCGCTCCGTTGATGTATAAATTCCCAACACTTGCCCCGGAAAAAGTCATACTTTGCGCCGCCAACATCTGGATATCTCCATTGATGGTCAGCGATGTTCCTGTCGACATATTCATCAACACCGCATCGACCGCTCCGTTGGTATCTGTAAAAATAAGTTTGTTGTTTATCGTAATCGCACCACTCGTCGGCGTCGTTGTTAAAAAGGTTCCGTTTCCCACGCTGTTAATATCGATGGTCAGCGCTTTGCCGGAGGCACTCTGAAGGGTATAGGCCTGACTACTGGCTCCGAAAACGAGCTTTTGAACCGTGGTATTGGCACTGAGATCAATCGTCGTATTTCCGGTACTGGAAAATGTCGCTGTTTCGACATTGGTGTCGGGAATATTTCCCCCCAACCAATTCCCGACAGTATTCCAATCTGACGTCCCGGCCTGCCATGTTTGGGAGAAAACAGGAAGAACTCCCCCCAAAAGGGAAAAAATAATGAAAATGCTTGGAAAGCGTATCAAAGGAATACTTTTTTTACGTTATCACATAATTTATTTTATAACCCTCTTATCGTCAATGTCTTTTAGATAATATGCATTTAGTGAAAACCACTAGTTTTGTTTAATTTTTAATTCATACCGAATGATTGATGAATCTGTAAAACCTGATTACTCGAATTTATCCTAGATCTGCATTATAAATTAAAAATGGAGCGCCGCTGGCTCAGCGGCATGGGCGAAAGGGGGGACGTTTTTGTCTTTTCTTTTTCGTCCATCCATACGCCCCTTAAGCCATACTAACGAGGCCGTCGGCGCTCCACTTCTTTTCACCATTCTGGTGACATGCTTTACAGATAAAATCGAGTCCTAATGCAAGATCTTGGTTCAAGAGTGGCTTGCGAGGAAATGACAAAACCATTTCACCGTGAGTGCACTCATATTTTCAAGGGAGCAAGACTCTCCGAAAAAATATCCTGCATGATGCATTAACTCTAGGCTCGTTTTACAAGATAACTCCGAAAAAAGAGTTTTATAGAGCCCTGGAATTTCTTCTTCTTTTTTGCCCACGATAAATAACGTGGGATCGTTCACTCCAATAAAAGCTTTCTCCTGAAACTCGGTCTGTCCCCCACGAAAGACAAGAACATTGATGTTCATATCAAGTTCTCCCGCAACTCGAACCATCGTTTCGATTTCAGTACTGGATCCAAAAAAACCTTTATGAAGTGAAGCAAAAAAGTTGTCATTATCAATCCAATGAAGAGTTGAGAGTAATTGGCGATAAAGCAGATCCACATCCGATTCTAGTTTTGCCGTTTCAGGAGTGATGGCTTCTTCAAAAGGAAGCACGTTCAGGATCAATGTTCCAAGTCCTGAGGAATTCAACGCTCTTGCAATGCAACAATTTCTAAAACGATAAGCTCCGCTGCCATGCATAAAAATGACAATGCCTGTCGCATCGGGAGGAAGGGTTAATTCGCCTTGAAGAAATCCCGAATGACAGGGGATTAAAATGTTTTGAGGTTGAAGTCCAACTCGAAGACTCTCTTTTAACGGATGGAGAGAGGCCGCATTCATCCTTGGCTTTCCTGGAGTGCTGAACATGAACAATAGGAATGATCGTTTTGAGAGTGAGCATGATCTAAAACACATTTTTGATCACAACCGCTCTTCGATCTTTTATTTCGGACAATTCCTCGAATCAACTCGACCACCGATTTTCTTTTATTTCGTTTTCGAATCCCCCGTATCGGAATTTTGGCAAGTTCTTCGATCGGCATTTGAGCCAGTTCATACTCAGCTTGAAGCCAATGGTCTAAATCTCTTCCGGATGGACTTCCGTTTTCTAAATAAATTTGGTGCGCCCGTTGAGTGATCCTCGCTTCCGGGGGATAAGAGAGAGTTTTCTCCTCATGAAGAGTTTTGTTTTTGGGGATCAAATAGGAATCGCTCATAGATTTAATTTAGTGAAAAGCGCGGGATTTCACAATCGGGGCAGGAGCGCATGAGGGGTCAGGGTTTCCCCTAGAATACAAATTAACCCTAAGCGTTTCCCCTAGATCGAACCAGGGTCCACACCAATGGCTCACGGGGTTCGCTTGTGCGAAGATAATCACGAACGAACAAAGAACAATGATGAGTCCTTTTATTTTTAAAGTCTTCCTTCTCGCGCACCCTCTTTCAAAAGAAAAGAAACTGGGCGTTGGATTGGATCTGTTTGACGTCGAGTCGATGCTTCTGTTGGATGAGGTCAAATAATGAAAAATTATTCGCGAATGACCCGTGCTGCGTTGATCTCCCTGCTTCAATCCAACGAAACTTCGTCGGTCACGGGCGCAGCGAGTGAAAGCCAATTACGAGAAATTCCTTTATTGAGAGAATTAAAGGATCTGAAGGCGGCTCTGGATGCACACTCCATTGTAGCGATTACCGATCCCCAAGGAAAAATCACTTTTGTGAATGATAAATTTTGCGAAATTTCGAAATACTCACGAAGTGAACTCCTTGGTAAAGATCACCGCATCATTAATTCAGGCTCTCATTCGAAAGAATTTTTTAAAGATCTTTGGAGTACGATTTCGAGCGGTAAAACATGGAAAGGGGAAATCTGTAACCGGGCCAAGGATGAAACCCTCTACTGGGTTTACACGACGATTTTCCCCTTTATGGATACGGCTGGGAAACCAATGCAGTACATTGCCATTCGAACGGATATCACCGAACGGAAGCGAGATGAGGAGAAACTTGCGGAACTCGCGCGAAGGCTCGAGGAAAAAAATAAGGATTTGGAGACCATTTTTTCTGTCGCTTCCCATGATTTGCGTTCCCCTCTGGTAAATATCCAGGGATTCAGTCAGGAACTGGAGCATTCTTGCGTCCTGTTAAAGTCATTTTTAGCGAAGCAAAATGTTTCGCAAGAGGATCGAAATAATCTCGCTCAGATTTTAAATGAAGATATTCCGGAAGCGATTCAGTTTGTCAAAGCAGGTGTCAGTAAGATCGATTCGCTCTTGGCAGGACTTTTGAAGTTTTCCCGTCAGGGCCGTGCCGCCATTCACATGGAACGCCTTGATATGAATGCGATGTTAAAGCGGATTCTCCAGGCGATGGAATTTCAGATAAAGGAGACCGGAACTCGTGTCACCATCGACCCTCTTCCTGACTGCGTAGGAGACTCGACTCAAATTAATCAGGTTTTTTCCAATCTTCTCGATAACGCACTCAAATACCTTGATCCCAAAAAAGCAGGAATGATTCACATCTCGGCCCATGTGCATGATAAAAACATTACTTATTCTGTTCGCGACAACGGGATCGGAATTATGCAAGAGCATCAGAAAAAGATTTTTGAAATATTTCATCGTTTGAATCCGTCCAAAGGAATCGGGGAAGGTCTCGGCTTGACCATTTCCCAACGAATTCTCGAACGCCATCATGGTAAAATTCATGTCGAATCCACTCCCGGAATGGGAAGTACCTTTTTTGTCTCCCTTCCCAAGTAGTAAGAAGTTTTCGATAAATAGATCTCAAATCCAAGATCTATAAGATTAGAGAAAAAACAAAATTGACGGCGCTTGATATTTGGCGATTATTTTAAAAATTCTATGAAATTTTCACGGACGTCGGAAAACTTCCCTACAGTTTTTCGAAAAAGTGAATAAAAAAGACTATATTTTTCCTAAAAAGTTTTATTCATAGAGGAGATAACAATAAATCAGCAATCTATGAAAAAAGAAGTTACTATTTTGATTGCTGATGATGACGCAGGACATGCCCGGCTCATTCAAAAGAACTTTTTACGGTCAGGTCTTCAAAATGTGATGAAATATTTTGAAGATGGACAACAAGTTCTGGATTTCTTTTTAAATGAAAAAGAGGCCTCACTCAAAGACGGATCATCTTATCTTCTGCTGTTAGATATTCGCATGCCCCAGATTGACGGGGTGGAGGTGCTTCGGCAGATCAAAAACAATGAGGCCTTAAAAAAGATGCCCGTGATTATGCTCACCACCACGGATGATCCCCGTGAGGTGATGCGATGCCATGAGTTGGGCTGTAACGGATATATCGTCAAACCGGTGATTCACGACAAATTTGTCGATGCAATCAAAAATCTCGGCCTCTATATCGGCCTCGTCGAAGTTCCTTAGCAAGATTAGACCTCCAGATTCTTTATGCCTTTTTCATCCACAAAAGTTTTGATTGTCGATGATGATGTAGGCCTACTGCGTCTGATTCAAAAAATTTTGCAGCAAGAAAAAATTCCCGCGACGGTCCTCAGCTCCGGAGCGGAAGCCATTTCTTGGTTGAAGAAGAATCCCATCGATCTTCTGCTTTTAGATTTAAAACTTCAGGATTTTTCTGCGAAGGATTTAATTCAACAGCTCTCTACGCTGGATCTGAAAGTTCCCTTTATCGTCATCACAGGTCAAGGGGATGAACGCGTCGCCGTGGAAATGATGAAGTCCGGTGCAATGGACTATCTGGTTAAAGATATCAATTTTATTTCCCGCCTTCCAACCGTTGTCCGTCACGCGCTCCAACAATTGACGCAGAAAAAAAAGCTGGTGGAGGCGGAAGCCGCAAAGCAGGAAAGCGATAATCTTCGCCAGTCTGTCCTCAATTCTCTCATTGCTCATATTGCGGTTTTAGATCAAGAGGGAAAAATCATCTCGACGAACGATGCGTGGAACGAGTTTTCGCAAAAAAACGGTATAACGACACTTTCTAGAATGGGCGTAGATGACGACTATCTTAAGGTCTGTCGCGAAGCGGTGCGACAAAATGCGGAGGGAGCTCGTCATGCTCTCCAAGGAATCGAGTCGGTGTTGAAAGGGACTGAAACCCGTTTTTATGTCGAGTATCCCTGTCATTCTCCCCACAAAAAACAATGGTTTTTAATGTCAGTCACCCCGCTGGTCGGCAATCGAAAAGGGGCGGTGGTTTCCCATATCGATATCTCGGAACGAAAGCGATTAGAACGGGAAGTCCTGGAAACGACAGAACGAGAACAACGTCGGATTGGACACGATCTTCATGATGATCTCGGCCAGCAATTAACCGTTCTCGATTATTCGCTTTACTCCATTGCGGAAAAATTAAAAAAAGAAAAACATCCTCTATTCAAGACCCTGGGAGTGGTATCCGATCAAATTCAAAAAGTGATCTCCAATGTTCGCCACATGTCCCATGGTCTCTCCCCTGTTCCTCTGGAGAGCGAAGGCCTCGCCGTAGCGCTCGAAGAGATGATTTTGGGCATTCCTTCCGTTTCTTCCATGAAGACTCGGTTTGTTTGCAAAACTCCCGTGCGTATTCAAGATCCGAATATCGCCACTCAGTTTTATCGGATCACCCAGGAGGGTGTAAATAATGCAGTGAAACACAGTCGTTCCAACACGCTGGTGGTGACCCTTTCAGAAGAGAAAAAATTTTGGAAAGTCTGCATTCAGGATAAAGGGAAGGGCTTTAATATGGATTCCACCTTCATCACCGAAAAAACAGGCTTACGCTTTATGACTTATCGCGCCCAGCTGATCGGCGCTGAACTGGAAATTTCTTCGAAGCCGACCAAAGGAACCAGTATCACCTGCCGATTGGATAAAAAAGATGAAATCAAAAAATAAAAACACTTCTCTTTTTAAATCGGAAAAAAAGATTTCAAAAAAAAGTCTAGCCGTCAAAAGCCCGAAACCGTTAAAAAAGCAGATTCTGGTCGTCGATGATCATCCGATGGTTCGTATGGGATTTGTCCAGTTGATTGGAAATGAACCGGACCTCGAGATCTGTGGTGAAGCGGAACATGTAAGTGCTGCCCTCACCATCATTGCTGAAAAGCAGCCCGATCTGGTGATCACGGATATTTCTTTACCCGGTCGAAATGGGATTGAGCTCATCAAAGACTTAGGGGTATTGCATCCCAAGATGTTAATTCTCGTTGTCTCGATGCATGACGAGGTTCTGTATGCGGATCGAGCGCTTCGAGCGGGAGCCCGGGGATACGTGATGAAAGGGGCTGGTCCGGCCAAACTCCTTTCCGCCATTCGATGGGTTTTGGGCGGTCAAATCTATGTCAGTGAACAGATGTCATCTCGTGTACTAGAAATGCTTTCCAATAAAAAAAATGGAAAAACAAATTCTCCAATCGAAAAATTGACCGATCGAGAGTTTGAAATTTTTGAATTAATTGGCCAAGGAATGGCGACGGGAAAAATCGCCACTCAGCTTCATTTAAGTACCAAAACAGTGGAAGCTCATCGTGCGAATATTAAAGCGAAACTCGAGCTTCCCGATGGCTCTGCCTTAGTTCGTCATGCAGTTCGATGGGTTGAAACGCAAAATCTCTCTTAAATCTGATCCTTCGTTTGAGAAAAATTTTCTCTTTAGAAGCAACCTTCCCTTAAACCCAAATTTTGCATTAGGAATTTAGAATCGGGAGGGCCAAGCGATGCGCGGCCTTAATTTTGAGAGAAAACAGAAGCATGGCCGCGCATCGCT